>CABQLK010000008.1 GCA_902465015.1 uncultured Collinsella sp.
AGGACCTGGACGAGAAGAAGTCCCAGATCGCCCACGGCGAGACCGTCCGCGAGACCGCTACCATGATCTCCTTCATGGCCGACGTCATCGGCATCCGCGATGACATGTACATCGGCAAGGGCGACGCTTACATGGCCGAGGTCTCCGAGTCCGTCCAGCAGGCCTACGAGGACGGCGTTCTGGATCACCGTCCCACGCTTATCTCCCTGCAGTCCGATTCCGATCACCCCACGCAGTCCTCTGCCGACATGCTCTATCTCATCAACGAGTTTGGCGGCCTCGAGAACCTCAAGGGCAAGAAGGTTGCCGTCACCTGGGCCTATTCGCCCTCTTACGGCAAGCCGCTGTCCTGCCCGCAGTCGCTGATCAGCCTGCTGCCCCGCTTTGGCATGGACGTCACCCTGGCTCACCCCGAGGGCTACGACCTCATGCCCGAGGTCGTCGAGCGCGCCAAGGGCTATGCCGCCGAGTCCGGTACCACCTTTAAGCAGGTCAACACCATGGCCGAGGCCTTCGAGGGTGCCGACATCGTGATCCCCAAGAGCTGGGCTCCGTTTGCCGCCATGGAGAAGCGTACCAACCTGTACGCCGAGGGCGACGACGCCGGCATCGCAGCGCTCGAGAAGGAGCTGCTCGCCCAGAACGCCACCCATCAGGACTGGTGCTCCACGACCGAGCTCATGGAGAAGACTGCCAACGGCCAGGACACCATCTTTATGCACCCGCTGCCCGCCGACATCTCCGGTGTCTCCTGCGAGCACGGCGAGGTTAACGCCGACGTCTTCGACATGCACCGCGTGGGCATGTACAAGGAGGCCAGCTACAAGCCGTACGCCATCGCTGCCATGATGTTCCTGCAGAAGGTTGCCGATCCCGCCGCTACCCTCAAGGCCCTCGACGAGCGCAACACCGCCCGTTGGCTCCAGGCCTAAAGCCGGGTTGAGGTAAGCCATGTAAAGGGGGCGCTCTGCCAACCGGCGGGGTGCCCCTTTTTTGCATCGCGGGCGTGCGGGATAAGCGCTTTCGATGTGGATGCCCGCGGCGCGAGTTATGGGTACGATGGTTTCAGGGGAGGTATCACCATGAAACTTGGATGCGTCATTATGGCTTCGGGCGAGGGCAAGCGGTTTGGCTCCAACAAGATGCTTGCCGATATCTATGGCGAGCCGCTGATTGCCCGGACCATCGATTCGGTTCCCCGGGGCTTTGACGTCGTGGTTTCGACGCGTTGGCCCGAGGTCGTCCAGATTTGCGAGGACAAGCATTGCCCGTGCGTGCTGCACGATGGTGAGCTGCGCAGCGAAAGCGTCCGTGCGGGCCTTTCGTGGGGAGTCGAACGCAACTGGAAAGGTTGCCTCTTTTTGCCGGGCGACCAGCCGCTTGTGAGTTCGGATTCTTTTGAGGCTATGGTTCGTGCATTTGACGAGCGTGGCCGCAAGCATCCGGTGCGTCTTGCGTGCAACGGTGAACCTTCGAGCCCGGTGCTCTTTCCGGCGGAACTGTTCGATGCACTTATGTGTCTTGAGGGCAAGGACGGCGGCGGTTCGATTCTCAAGGACCGTACCGACGTGGTGCTGGTCGAGGCGCGTGCCTACGAGCTGTGGGACGTCGATACCGCCAAGGGACAGCGACGCATAACGGAGCATATCGCCGCCTGCTCGTATTTTGATCGCGTGGCCGACTGCATCAATCAATAAGGAGCAATTATGATCATCATCAAAAACGGCGCGCTCGTGACGCCCCAGGGGCTTCGCCGCGCCGACCTTGTCATGGAGGGCGACAAGATCGTGCGGATTGCCGCGGCGATTGAGCCGGGCGAGGACGATACCGTCCAGGACGCCACGGACTGTTGGGTGTTCCCGGGCTTTATCGATGGGCACACGCACATGCAGTGCTGGACCGGCATGGACTGGACGGCCGATAGCTTTGAGACCGGCACGCGCGCGGCTGCCTGCGGCGGCACGACGACCATTGTGGATTACGCGACGGCCGATCGCGGCGTGACCATGCCCGATGCCTTGGCTGAGTGGCATCATCGCGCCGACGGCACCTGCACCGCCAACTACGCCTTTCATATGGCACTCGCCGAGTGGAATGAGCGCAACCGCGCCGATCTTTCGGCCATGCGCGAGGCGGGCGTGTCGTCGTTTAAGACCTACTTTGCCTATGACCACCTGCGCTTGGACGATGCCGAGACGCTCGAGGTGTTGGAGGAGCTCAAGCGCGTGGGCGGTATCCTGTGCGTGCATTGCGAGAACGGCACGTTGGTGAATGAACTGCAGAAGCGCGTGTACGAGCAGGGGATTCATGGGCCCGAGGGCCATGCGCTCAGCCGTCCGGATGTGTGCGAGGCCGAGGCCGTGAGCCGTCTGCTGTATCTGGCGCACTTGGCCGGGGACGCTCCGGTCAACGTGGTGCACCTTTCGACCAGGCTGGGGCTCGAGGCCATTCGCGCTGCCAAAGCGCGCGGGCAGAAGAATATCTATGTCGAGACCTGCCCTCAGTATCTGATGCTCGACGACACCTGCTATCTGGAGCAGGGCGAGGACGGCTTTGCGGGCGCCAAGTACGTGATGAGTCCGCCGCTGCGCCATGCCGGCGACCGTGCCGCGCTGCGCGAGGCGCTTGTGGCCGGCGAGATCGATACTATTGCAACCGATCATTGCAGCTTTAATCTGCACGGGCAAAAGGACCGCGGGCGCGACGATTTCCGCGCGATTCCCAACGGCGGGCCCGGCGTGGAGCATCGTCCCGTCGCGATAGCCACGAGCTTTGAGGGCCAGCTGGGCCCCGAGGACCTCTGCCGCTTGATGAGCGAGAACCCGGCGCGCGTTTTTGGCATGTATCCGCGTAAAGGCTGTCTTGCCGAGGGTGCCGATGCCGACGTGTGCGTGTGGGATCCCCAGGCGCGCTGGACCATTCGCGCCGCGACACAGCATCAGGCCGTGGACTACACGCCGCTCGAGGGCTTTGAGGCACATGGCCGCGCCAAGGCCGTGTTTGTGAACGGCGTGCTGGTGGCGCGCGATGGCGAGCCCACCGGAGCCCAACCCGGCCGCTACGTGCCCCGCTAGCAGCAAAGATGCCGTGTCCCCTCCGCAGTTGCGGTGAAATACGGACTGTTTGCGGCCGTCATACGGCCAAACAGTCCGTATTTCACCGCAACTGACGAGATGGGGCCGGCTACTTGAGGCTGGTGGCGATGAGGGGGCGGTTGAGGGCTGCCTCGAAGCGATCTGCCATCGTGGGGTCGCTGAGCGTGTCGACTTGGTTGAGCATGATGCGGGCATTGTTGAGGTTCAGCATCCGCAGCTCGGCATTGAGCACCTGGGCGACGCGCTCTGGGGTGGCAGTGTCGGTGAGCTCGCAGCCGCAACGCTCGCAAAAGAGCTCGGGGCGGTGGACAACCTCGGCGACGGGTTTGCCCAGTCCCGAGGCGCCGACGACCCAGACAACGTTTGCCGTGGCGGCGGGAATTACCGGCTCCCAGGCGGCATGCGCCTTGAGCGGGAGTCGCTTGCTACCGTCTGCCTCGGCCAACACATAGTCAAAGCGCTGTGCCAGCTCGCCGAGTGGCTCCGCGGGGGCGGAGAGCTTGCCTGTCTCCGGGTCCAAGATGCCTGCCTGGCAGATGCCTCCGCGTGCAAGGCCCGCGCAGGCCTCGCAGGTGCAACCGGGGACATGCGAGGCGCCCGGCTTCCAAGGCGCGGCGTCCAGGCGACGATTCGACCCGTCCCATGGCACGCCGGCAACGGGAAGCATATGCGTGGTGGTGCAGAGGAGCACGCGGCCGCCAGCGCGCATGAGCTCAAGACCCAGCGTTTTGAGCAACGTCGACTTGCCGCCGCTGCCGATAATCGCGGTAATGTCCGGCTCGATCCTGAGCGCCGAGGCAAGATTGCCGCTAACCGTTTCCATCTGTTCACCGCCGTATAATACTGTGATAATAAATAATCATCAGAGTAGCGGTCGAGCCGCTTTTGCTCTGCTCAAACCGTAGCACAGGGAGGTGCCCCGGGAATGCTCGTTTATGTTCGCGGCGCCGGCGATATCGCCACGGGTGTCGCCGCTCGCTTGGTGCGCGCCGGCGTGTCGGTCGTCATGGCCGATATCGCGGTCCCCACGTGCATCCGTCGCACAATCAGTTTTTGCGAGGCCATTCGCCTGGGCGAGGTCCAGGTTGAGGGCATTCGCGCTCGCCTGGCGCAGACGTCGGCCGAGGCGCTTGAGATTACCGGGGCTGGAGACGTCGCCGTCGTGGTGGACCCCCAGGCGCAGATGCTCGACGAACTGAAGCCCGCGGCTGTGGTCGACGCGATTTTAGCCAAGCGCAACCTGGGCACCACGCGCGACATGGCGCCTGCCGTCATCGCCGTGGGGCCGGGCTTTACCGCGCCGGTTGATTGCGATGCCGTGGTCGAGACTATGCGCGGGCATTTTTTGGGCCGTGTCATTACCCAGGGCTCGCCCCAGCCCAACACGGGCGTGCCGGGCATTATCGCCGGCTATGGCAGGGAGCGCGTTATTCACAGCCCCGTCGCCGGCGTGTTTCGGTCCGACCACGCAATCGGCGACATCGTGAGCGCCGGAGACGTGATTGGCTACGCCGGTGATACTCCCATGGTCACGCAGATTGATGGCTGCTTGCGCGGGCTATTGGCGAACGGCGTACAGGTGACTGAGGGCTTTAAATGCGCCGATGTCGATCCGCGCGGCGATGCCAGCTATATCAACTACATTTCGGACAAGGCGACGTCGGTCGGCGGCGGCGTGCTCGAGGCACTCGCTATGCTCACCGATATCTTTAGAGGATAGAAGGCGGCAATGGAAAAGCTCGATGTTGTGAATGCGGCGCTTGTCGCCCTGCGTGCTGGCGAGACGTGCGAGCTCGTGGTCGTGGCCGGCACGGCGGGGTCGTCGCCGCGCGGCGTGGGTGCCTGGATGGCCGTCTTTGCCGACGGTAGCCAGGCGGGCACCATCGGCGGCGGCAAGATCGAGCTCTTTGCGCTGGACGAGGCGCGAGAGCTGCTGGCCGCGGGGCAATCGCGTCTGGTCCGCTACACCATGGGCGGCGAGAACTCCGATACCGGTATGATCTGCGGCGGAGCCATCTGCCTGTGCTATCTGCATCTGGATGCGATCCAGGCACCGTTGTTCCAGGAAATTACCGACGTCTTGGTCTATCGGCGCATCGGCGACTTCGTCATCGACTTTAAGCCGTTTATCGCGAGCGCGCTCGAGGGCGATGTGGCCGAGTACCATGGCGAGGAATCGCGCCGCACCATTGCGGGCTGCCCCGGGCTTTCGCTGGTGGAGGAAGGGAGTAAGGTCACCTACACCAACGCGGCCTCTGAGATTCCCGCGGCGCACATCGAGACGCTCTGCCCCGAGGGCCTGACCTACATCTTTGGCTGCGGACACGTGGGCGCCGCGACGGCGCGCGTGCTCACGGCGGCGGGCTTTGCCGTCGTGGCCTGCGATGACCGCCCCGGCACGTTGACGCCCGATTGGGTGCCCGGTGTCTACGATCGTCGTCTGGTCGACTACAAGAACCTGAGCAAGCAGTGCCCCATCGGCCCGCGCGACTTGGTGGTCGTGGCAACAGCAGGCCACAAGTCCGATATCGACGTGGTGATTCAGGCCATGCACGCCAAGCCTGCCTACCTGGGCTGTCTGGGTTCGCGCCGCAAGACGGCCTTTGTGCGTGCCCGCCTGGAGCAGGAAGGCTTTACACAGGACCAGATCGACGAGCTGCACCTTCCGATCGGCGTTGCCATCGAGGCCGAGGACCCCGAGGAGATCGCCATCTCCATCGCCGCCGAGATGATCCACCTGCGCCGCACCAAACTCGTCCCCCGCAAGCGCTAATCGCATCCCCACAAATAAGTTGCGGTGAAATACGGATTGTTTAAGCCTGTTAGGCCGCCCAACAGTCCCTATTTCACCGCAACTGCTTTTTGGGACCCATTTGTGCGGGGGAGTTGTGGAGTTGTGCAGGCAGACGAGGTTTTTCTGGAAATACGCTCCCGATGCGCGTATAGTACCGATTGTTTTGTCGGCTCCTGCTGCGTCGAGTCCAAACCGCAAAATGCCATGAGCGGCGCGGATGCAGCCAGGAGGCACGAGGACAACCCATCGTGGCCACGCCCCGTGCTTAAAACCCCAAGAAGGAGTGAACAATGGCAGAAGAGAAGTATGTGCCGCGTCTGAAGACCAAGTACAACAACGAGGTCAAGCAGCAGCTTCAGGACAAGTTCCAGTACGAGAACGTCATGATGATCCCCAAGTTTGAGAAGATCGTCGTGAACATGGGTGTCGGCGAGGCCGCTACCGATTCCAAGGCCATCGACGGTGCCGTGCGCGACCTGCGCGCCATCACCGGCCAGCAGCCGATGATCACCCGTGCCCGCAAGTCCATCGCTACCTTCCGCCTGCGCGCTGGTATGCCGATCGGCTGCAAGGTTACCCTGCGTGGCGACCGTATGTGGGAGTTCTTCGATCGTCTGACCTCCGTCGCGATCCCTCGTATTCGCGACTTCCGCGGTATCTCCGCCAAGAGCTTCGACGGCCGTGGTAACTTCTCCATGGGCGTCACCGAGCAGCTCATCTTCCCCGAGATCGACTTCGACTCCGTCGATCACCAGCGTGGTATGGACATCACTTTCGTGACCACCGCCAACACCGATGAGGAGGCCAAGGCCCTTCTGGACGCCTTCGGTTTCCCGTTCAAGAAATAGGTTCACCTGCCCTATAAGCGCCGTTCCCACAAGGGGGCGGCGCTTGGGGCGAACAATACTCTATGTGAGGAGGATATAAGTGGCTAAGACATCGATGATCGTCAAGTGCAATCGCAAGCAGAAGTTCTCTACTCGTGAGTACACGCGCTGCCAGCGCTGCGGCCGTCCGCACTCTGTGTACCGCAAGTTCGGCCTGTGCCGTGTCTGCTTCCGCGAGCTTGCACTCAAGGGCGAGCTTCCCGGCGTTAAGAAGGCCAGCTGGTAAGTCACTACCAGCGTTTCAAGCATCAGTTTGGAACAGGGAAAACGCGCTAAAAAGGCTTTGCCGTTAAGGGCGGCGAAGAACCAAGAGCACGTGTTCATCAAGAACGAAGGAGAATCTGTATGAACCTTACAGACCCGATCGCAGATATGCTTACGCGCATCCGTAACGCTAACTCTGTGAACAAGGCCACGGTCTCCATGCCGAGCAGCAAGAAGCTCGTCGAGATCGCTCGTGTTCTGCACGAGGAGGGCTACATCGAGGGCTACGATGTCGAGGACACCGTTCCCCAGAAGACTCTGCACATCACGCTTAAGTATGGTCCCAAGAAGGCTAAGGTCATCAACGGCATCCGCCGCATTTCCAAGCCGGGCCTGCGTAAGTACACCGGCGTTGCCGACATGCCCCGCGTCCGCGGTGGCCTTGGTACCGCCATTATTTCCACCAGCCATGGCGTCATGACCGACCGCGATGCTCGCAAGCACAACGTCGGCGGCGAGATCATCGCTTACGTCTGGTAATTCGCTCGGTAGGTAGAAGGAAAGGAGATCACCGTGTCTCGTATCGGTAATAAGCCTGTCCAGATTCCCGCCGGAGTCGAAGTGGCAGTCAACGGCAACAACGTTGTCGTCAAGGGCCCCAAGGGCCAGCTCGAGCTCGATGTCTTTGAGAAGCTCGCTATCAACGTCGAGGACAACGTCCTCACCGTTTCCCGTCCCGACGACGAGCGTGAGACCCGTGCCCGCCACGGCCTCACCCGCGCCCTCATCCACAACATGGTTGTTGGCGTTTCCGAGGGCTTCGAGAAGAAGCTCGAGCTCGCCGGCGTCGGTTACCGCGTGCAGCAGAAGGGCAAGAACCTCGAGTTCTCCCTGGGCTTCTCGCACCCCGTGATCGTCGAGGCTCCCGAGGGCATCACCTTCGAGGTTCCCGACAACACCCACGTGAACGTCAAGGGTATCAACAAGCAGCAGGTCGGTCAGATCGCCGCTGAGATCCGCGGCCATCGTCCTCCCGAGCCTTACAAGGGCAAGGGTATCCACTACGTTGGCGAGCACATCCGCCGCAAGCTGGGTAAGGCCGCCAAGTAGTCGTAACCGACTCACTCGCATAAGACCAGCACCCCGTCAGGTGCTGGCAAGATCAACCTTTTTAGGAGTTTACGTATGAACAAGCATAAGGCGAAGCTGGAAGGCCTCAAGCGTCGTCAGCGTCGTGTTCGCGGCAAGGTCTCGGGTACCTCCGAGCGTCCGCGTCTTCGCGTGACCCGTACTAACGCCAACATCTATGCCCAGATCATCGACGACAGCAAGGGCTCCAGCCTGACGCTCGTCTCTGCCTCGACCCTCGAGGCCGAGTTCAAGGGCACCCACACCTCGAACAAGGAGGCTGCGGAGAAGGTCGGTCAGCTCGTTGGCAAGCGCGCCATCGAGGCCGGCATCACCAAGGTCGCCTTCGATCGCGGTGGCCGTATCTACCATGGCCGCGTCAAGGCCCTCGCCGACGGTGCTCGTGCCGCCGGTCTCGAGCTCTAGGAGGTATGTAGCACATGGCTCGTAATCAGAAGCAGCAGCGCGAGGCCTCCGAGTTCGAGGAGCGCGTCGTTTACATCAACCGCGTGTCGAAGACCGTCAAGGGTGGTCGTCGCATGAGCCTCGTCGCTCTCGTCGTCGTTGGCGACGGCAAGGGCAACGTCGGCGTTGGCATGGGCAAGTCCGCTGAGGTGCCCATGGCCATCTCCAAGGCATCTCTCGATGCCAAGAAGAACATGTTCCACGTGCCGGTGACCGAGCAGGGCACCATCCCGCACGAGGTTCTCGGCCACTTTGGTGCCGGCCGCATCATCATCAAGCCCGCTGTCGAGGGTACCGGCGTTATCGCCGGCGGCGCTGTGCGTCCCCTCTTTGAGCTTGCTGGCATCAAGAACGTCCTGTCCAAGTCCCTCGGTACCGACAACGGCCTCAACATCATTAAGGCTGCCGTCGAGGGCCTCAAGGAGCTCTCCAGCCCTGAGGACGTCGCGGCTCGCCGTGGCCTGACGGTCTCCGAGATGTTCGTCGGTAAGGAGAACTAAGCATGGCTGACACCATCAAGATCAAGCAGGTCCGCAGCACCAACGGTTGCAAGCAGGACCAGGTCCGTACTGTCCGTGCCCTCGGTCTCCACAGGATCCGCGAGGTTCGCGAGATTGCTGACAACGAGTCCGTCCGCGGCATGATCTTCAAGGTCAAGCACCTTGTCGAGATTGTAGAGGAGTAGCAAATGCAGCTTCACGATCTTACTCCCGCGCCCGGTTCCACCAAGAACCGCAAGCGCGTCGGCCGTGGCAATTCTTCGGGTCACGGCACCACTTCTGGCCGCGGTCAGAAGGGCCAGGGTTCCCGCTCTGGCGGCACCAAGGGTGCCGGCTTCGAGGGTGGCCAGACTCCGCTGGCTATGCGCCTGCCCAAGCTTCCGGGCTTCCGTAACCCCCGTCGTATCGAGTACACCGCTGTTAACGTTGAGCGTCTCGAGCGTAAGTTCGAGGACGGCGCTGTGATCGACGGTGCCGCTCTTAAGGCCGCTCGCATCACCAAGAGCGAGTTCGAGCCCGTCAAGGTGCTCGGCAATGGTGAGCTCACCAAGAAGTTCACGGTCAAGGTCGACAAGGTCAGCGCTTCTGCGCAGGCCAAGATCGAGGCCGCCGGCGGAAAGGTCGAGCTGCCGTGCTAAATGGTCTTAAGAATGCTTTCCGCATCAAAGAATTGCGCGAAAAGATTCTTTTTACCATAGCTATGCTCGTCGTGTACCGCATTGGTGCGCACGTTCCTGTGCCCGGCATTCCCTTCCAGGGGATGCTGGGCCTTTTCTCGACCGATAACAATTCGGTCGCCGCAGGTGCTATGGCCCTCCTGAATCTTTTCTCTGGCGGCGCGTTGAGCTATGTGTCGGTGTTTTCGCTGGGCATCATGCCTTACATCACCAGCTCGATCATCCTCCAGATGCTCCAGGCCGTCGTGCCTTCCCTGCATGAGCTTGCCCGCGAGGGCGAGGTCGGTCAGACCAAGATTACGCAGTATTCGCGTTACCTCACCCTGGCTCTGGCAATCCTCAACTCCGTGGGTTACCTCTTCCTCTTTAAGAGCTTCGGCATCAGCTTCAATGGCGCCGGCGCTCCCGAGATCATCTTCGACCTCATGATCGTCGGTACGCTCACCGCGGGCGCCATGCTGATCATGTGGATTGGTGAGCTCATCACCCAGCGCGGTATCGGCAATGGCATGTCGCTGATCATCTTCGCGAACATCATGGCCGGTCTGCCGCAGGCTATCTTCTCCAGCACCGAGGGCAATGCCGGTGGCATCATCACCATGGTGATCATCTGCGCCATCATCCTGCTGGTTATCCCGCTGATTGTTTTCCTTGAGCGCGGCCAGCGCCGCATCCCGGTCTCCTACGCTAAGCGCGTCGTGGGCCGTCGCATGATGGGTGGCCAGACCACCTACCTGCCCATCAAGGTCAACACCGCGGGTGTCGTGCCGATCATCTTCGCTTCGGCGCTGCTGTACTTCCCGGCTCAGATTGCCGTGTTCTTCCCCGGCATCGGCTGGATTCAGGCAGTTGCCTCCGCGCTTTCGACCGGTTGGCTCAACTGGGTGCTTAACGTTGTCCTCATCGTGTTCTTCGCGTACTTCTACACCTCCATGGTGTTCAACCCCGATGACACGGCCGATAACCTTAAGAAGCAGGGCGGCTTTATTCCGGGCGTCCGTCCGGGTAGGGCTACCGCGGCCTACATCAAGAACGCGCTCAACAAGATCACGCTTCCCAGCGCTGTCTTTTTGGCGCTCATCGCCATCGTGCCTTCGATCATCTTCTCCTTCACGGGTAACCATCTGATCCAGGCATTTGGCGGCACGTCCATCCTCATCATGGTCGGCGTCGTGCTCGACACGGTCGATAAGCTCGAAGGCCAGATCAAGATGTATGATTACGATGGATTCTTTAAATAGGCTAGAGGAGGATTGCTCATGAACCTCGTATTGCTCGGAGCTCCGGGTGCCGGTAAGGGCACCGTCGCACAGGAGCTCGTCGCCGAGTTTGGCGTCGCCCATATTTCCACGGGCGACCTGCTGCGTGCTGCCGTCAAGGGTGGCACCGAGCTTGGTATTCAGGCTAAGAAGTACATGGACGCTGGCGAGCTCGTTCCCGACCAGCTCGTGATCGACCTTGTCAAGGAGCGCCTTGCCGCCGATGACGCCCAGCAGGGCTTCATCCTCGACGGCTTCCCGCGCAACACCGCCCAGGCTGTGACGCTCGATTCCGAGCTTTCCGCCATGGGTCGCGAGATCGACTGTGCCCTTCTGGTCGATGTGGCCCCCGAGGTCATTATCGATCGTCTGTCTTCGCGTCGCACCTGCCGCGCCTGCGGTTACACCGGCACCGCTGCCGATGCTACCTGCCCCAAGTGCGGTGGCGAGATGTATCAGCGCGACGACGACAAGCCCGAGACCATCAAGAACCGTCTCGACGTCTACGAGAAGTCCACGAGCCCGCTCGTCGACTACTATCGTGGCCAGGGTCTGCTCAAGTCGGTCAACGGTGACCAGGCTCGCGAGACCGTGTACGGGGATGTCAAAGAGGCTCTCGGTCTATGATCAAGATTAAGTCTGCAACGCAAATCGAGCAGATGAAGAAGGCAGGAGCGCTATCTAAGATGGCGCTCCGCCACGTTGGAGCCATGGTGCGTCCCGGCGTTTCGACTTTTGAGCTCGATCAGCTCGCGGAGCAGATTATCCGCATGCATGGCGGCACCCCGGCCTTTAAGGGTTACGGCGGGTTCCCGGGGACCATTTGCGCATCGATCAACGATGCCGTGGTCCACGGTATTCCCAACCCCGACATGATCCTGCGCGATGGCGATATCATCTCCATCGATACGGGAGCCGTTGTCGACGGTTGGGTCGGCGATAACGCTTGGACGTTTTTCGTCGGCACCCCCACGCCCGAGGCCAAGGCTTTGTGCGAGGTCACGCGCGATTGCCTTAAGGCTGCCATCGAGCAGGCTGTTCCCGGTAACCATATCGGGGACGTCGGTTATGCCGTTCAGTCCCTCGCCGAGTCTCACGGTTACGGCGTGCTTCGTGATTATGTTGGCCATGGCATTGGCCGCGTGATGCACGAGGACCCCAACGTTCCTAACTATGGAAAGAAGGGGAGGGGCGTTCGCCTCCAGGCCGGCATGGTCATTGCCATCGAGCCGATGGTTACGATGGGTTCCAACCATGTGAGCACGGGCTCCGACGGTTGGATTGTTACGACCAACGACCACCTGCCCGCCGCGCACTACGAGAACACCGTCGCCATTACCAATGACGGTCCGGTGATTCTCACCACGGATGCCCAAGGTGCTTGGTGTTCGCTCCAAGGCGGAGAAATGTAACAAGTTCCACTTAGTTGTGGAGCCATTACGAAGTTATTACGATGCGTGCATACGTGTTGTAGAATACTCAATCGCTGTCGTTTTCTAGAGAAAGATGATTGCTTGTGAAGAAGGAAGACGCAATTGAGCTCGAGGGTACGGTAAAGGAACCGTTGCCCAACGCCATGTTTAAGGTCGAGCTCGAGAACGGTCATTCGGTTCTGTGCAACATTTCTGGCAAGATCCGAATGAATTACATCCGTATTCTCCCCGGTGACAGGGTTGTCGTGGAGCTTTCCCCGTACGACCTGACCCGCGGCCGCATCACCTATCGCTACAAATAGCGGCACGCATACACGCACTCCATTTCCGACTGCAGGATTAGCTCAACCTACGGTCGGATTGTGTGTGAAGACCAGCCATAGTTTTAAACGCCTGCGGCTGGGCGAGTAGATAGTAGGGAAGTAGTTTGAGCGCTACCGAAAGGAAGAACGATGAAGGTACGTCCTTCGGTCAAGAAGATGTGCGATAAGTGCAAAATCATTAGGCGCCATGGCAAGGTCCTCGTCATTTGCGAGAACCCCCGTCATAAGCAGCGTCAGGGTTAAGAGAGGAGACTACGTTGGCCCGTATTAATGGTGTCGACCTCCCGCGTGAGAAGCGCGTTGAGATCGGTCTGACCTACATTTACGGCATCGGCCGCACCACTGCGACGAAGATTTGCGTCGAGTGCAACGTTAACGTGGATACGCGCGTTAAGGACCTCACCGAGGATGAGGTTAACGCCATCCGCGATTATATCGATAAGAACCAGATCATGGTTGAGGGCGATCTCCGCCGTGAGCGCAACCAGAACGTCAAGCGCCTTATGGACATCGGCTGCAACCGCGGCCTTCGTCACCGCAAGGGCCTCCCGGTCCGCGGCCAGCGCACCCACACTAACGCTCGTACCCGCAAGGGCCCGAAGCGTCAGATCGGTGCTAAGAAGAAGAAATAAGGAGCGCTAGATAGATGGCTACTGCTAAGAAGAACGTTCGCGCTGCCCGTCTGAAGCGCGCGGACCGTAAGAACATTTCCGTGGGCCAGGCTCACATTCGTTCTACGTTCAACAACACGATCGTTTCGATCACCGATCCCCAGGGCAACGTCATTTCCTGGAAGTCGGCTGGCCAGGTGGGCTTCAAGGGCTCCCGTAAGTCCACGCCGTTCGCTGCCCAGATGGCTGCCGAGGCTGCTGCCAAGCAGGCCATGGAGCACGGTATGAAGAAGGTTTCCGTCTTCGTCAAGGGCCCCGGCTCCGGTCGTGAGACCGCCATCCGCTCCCTCCAGGCTGCTGGCCTCGAGGTCTCGAGCATCCAGGACAAGACTCCCATTCCGCACAACGGCTGCCGCCCCAAGAAGCGTCGCCGCGTGTAACTGAAAGGATCGTATCAATATGGCAATCGACAGGACTCCTGTTCTTAAGCGCTGCCGTCAGCTCGGGATCGATCCCGCTGAGCTCGGTTACAGCAGCAAGAAGGAATCTATCCGTCAGCCCAAGCGCCGTCGCAAGGAATCTGAGTACGGCATGCAGCTGCGCGAGAAGCAGAAGGTCAAGTTCATCTATGGCGTTCTGGAGAAGCAGTTCCACGGCTACTTCAACAAGGCCCGTAAGATGAACGGCGTCACCGGTGAGAACCTCATGATCATCCTTGAGTCTCGCCTCGACAACGTCGTCTTCCGTCTTGGCTTCGCCCGCACCCGCAAAGAGGCTCGTCAGTCCGTCCGTCACGGTCACTTCACCGTGAACGGCAAGCGCGTGGACATCCCGTCCTATCGCGTCAAGGCCGGCGACGTCGTCGCTGTCGGCGAGAAGTTCCGTGACCTCCTCCCCATCAAGGAGGCCCTGATTTCCTCCGAGCGCTTTGAGGTCCCTGGCTGGCTCGAGGTCGATATCGAGAAGCTGTCTGGTAACGTGCTCGCTCTGCCGACGCGTGAGCAGATCAGCGGTGATATCAACGAGCAGCTCATCGTCGAGCTCTACTCTAAGTAGTCCATCCGGGCTGCTGAGGCTGGAGGTAATACATGTCAGAATTCATTAGGCCTCAGGTTCAGGTCGAAGAGATCAACGAGACCTCTGCTCGTGTCTCCGTCGAGCCGCTCGAGCGTGGCTACGGCGATACGCTGGGTAACTCGCTTCGTCGTGTTCTTCTGTCCTCGCTCGAGGGTGCCGCCGTTGAGGCCATTCAGATCGATGGTGCGCAGCACGAGTTCATGACCATCCCTAACATGGTCGAGGATGTCACCGACATCGTCCTGAATGTCAAGGGTCTTGTCTTCAGGGCTCTCGGCACGACCGACGAGGCGACCGCCACCATCTCGGTTGACGGCCCCTGTGAGGTCACCGGTGCGGACTTCTTTATTCCGTCCGAGTTTGAGCTGGTCAACCCCGAGCAGCACATCGCTACGCTCACCGAGGGTGGCCATCTCACCATGAGCATGCGCATCGGCTATGGCCGCGGCTATGTCTCTGGCGAGGCTAACAAGCGTGACAACGATCCCATCGGTGTGATCCACGTCGACTCGCTGTACTCGCCGGTGTCCCGTTGCGCCAAGCTCGTTGAGGCTTGCCGTGTCGGCCAGCATACCGACTACGACCGCCTTGTCCTCGAGATCGAGACCAACGGTTCCATCGCCCCGCGCGACGCCGTGGTCCAGGCTGCCAATATCATCAACCAGCATATGGCCGCCTTTATGAACCTTGCCGAGACCCCTGAGGTCGAGGAGGAGGCTTCGATCTTCGCTCCCGAGGTCACCAACGACAACGCCGAGCTGGACAAGCAGATCGAGGATCTGGACCTTTCCGTCCGTTCCTACAACTGCCTTAAGCGCGCCAGCATTCACTCGGTCCGTCAGCTCGTTGAGTTCTCGGAGAATGATCTGCTCAACATCCGTAACTTCGGTGTTAAGTCGATCGAGGAAGTGAAGGACAAGCTTGAGTCCATGGGCCTGAGCCTGAAGGCTTAATGCTTCGCATATTTGAGGAGAAACTAGACCATGCGTCACAACGTTAAGAAGGGCCTGAAGCTCGGCACCGATGCGAGCCACACCAAGGCCATGAAGAAGAGCCTTGCTAAGGCCCTCTTCGAGAACGACCGCATCAAGACCACCGAGACCCGCGCTAAGGCGCTGCGTTCGGTCGTCGATCCGATCATCACTTGGGCCAAGAAGGGCGACCTGCACTCTCGTCGTCTGGCTATCGCCAAGCTCGGCGATAAGCAGCTCGTTGCCGAGATCTTCGACAAGGCTGCCCAGGGTATGTGGCAGGACCGCAACGGCGGTTACACCCGCATCATGAAGCTCGGTAACCGTAAGGGCGACAATGCTCCCATCGTTATCATGGAGCTCGTCACCGAGCCTTGCACGCCTAAGGCCAAGAAGGCTGCTCCGGCCCCCAAGAAGGCCGCTGCTCCCAAGAAGGTCGAGGCTGCCGAGGAGGCTCCTGCTGAGGAGACCGCTGAGTAGACAATCCGTCTGCATAGGCTATATTCGAGGGGTACGTTCGCGTACCCCTCTTTTTTTGTCGAAATGCCATTGCCTGTTTGTTGGGAGCGCCCATGACCGCGCCGTCTGATTTCAATTCGATCCCCGAGCTCGACGCCACGCTCGTTTTCCGCGTTGCCTACGATGGCTCGTCCTACAGCGGCTTTGCCGAGCAGCCCGGTCAGACGACGGTTGCGGGCGAGTTGCGCCGCGCTATCGAGACGCTCCTGCGCCGCCCGATCGACCTGACGTGTGCGGGGCGTACCGATGCCGGCGTGCATGCGGTGGCACAGTTCATCAGCGTGCCCGTAACGGACGCTGAGTTGGCTTTGACGCGCCGTAGGTGGCTGAGGGCTATGGATGCCCTCCTGCCCAAAGATATCGCCATAAATGAGGTCTACAAGGCCCGTAAAGGCTTTTCTGCACGCTTTGATGCGCGTTCCCGTACGTATACGTACCGTATTGCCGATCGCGACGCGCGCCCTGTGCTTTCGCGCGGTGCGGTGTGGTGGCACCGCTACCCATTGGATGTTGAGGCTATGTCTGCTGCCTGTCCCGCGCTGCTGGGCGAGCAGGACTTCAAGAGCTTTTGCAAGGTGGCGTCTGCCGTTGGCAAGCCCACGCATCGCTGCGTGATGCGTGCCGAGTTTGGCCATGAGGTTGCGTTTGGCGAGGACATTCTGACGTTTACCATCGAGGGCAATGCGTTTCTGCATTCGATGGTCCGTACGATCGTGGGCACGCTTGTCGAGATTGGCATGCATCGCCGTGAACCCGAGTGGATGCGCGAGGTCATCGATGCTTGCGACCGTACCGCTGCGGGCCCCACGGCTCCTGCCTGCGGCCTTACGTTTATGGGCGTGGATTACGATCCCGCCGAGCTCGTCGTGCTCGACTAGGGGAGGGCTCGACGCGTCGTGCGTCGACACCCGTCATCTGTGGGCTGCGCGTGTTCAACATCTGTTCTTGGCGTGCAATACAACCGGTGTCTCATTGCTTTTATTGCTGGGGTGTACCATGAACCACGGTTTGATTCATTGCTGTCGAGAGGATGGATAACTTGGTTCGACGTGGCTCGCATCCGCGACTTTCGGTGATCCTTGTGGTAGAAGGTTCGCCCAGCTATGCGATGCGTGCGCTCGAGAGTATCCAGAACCAAGACCTCTACGATTTGCAGATTGTCGTTGTCTGCCGCGATGCTGCGCCCGGTGTGCGCCATTCGCTTCAAGTTGCTGCCGACAGGGACATCCATATTGATTTGATTGACGTCGAGGACGCGAAGCGCGGTGCTTGTCTTCGTGCCGGTTTTGCTGCCTCGCGTGGCTCTCAAATCATCGCTATGAACGCCGATGAGTGGTTAGCTCCGCAGTCCCTTTCCAAGATGGTCGATATCGCGTGCGATACTGCGGCAGACATAGTGTTCCCCACAGTGTCGCTCGACCGCTATGATGCACATCGAGAGCGCCATTCGCGCGTCTTGAATGTTGCCCCTATTGTCATTGAAGACAAGTCTTCGATGGTGAGCGGGCTGTCCCAGTTGATTTTAGGCGGCCTAGTCGCTCAGACCTCTGGCGTGATGTACAGCCGCTCGCTGTTTGAGGCATGCCTTTTGTGCGACAAGGTGTTTCGCACAGTTGGGTTTATGGCGTGCGCGCTCTCGCGGGCGCAGTGCGTCTCCGGCTGCGGCGACGCTTGTTTCCACGCCGCGGCACCTAAGCTTACAGATGCCTTTGATCCCACCATGTATGTCAAGGTATCCGATGACATCCGAGCACTCGACGAGCTTGCGGACTCACTCTCGGAAGCAGATAGCGGTGGTCGGCTCAAGCTGGCAAGCCAAAAGTTCTACTTTGCCGGACTGGTCGCCTGCATCGAGAATTTGTGCCTGAGCCCGCATGGGTTGTCGTCAATCGAGCGTTCCGCCCGCATGCGTGATATGCTCGATGCGCCTCGAACCCGTCAGATGGTCGCCGCGCTCAAGGACAACCATCGGGGACTGGGTCTGTTGTTTGGGCCGATTGCCAGCGCCAAGCCCGCGCGCTGCGTGATGTGTACGCATCTGGCAGCTTTTCTTAACCGGACGGGCGCAAAAACCGCCTAAACGGCTCATTACGAAACAAACTTGCATAGAATTGTTTCGAAATGCGTTCTTATACACAAAAGCCTTCAAATAGCGTTAAACTATTCAATCACTGATTGATTGTCTCCGCCATCTTTTGGAGAGAGGGTTTGTATGGCTAAAAAACGCAATGGGCGCCAGGATGCCATTAGAGATATTGTGCGCAATAAGGACGTCCGTACGCAGCGCGTGCTGGTCGATGAGCTCCGTGCTATGGGCTTTGATTGCACGCAGGCGACTGTCTCTCGCGATATTGCCGATATGGGGCTGCGTAAGCTCCCTGAGGGCATCTATGTTCTGGCAGAGGACCTGCACCTGCAGCGTATGGTTTCCGAGCTCGTAACGGGCGTTCTACGTACCGATAATCTGGTCATGATCAAGGCTCAGCCTGGTACGGCTTCCGGCATCGCCGCCGCCGTTGATGCGGCAGAGTTGCCCGATGTGCTTGGCTCGCTTGCCGGCAACGATACGATTTTGGTTATTGCCCAGACGGCCGAGGACGGCGAGCGTCTTGAGGCGCTGATCAATAAGCTGAGCAATTCTCGCAAGTAGGCGTGCAGGTCGTGCGCTCGGCACTGCGTGCGTGACATAGTGGCTTGTAAGGGGGTATCGACGTTGGTCGGTACCCCCTTTTTTGTCTGCCGGTATAAAGACCGCCCATCAGGTCGCTTTAAACTAAAAAGGCCCCCGAGCAGTTTAATAAGCTGCTCGGGGGCCTTGTTGCTTATGGCCGGATGATTTCTAGCCGACCGTATCGTCAGGCGTGGGCGAGGGGTCGGGAGTGGGCGTAGGCGTGGGCGTAGGCGTGGGCGTAGGCGTGCCGCCATCGCCGCCGGTCGAACCACCAGTGGAGCCGCCCGTCGAGCCACCGGTCGTACCGGTGCCGCCGGTGGTGTCGCCGCCCGTGGTCTCGGTGGTCGTGGTCGTCGTGGTAGTCGTTGTGGTGGTTTCCTCTTCGTCCTCGTTTTCGTCCTTGTCGTCGTTCTCCGTCTTCTTGGTGTTGTTGGTGCCGTAGAACTTCCAGACGCTGTTGTTCTTGTAGGTGGGCGCCGTTCCGGTCGCAAACTCCTCGCGCTCGGTACCGGTCAGAACGGTGTTCATAAATCGCTTAAAGACAGGCAGGTTGGTGCTGTCGCCCAGCAGGTCCGTGCCGTATTTTTGGATGGGGATCTCGCCCGCGGAATAGCCGGTCCACAGGGCGCACGCCAGCTGCGGGGTATAGCCGCAGAACCACAGGTTAGTGGTGTTGTCGGTGGTGCCCGTTTTGCCGGCATAGGGCTGGTTGACGCTCAGGGCGCCAGCAGCACCCGTACCGCCGCCCTGCATGACGCCGGACAGAACATCGGTGACCGCGGCGGCCTCGCCCTCGGTAAGCACCTGTGAGGGATTGTCAGTGTGCTGGTACAGCACCGAACCGGTACGAGAGTCAATCTCGGTGATGGCGATCGGCTGGCGATAGTAGCCGCCGTTGGCAAACGTCGCGTAGGCGGCGGCCATCTCGAGCGGCGAGATCGAGCCGGTGCCGAGTGTCATGACGGGAACGTCCTCGATGTTGTCCTTGGCGGGATCGATGCCGAGCTTTTTGACGAGTGAGATGATCTTGCTGTTGCCGACGGCTTCCGCCACCTGGATGTAGCCGGTGTTGGAGGAGTATGCCGTTGCCTGCTTTAGCGTGATGTTGCCATAGCTATGGTTGGCGTAGTTTTGGACCTCGGTCGTGGTGCCCTTGGCCTTGAGCGGCGAGTTGCAGTTGAGGGTGACGTTGGGGTTCATGCCGTTTTGGATGGCAGTTGCCAGCGTAAAGGCCTTAAAGGTGGAGCCGACGGGACGCTTGGCCGTGGCATGGTTTACGTGGTTCTCGTCGGCGTTGTAGTCGTAGCCGCCCACCATGCACTTGATGTAGCCGGTCTTGGGGTCGACGACGACCATGCCCATGTCCAGGCCGTCGAGCGAGAGCGTGTCGAGCTGCTCGCGGACGGCATTCTCTGCCACCTGCTGCATCGTGGGGTCGATGGTGGTCTTGACGGTCAGGCCGCCCTTAAAGAGCACGTCGGTCGAGAACTCCTGCTCCAGCAACTGCTTAACATAGGCGACAAAGTAGGGCTGCGAGTATACGTCGACGCCGCTGCCCGAAATCTCGGTCACGTTGAGGGTGATGGGCTCGGCCTGTGCGGCATCGTGTTCCTCCTGCGTGATGTGGCCCAGGCGCAACATGTTGTCGAGGACCTTGTTGCGACGGGACAGCGCCAGGTCGGGGTTGACCGTGGGGTCGTACTGCGAGGGCGAGTTGGGAAGGCCGATGAGCAGCGCGGCCTCGCTGAGGGTGAGATCGGCGGCGCTCTTGGACAGATAGGTTTCGGCTGCGGCCTCGATGCCGTAGGCGCCGTGGCCGTAATAGATGGTGTTGAGGTACATCATGAGGATCTCGTCTTTGGAGTACATGTCCTCCATCTTGACGGCGATGTAGGCCTCGCGCACCTTACGCTCGATGGTCGAGTCGAACTGCTCCTCCTGCAGGATGGTGTTGCGCACCAGCTGCTGGGTGATAGTCGAGGCGCCTTCGTGCCCGCCGCCGAGGGTTGCCACCGCAGCACGCGCGATACCCCACAGGTCGATACCGCCGTGCTCGTAGAAGCGTTCGTCCTCGACGTCAACGGTGCCCTGCAGCACGTAGGGGGAGACCTCGTCCTTGGTGATGGACTTTCGGTTTTGCGTGTAGAAGCTTGCAATCTTGTTGCCGTTGCAGTCGACGATCTCGGTGGGCTCGCTCACCAGATACGCGTTGGCGTCGGTGTAGTCGGGCAGATCGGACAGCCAGCGGTTGACGTTGCCGACCATGCCGATGCCAAATGCCACGCCCGCGATAAGCAAAAAGCCCAAAAACGAGAGCAGGATTATGGGCAGAGCATGCGTCTTTGAACGGCTGTGTCCCTGTCGTTGGCGAGGACCCATATATTGACCTCCAGGTATGTCGTGCCGGACGGTGGATGTGCCGTCGGGGCAGGATGGACATAAGTTATTACACGATAAACCAAACGGGGTGCGCGAGGCCTCGTGTATGCTGGAAGACGGCATTTTTCAGAGTGAATGCATACCTTGGTAAGGAGTTTGTCGATGGCGATTCGGACGATGGGGCCGAGCGGACAACACAAGACTGGATTGGATGATGCCGGTGCGGCGCTGCCCGAGCTGCTGGCGCCGGCGGGCGGGCTCGACCAGATGCTTGCGGCCATCGCCGCGGGCGCCGATGCCATCTATGCGGGGTTGGGCGGCTTTAACGCCCGTGTGAGCGCCCATGGCTTTACGGATGACGAGTTTGCGCGCGGTTGTGCCGTGGCGCATGCCCATGGCGTGCGTGTGTACGCGACGCTCAACGTGTTCGTGTTTGACGATGAGCTGTCCGACGCGGTGGCGTTGGGAGCTCATGCACTGGAGCTGGGCGCCGATGCTCTGATTGTCGCCGATGCCGGGCTGGCTTGTGTACTGCGCACGGCGATTCCCGGGGTCGAGATTCACCTGTCCACGCAGGCGGGCGTTCATAGCGAAGGCGCCGTGCGGCTTGCCGCCGATGAGCTGGGGGTCGAGCGCGTGACGACGGCACGCGAGCTGACGGTCGACGAGATTGCGGCGCTATGTGCCACGGGTGTGCCCATCGAGGTATTCTGCCACGGTGCGATTTGCATCGGCTATTCGGGGGCGTGCGAGTTCTCTGCCCTTCGACGTGGCCGCTCTGCGATGCGCGGTGATTGCACGCAGCCGTGCCGTCTATCCTATGACTTGGTGGACGAGGCTGGGCAGAGTGTTGCCGCCGTCGAGGGAGATCGCCTGCTGTGTCCGCGCGACTATCTGGGTATTGCGCATCTGCCCGAGCTTGTAGATGCCGGCGTGGCGTCGCTCAAGATCGAGGGGCGCATGAAGAACCCCGATTACGTATTCAACGTGGTGCGGGTGTGGCGCCGGGCACTCGATATGCTGTGCGACGGCGCGTGGGACCCCGATGCCGTGGAAGAGCTTGAGCGCGAGCTGGGAAGGTCGTTTAACCGTGGGTTTACCGATGCGTACCTGCGAGGGCGTTCGGGTGCCGAGCTGATGAGCTTTGAGCGCGCAATTAACCAGGGCGTGCGCGTGGGGCGCTTGGTCGCTGTGGGCCACGAAGAGGTGACCGTTGAGCTCGACGCCGCCGTGGCGGCGGGTGACACGCTCGAGATTCGGTTTTATCCGGGTGTCGACGCGCGTCCCGATGTGCCCAAGCGCTGGCCGCAGGTGCCCTGCCCGGTGGATACCGCAGCGGGGAAGCGCGTCGTCGTGCATTGCAAGCGTAAGGTGGACACGGGCTGCGAGGTATACCTGATTCGCAGCGCCGGCGTGTTGGATCAGACGGCGGCGGTGTTGGAGCGCATGCGGGCCGAGGCGGATGCGATTGCGCCCGTTGCGCGTGCCGTCGAGGTACTGCTCTTTGAGGGCGTTGCGGTGGATGGCGGTGCATCGACGGAGTTGGTGGAGTGCGCGGTTCCCGCTCGCATGGTTTTTGCTTGGCAGCTGATGGATGCCGACCCGCGCGGGGAACTCGATTTGTCCGACGCCGTTGTGGTGCTTGACGAGGTGTGCCGCGCGAGTGACGCTGACTGGACCCGCTCACTGATGCAGCGTGCCGGGCGCGTCGTCTGCCGCAACCTGGGACAGGTGGTGATCGCTCGCGAGCTGGGCGTGACGTTTGACGTGGCGGCGCCGGTGTTCTGCGCGAATCGGGCCACGCTTACCTGGCTGCGCGGACTCGGTGCGGGGCGGGTGTACTTGCCGGCCGAGTTGCTCGGCAATGATGCGGAGCGTATTGCCGAACTGGCTGCTGAACCCGGCGTCTTGGGTCCGGTCGACGCCGACCGTCCCGAGCTTATGGTGTGCGAGCACTGCCTGCTGACCGCCGAGGGCGTCTGCGCCACCGATGCGACGGGACAGGTCCGTTGCCGCGACTGCTTGCGTCGTCGGCAGGCACGCTATCTGGTCGAGCGTGACGGTACACGTCTGCCAGTTGCCATTGACGCATGCGGCAGGACGAGGATTTTCCTGTCGTAGGTGCCGCGTCGCGTCAGTTTGTTATCATAAAAGAGTTTATGGACTTCCAGCACCGCCGTTTTCGGCGAGGGTGCTATAGCAAAAGGAGGATACCCAATGCTGTCTGTTGACGAGCAAATGCGTATCATCACCTCGGGCGCCGCGCAGATCGTTCCCGAGGCCGACCTTCGCAAGAAGCTTGAGAAGGGCGAGCCCCTCAACATCAAGCTCGGCGTCGACCCCACCAGCCCCGACCTGCACCTGGGCCACGCCGTGCCGCTGCGCAAGATGCGTCAGTTCCAGGACCTGGGCCACAACGTCACCCTCATCATCGGCAACGGTACCGCGCTGATCGGCGACCCCTCGGGCAAGAACTCCACGCGTCCGCAGCTTTCGCAGGAGCAGATCGAGGCCAACGCCGAGACCTACGTGAGCCAGGCCATGAAGATCCTGGACCCCGAGAAGACCACCATCGTGCACAACGGTGACTGGATCTTGTCGATGGACCTGGCCGGCCTGCTGCAGGTGTGCTCCAAGTTCACCGTCGCCCGCATCCTTGAGCGCGATGACTTTACCAAGCGCTACCAGTCTCAGACGCCGATCGCCCTGCACGAGTTCCTGTACCCCGTGATGCAGGCCTTTGACTCCGTGCAGATCAAGGCCGACGTGGAGATGGGCGGCACCGATCAGCTCTTCAACCTGCTCGCCGGCCGTGAGCTCATGGAGAAAATGGGCATGGAGCCGCAGATCGCGCTCACCATGCCGCTGCTCGAGGGCACTGACGGCGTGCGCAAGATGTCCAAGTCATACGGCAACTACATCGGCCTGACCGACGCTCCCAAGGACATGTTCGGCAAGACCATGTCCATCCCCGACGAGATGATCGGCAAGTACTATCGCCTGGCGAGCTCGCTCACCCCGGCCGAGGTCGACAAGATCGACGCCGCCCTGGCCGACGGTTCTGCCGACCCCTACGAGCTCAAGCGCGCTCTGGGCCGCGACCTGTGCGACACCTACCACGGCGCCGGCGCCGGCGACGAGGCTCAGGCCGAGTTCGACCGCGTATTCAAGGAGGGCCAGCTCGCCGACTTCCCCGAGAAGCACGTTGAGCTGACCGTCAACGACGAGGGCCAGATCTACCTCGCCGGCCTGCTCAAGGACCTGGGCCTTTCGGCGAGCGCCGGCCAGGCTCGTCGCGATATCGACGGCGGTGGCGTCAAGATCAACGGCAAGGCCGTGGCTCCCAAGAGCTATAACATCGATCCCAGCGCCCTCAAGCTGGGCGACACCCTCTCCGTAGGCAAGCGCAAGGGCTTCAAGCTAGTCTAACGAGCGAGTTGACCTCACAAGTGCAATAAGGCCGCAGCCGGGAATCCCGACTGCGGCCTTTTTTGGTTACGACGATCCCTTGGGGACGGAGGGATCATTTGGCGGTGCCGTTAAGCGGAAGGGGTGTTATCGGCGGCCTCCTTTTGGGCATACAATGACTATCGGTTTGCTGCGGTGAAGGCCTGTCCGCTCCGCAGCTTTTTTCTACGGTTAAAGGAGTATGTATGTCCGTTGAGGTCATGAGGTCTGTGATCGAGGCCGCCGAGGGTCGTGTACCCGTCGACACGCTGTTTGCCAACGCGCAGATCGTCGATGTGTACGGTCAGCGTGTGGCGCCCGGTAGCGTTGCCGTCAAGGATGGCGTGATCGTCGGTGTGCTGTACGACGGTCGCGACGATGCCACCGGTACGTATGAGGCTGCCGAGGTCATCGATTGCCAGGGCCGCTACCTTGCCCCCGGTTTTATCGACGGACACTTGCATATCGAGTCTTCGAACATCCGCCCCGCCGAGTACGCGCGCATGGCGGCGACGCGCGGCACCACCACTGCCATTGCTGACAGCCACGAGATCGCCAATGTTTCCGGCTTGGACGGTCTGCGCTTTATGATCGAGGACGGTCGTCGCGCTCCCATCTCCATCAAGTACATGATGCCCTCGTGCGTGCCCGCACTGCCCGACGAGCAGGCCGGTGCCGTCATCACCGCTGCCGATATGCAGGCGTTTTTTGCCGAGCATCCGGGCGATGTCTTTGGCCTGGGCGAGATGATGAACCTGCCGGGCGTCTTTATGGCCGATCCCGAGACCTGTGCTCGCATCGATGCCGCTAACCAGACGCCGTCCAAGCAAGTCGACGGCCATGCGCCGCTCGTTGCCGGCAAGGACCTCAACGCCTATGCCGCGGCTGGCATTATCGCCGACCACGAGTCGACGATTCCCGAGGAGGCACTCGACAAGCTATCTCGCGGCATGTATGTGATGCTGCGCGAAGGCACGTGCAGCCATGACCTGGCCAACCTGTCGCCGATGCTGCTGGAGAATCCCGCGCGCGCCCGCCGCTGCTGCTTTGCGACCGACGACCGTGCTCCCTCCGATGCACTTGCAACCGGCATGATCGACAATGCCTGCCGCGTGGCGATTGAGGCCGGTATCGACCCCGTGGTCGCTATCTCTATGGCGTCCCTCTCCACGGCCGAGGCGTTTGGCCTAGATCACGGCTGCCGCGACCCGCACGAGCTTCGCGGTGCGATTGCCCCGGGCAAGCGTGCCGACCTGCTGGTGCTCAATGACCTGACGTTTGCCACGGCTCCGCATCGCGTATATGCCGCCGGTGCTCTGGTGGCGCAGGACGGCACCTTTGTGGGCGAGATTGCACCCGAGATGGCCGAGGTTGCGGCCCTTGCCGATGAGCTGCGCGCCTCCGTTAAGCTGCCGAAGCTTTCGCTCGACGTATTCGACTATGCCTTTAAGCCGGGCGAGGCCGTGATTGACGTGGTGCCGGGCAAGGCCATCACGGGCATGGTTCGTCCCGAGACTGATGAGGACTTGCGTCGCATTATGCTGATTGAGCGCCATGGCCGCGGCGTGTCGCTGCAGGCTGAGGGCGTCGACGGTGATGGTCCTGCGGGCTTGGGCCTGGTCGGCAAGCATATCGGTCGCGGCTGGGTGCGCGGTTTCACCATCACGGGTGGCGCCATTGCCTCCACGATCGGCCACGATTCGCACAACGTGTGCGTCGTGGGCGACAACGCCGCCGATATGATGGCCGCCGTCGAGGCCGTGGGCCAGGGCGGTCACGTGCTCGTGCGCAACGGCGAGGTCGTGGCGCGCATTCCGCTGGCGCTCGGTGGTCTGATGAGCGAAGGCACGGCCGAGGACGTAGCCGCGCAGCACGACGACTTTATGGTCAAGGCGCGCGCCATGGGTATTGAGCCGCCGCTCGACCCCATCATGGGCATCATCTTCCTGCCCCTGCCGGTCATCCCGACGCTCCGCATTCGCCCCGAGGGCATGTTCGACGTCACGACCTTCACCTACGCCGACTAGTCATCGGGGACGTTCTTAAACGACTAGTCGTTGGGGACACTCTTTTGCGTGTCGCCTGGCGCCGCGACCGTAGGACCTCTGGCATGTGTGAGCTATTTGCCAGGTCCTTGTAACGTTTACGCCCGCGGAGTCTTATTTGAGCTCCCTTTGGGTACGTTGGAATCGGATACACGTTCGATTTCAACAAGCCCGAAGGGAGCTTTTCTATGTTTAAACTGATTGCATCCGATATGGACGGCACACTGCTTGACGAAAACGGCCAGGTGCCTCCCGAGACCTACGAACTGATTCTGGCGCTACACGAACATGGCGTGCATTTCGCCGCATCGTCAGGTCGTCGCTACGATCGCCTGTGCGAGTTCTTTGCGCCCGTTCGCGACAAGATGGACTTTGTCGCCGCTAACGGTGCCCAGGTCTACGCCGACGGCAAAATGGTAGACCGTGAGGTGTATTCGCACCTGGCGATTCGAAGGCTCGCCCAGGCTGTCGCGACGTTTCCCAATCTGCATCTTGCGCTTTTTGACCGAACCAAGTCCTTCCTGCTCGATGACGAGTGCAAGTTCGTGCGTGAGGTCGATAAGGACCTTCCCAATGCCGAGCGCATTTGGGAGCTGCCCGATCCCAGCGTAAATATCATCAAGGCGAGTATCTTTTGCGATGACGGTGCCGTTATGGACAGCGCTTACGTACTTCAGCGCGAACTTGGTCAGCTCTTTACTTTTGCGCCTTCGGGCAACGCGTGGATCGATGCCATGCAGCCCGGTGTGTCGAAGGCCTCGGGCATCGCGCAGCTCGCGGAGCATTACGGCATTGGGCGCGACGAGGTCATGGCGTTTGGCGACTCGATGAACGACTACGAGATCATTCGCTTTGTCGGCACGGGTTGCGCGATGGAAAATGCACGCCCCGCGCTCAAGGCCGTTGCCGATCGCGTGGTGGGTCGTAACTGCGACCACGCCGTCCAGCAGGAGCTCCGCCGTGTGCTGGAGAGTCTCGCTTAATCCGGCAGATGGGGACGTTCCTTTTCTGCCGGCAGTGGGGGACAGTCCTTGCAGCTTTTTGCGAAGACTGTCCCCAACGACTAGTCATTCAAGAACGTCCTCAGTGACTGGCCAATGACTAGGCGAGGGCGGCCATGATGGCGCGGGCGACGCCGTCGTGGTCGTTGTCGTATTCGGTGACGGCGTCGGCGGCCTCGCGATCCTCGGGCTCGGCGTTGATCATGGCCATGCCATGGCCCGCTGCCTGCAGCATGGGGATGTCGTTGATGTTGTCGCCGAACGCCCAGGCGTCGGCGAGACGCTCGCCCAGGCGCTCGCATAGCCACGTGAGGGCCGTTCCCTTGGTGGCGCCTGCGCCCATGACCTCGATATTCATGGCGTACGAACGCGTGACCTCAATGCCTCCGAGCGTGTCGAGCTCCGCCGCGATGGCGTCGCGATCGGCCGGGTCGTGCCAGTACATGGCGATGCGTTCGAGTGTCTCGACCTCGTCGATCTTGCTGTCGATATCCATGTCGATCGGTGTTCGTGTGCGCTTGAGCGAGGCTGCGATATGGGGGTCGCCGCCGCAGAATTCGTCCAGGCGCGCGTAGAGCGAGCGGGGGAGGAAGCACTGCCCATCCGCGAAGATATCGAAGGTCACATCGTGGCCGGCGGCGATGCGATGGATGCGATGGGCAATGCCGCAATCGAGCGGACGGCTCAATACGCACGTGGCGCGCGAGGCATCGTTGGGCACATCGTCGTCGAGCTGCCAGACGCTGGCGCCATTGGCGCAGACGGCATAGTGCACGGCGGGATGGGCGAGGATGGGCTCAAAGATGCCCGACAGCGGACGTCCCGTGCAGGGCACAAATTCAATCCCGCGTCGAGCGAGCTCGTCGAGCATCGCCCAGGTGGCATCGCTCATCTGCTTATCGCTCGTCAACAGCGTTCCATCCATATCGGAAAACACAATCATTTGATGCAGCCCTTTCTGCTGGCATAAAAAGCGTGGCCGAGGGCGGTGATGCTCTGGCCACGCTCGGGTTCTATAACGGTCCGCGTCCTAGCGGTCGGCGAGCGGCTTGTACTCCAGCGGCTCAATAACCGGGCGATACGCGGGACGGATGATGCGGTGCGCGCAGAAGAGCTCTTCCATGCGGTGCGCCGACCAGCCGGCCATGCGGGCGACGGCGAACAGCGGCGTAAAGAGCGTCTCGGGCACGCCGAGCATCTTGTAGATAAAGCCCGTGTACAGGTCGATGTTGGCGCAGATGGGCTTGGTCATGCCGTGGTCGCGCATCACCTGCGGTGCCAGGCGCTCGATGCGCTCGATCAGAGCGAATTCCTCACCCAGATCTTTCTTGGCAGCGAGCGAACGTGCGTAGTGGCGGCAGACCTCGGCGCGCGGGTCGCTGAGCGTGTAGACGGCGTGGCCCATGCCGTAGATGAGACCCGTGCCGTCGAAGGCCTGCTTGTCGAGAATCTTGCCCAGGTAGGCTGCGACCTCGTCCTCGTCCTCCCAGTTGGAGACATGCGCACGGATGTCCTCGTGCATGGACACGACCTTGGCATTGGCGCCGCCGTGTCGCGGGCCCTTGAGCGAGCCGATAGCCGCCGCGTAGGCGGAATACGGATCGGTTGCCGAAGATGACAGCACGCGACAGGCAAAGGTGGAGTTGTTACCGCCGCCGTGCTCGGCATGCAACATGAGCATCACGTCGAGCAGCATCGCCTCATCGTGAGTGAACGCCATGCCGCCGCGTAGGACCTGCAGGATGGTCTCGGCGGTGGAGAGGCCGGGTGTGGGGTGCGGTACGTGCATCTCCGAGCCGTGGCGCTTGGCGACCGATGCCATGTGCGCAAAGGCGGCGATGCGGGGCAGACGCGCCAGCATGGAGATGGCGACGTCGATTTCGTGCTCGGGTGTAATGGCGTCGGGCTCGGCGTCGAAGGCGTAGAGCAGCAGTACGGCGCGCTGAAGCACATTCATGATGCTCGACGACACCGTGGTCATGGGGAACTCGCGGACGTATTCGTCGCTCAGGTGCCTAAAAGCACCCAGGCGTCCGCAAAAACCGTCAAGCTCTTCCTTGGTGGGCAGAGAGCCCGTGATGAGCAGATAGGCGACCTCTTCGTAGCCGTAGCGGTTCTCGGCCTGGGCGTTGTTGACCAGATCCTCGATGCTGTAGCCACGAAGCGTGAGTTTGCCCTGATCGGGCACGACCTTACCGTCGACCTTGTTGTAGCCGTGCACGTCCGAGATGCGGGTAAGACCCGCGACCACGCCCGAGCCGTCGGCATTGCGCAGGCCGCGCTTGACGTTGTGCTCTACGAACAAGCCCTCGTCGTACGGGGCGGTCGGCAGGCCGTGGTAGAGGTTTTCGCTTTCGGGCGAAATCTGACGGCTCGCCTCGTAATCCAGAACAAGGCGGCTTAGGTGATCGTCGAAGCGGTAGTAGATTTTCTTGGCGTCGTAGGCCATGCGCGCTCCTCTCCGGTCCGCTTTGGGGCGGCGCGCTTGGACGATATGACGTCAAGCTGCCCCGAGCGGTTTGTTCGCTACAGGCGGTACATAAAGTTAAAGACGTCCTCGCGCTGGATGGACACGTTAACGCCCGAAAGCTCGCCTGCCTCGGCCAGGGCCTTCTGCAACTCGGCGAAGTCGAGCTTGGACTCGGCGGTGTCGGCCAGCATGGTCATGGTAAAGATGTCCTCGATAATGGACTGCGTAATGTCGCGGATGTCGACGTTGGCCTCGCCCAGAACGCGGGTGACGCCGGCGACGATACCGGGGCGGTTCTTGCCAAGGACGGTGATGACGATGCGGGAGGACGAGATCTCGGCCATGGGAAACCCTTTCGCGTGGTTGCGGCGCGCGGGGGCGCTCCGCTACGGTACAGTGTTCATCATTGTACCTGTCTGGCGCCAAAAGGGGCACCTTTGCTGCGGCGTTACACGTCTGCAACATGGGTGGAGGTTCGATGGGGTGCGTGCTCGCTGCGGTTGGGCATATCGCATTGCACAAAGACCGTGAACCTTTTGTGGGACGCTCGACGCCGTGGTACCATAGCCAAGTTTGTTGTCTTGGTCGGAAACCAAGACGCCTTATGCGCTGATCGGTAACCAGCGCCTGACCAATAAGGAGTCCTACCATGAAGCAGGGTATCCATCCCCAGTATGTCGAGTGCACGGTGACGTGCTCCTGCGGCAACACCTTCAAGACGCACGCTACCGTGTCCGAGATGAAGGTCGAGCTTTGCAACGAGTGCCACCCGTTCTACACCGGCCAGCAGAAGTTCGTCGACACCGGTGGACGCGTCCAGCGCTTCGCCGACAAGTTCGGTGGCGCCGCTGCCGCCCAGCTCAAGAAGGCCGAGGAGGCCAAGGCTGCCAAGGCCGCCAAGGCTGCTGAGGCCGAGGCCGCTCGCAAGGCCGCCGCTGAGGCTAAGGCTGCCGAGAAGGCCAAGCGTGCCGCTAAGTTTGCCGAGGAGGCTGCCAAGCAGGCCGCCGAGGCTCCCGCAGAGGCTCCCGTCGAGGAGGCCGCTGCCGAGGCCGAGACCACCGAGGCTGCTGAGTAAATAGCTCGCCGCGGAATCGCTCGCATTCATGGCTAAAGGGCCGCGTACCCATCTGGGTGCGCGGCCCTTTTCTTTTTATTGGTGCAGGCTAACCCGTCCCCATTACACCAGGTTGGTGCGTAAGGGACGGGTTAGCTTGCACCAAATGGCAGGGAGACAACGTTTTCCCAGATAAAAGCTGCCAAAATAAACCAGTCCCATTTTGGTGGGGTGGTCATAGTTATTACGTGGCGGTTGAGGTCGACCGCATAGGCGGCGCCTTGTTTGGCTAAAGTACAAATATCTGTGTTTAACTCGTCCAAGGTTTCATGCCACGGGCGATGGCCAAAAAGGAAAACCACATGGGATTCATGTCAAAGCTGCTGTCCTTTGGATCTGATAAGGACCTCAAGCGCTACTACAAGATCGTCGACAAGATCAACGGTCTTGAGCCCCAGTTTGAGAAGATGACCGAGGAGGAGCTCCGCGCCCAGACCGATAAGTTCCGTGAGCGCTACGCCAACGGCGAGTCGCTCGACGACATGCTCCCCGAGGCCTTTGCCACCGTGCGCGAAGCTTCCAAGCGCACCATGGGCATGCGTCACTTTGATGTACAGCTCATCGGCGCCATGGCGCTGCACGAGGGCCACATCGCCGAGATGAAGACCGGCGAAGGCAAGACCCTCGTCTCCACGCTGGCCGGCTATCTCAACGCTATCGCCGGTAAGGGCGTGCACGTCGTCACCGTCAACGACTACCTGGCCAAGCGCGACTCCGAGTGGATGGGCCGCATCTACAAGTATTTGGGCATGACCGTCGGTCTGCTGCAGAACAACATGCCGCTCGAGCTCAAGCGCCCGGCCTACCAGGCCGACGTCACGTACGGTACCAACTCCGAGTTCGGTTTCGATTACCTGCGCGACAACATGGTCACCCGCCCCGAGCAGCGTGTTCAGCGCGGTCACAACTACGCCATCGTCGACGAGGTCGACTCCATCCTGATCGACGAGGCCAGAACGCCGCTCATCATCTCGGGCGCCGGCACCAAGTCCGCCAGCACCTACAAGGACTTCGCGCGCGCCGTGCGCGGCCTTGAGCGCGGCGAGGACGTCTCGCACGACATGCTCACCGCCACCGAGGACGTGGAGCCCACGGGCGACTTCGTCATGGACGAGGCCAAGCACACCATCGCCGCCACCGAGCGCGGCCTTAAGAAGATCGAGCGCCGCCTGGGTATCGATGACATCTATGCCGATCTCTCCGGCCAGCTGGTCAACCACCTGCAGCAGGCGCTGAAGGCCCAGTACATGTTCCACCGCGACAAGCAGTACGTGGTCACCAACGGCGAGGTCAAGATTGTCGATGAGTTCACCGGTCGTATCATGGAAGGCCGCCGCTACTCCGAGGGCCTGCATCAGGCCATCGAGGCCAAAGAGGGCGTGCTCGTGCGCGAGGAGAACCAGACGCTGGCAACCATCACCCTGCAGAACTACTTCCGCCTGTATGACAAGCTCTCCGGCATGACCGGTACGGCACTCACCGAGGACGCCGAGTTCCGCGAGATTTACAAGCTGCCCGTTGAGGTCATCCCCCCCAACAAGCCCGTGCAGCGTGTTGACCACGAGGACCTGGTGTACCGCACCATCCAGGCCAAGTACAACGCCGTTGCCGACGACGTTGAGCGTCGTCACGCCAAGGGCCAGCCGGTCCTGGTGGGCACCGTCTCCATCGAGAGCTCCGAGAAGCTGTCCGCCGCCCTTACCAAGCGCGGCATCGCACACGAGGTCCTCAACGCCAAGCACCACGAGCGCGAGGCCCATATCGTGGCCCAGGCTGGTCGCTATGGCGCCGTGACCATCGCTACCAACATGGCCGGCCGTGGTACCGACATCCTGCTGGGCGGCAACCGCGACGAGCTGGTGCGCGAGCGCCTGGAGTACGAGGGCCTGACCATGGAGGACGTGACGCCCGAGCAGCTCGAGCAGTTTAACGCCGAGGCCAAGGAGACCTGCAAGGCCGAGCGCGAGCGCGTGCTCGCCGCCGGCGGCCTGACCGTCATCGGCACCGAGCGCCATGAGTCCCGTCGTATCGACAACCAGCTGCGCGGCCGTTCCGGCCGTCAGGGCGATCCGGGCGAGACCCAGTTCTACCTGTCGCTCGAGGACGACCTCATGCGCCTGTTCGGCGGCGACAGGATGGACCGCGTCTCCAAGATGATGGTCACGGCCGACATGGGCGACGACATGCCCATCCAGCACAAGATCATCTCCAAGGCCGTCGAGAGCGCCCAGCACAAGGTCGAGAGCATCAACTTCTCCATGCGTAAGAGCGTCCTCGAGTACGATGACGTCATGAACAAGCAGCGCCAGGTCATCTACGCCGAGCGTAACAAGATTCTGGATGGCAAGGACCTGACCGACCACATCACCGAGGTCATGCACGACACGGTGTACCGCTGCGTGCAGGAGTTCTGCACCAAGGACAGCCACGAGGGCGAGCGCGATCTTGAGGGTCTGCGTAAGTGGGTCGTCGAGCTGACCGGGCATATCGATACCCCTCAGTTCCCCGACGAGGATTTTGAGGCCCTGGCCGCCGATGTCCTGGCCTATGTTGAGAAGTGCTACAACATGAAGGCCGAGCGTCTGGGCGAGGACCTGATGCGCGAGCTCAATACCCAGGTCATGCTGCGCGTCATCGATACACGTTGGATGAACTACCTGCAGGAGATGGACTACCTCAAGACCGGTATCGGCCTGCGCGGCTTTGGCCAGCGCGACCCGCTGGTTGAGTACAAGACCGAGGCCTACGGCGCGTTCCAGATACTCGTCGATACCATGTACGAGGATTACCTGCGCACTGTTCTGCGCATTGAGATCAAGGCTGCCCCGCAGGCTGTGGAGCACAAGGAGGACCCCGCCCTTAAGGGTGCGCGCTTCTCTGGTCCCGCCGAGGTCGATGGCGACAACAGCGATTCGGTGCTGCGCAAGCAGGCTCAGGTGCAGGCCCGTACCGCCGTCCAGGGTGGTCCGGCTGCCGTTAACAACGGTGGCAAGGTGACGACCTACCGCAAGTCCGAGAGCGATGACCCCTATGTCAACGTGGGCCGCAACGACTTGTGCCCTTGCGGTAGCGGTAAGAAGTTCAAGTACTGCCACGGCAGGAATCGTTAATGGCCGAGGCTCTAGAGGTAACGCCCGCCGAGTTGGACGCGTTTGCGGACCGACTCGCCGAGGTCGAGTCGTATCTCCATTTGGACGAGAAGCGCACCCGCGTAACGGAGCTCGAGGCCAAAAGCGTCGCCCCGGGCTTTTGGGACGACGCCGATGCCGCTCGCGTCACGATGGAGGAGATTGCGCGCGCCAAGGAGGACATCGCCGCCGTGGATACCGCGCGCGGTGAGCTTTCCGATGCTCGCGCCGCGTTGGAGCTTGCCGAGGAAATGGGCGATGACCCCGATGCCGCTGCGCTGCGTGAGGAGGCTGCCTCCACGGCGGAGCGCCTGTCCCGCGCCATCGACGAGCTTGAGCTTGCGAGCTGGTTTACCGGCGAGTTCGATCACGGCGACGCGATTGTGACCATCAAGCCCGGACAGGGTGGCTTGGAGGCCCAGGACTGGACCTTCATGCTCTTTAAGATGTACATGAAGTACTGCCAGCGCCGCGGTTGGAAGGTCACCATCAACGATTGCCCCGCGGCCGAGGTTATCGGCATCGATCGCGCGACCTTTACCGTCGAAGGCAAGGATGCCTTTGGCATGCTTCGTGCCGAGGCCGGAGTTCACCGCCTGGTGCGCATTAGCCCCACCGACGACAAGAAGCGCCGCCAGACTACGTTTGCCGGCGTCGAGGTCATTCCAGTGCTGCCCGACGATATCGATATCGAGATTAGTCCCGATGACATTCGCGTTGACGTGTACCATGCAAGCGGCCCGGGCGGCCAGGGTGTCAACACCACCGACTCCGCCGTGCGCGTGACGCATTTCCCCAGCGGTATCGTGGTCACGTGTCAAAACGAGCGCAGCCAGATTCAAAACAAGGCCGCGTGCATGCAGATCCTCAAGGCGCGTCTGTATGAGATTGAGCTCGAAAAGCGCGCCGAGGCCCTGGATGAGATTCGCGGACCCAAGACCACAATTGGTTTTGGCAACCAGATCCGTAGCTACGTGCTCTACCCGTACCAGATGGTTAAGGACCTGCGCACGGGCGTGGAGACCAGCAACGTCGAGGCCGTTCTTGACGATGGCGACCTGGACCCGTTTGTTATTGGCTACCATCGCTGGGCCACCGGCAACGCCGATGCAGAAGGCTCGGAGGTCTAAAACATCGGGCGGCTTCAAACCGATGCTAAGCCCAACGGTTGGACGGGTTTGTATCCAGAATAAACCCTGCGCAGGGGTGGTTTTTGTCCGGCGAATCGGTAGAATCGAATACAAGAAGAAGTTCAAAGCGCATCCGTTTGGGTGCGCTTTTTTGAGGGAGGCAACATGGCATATCGTCTGGACATCAAGCGCATTCTTTCGATGAACTTCTTTCACGACCTGCCCCAGATCATGTTGGGGTGTGCCTTGGCCGCCATCGCGACCGACCTGTTTTTGATTCCCAATGGTCTTGCCGCCGGTGGCGTTACGGGCCTTGCCACCATTATCCAGGCGGTCGGCGCGGCGCGAGGCGTGTCGCTTCCCGTCGGTATCCAGACCATCGTGATGAACGCCTTGCTGCTGCTGGTCGTTATGCGCGAGGGCGGCATGTTCTACGTGGTGCAGACCGCGACGGGCTTTGTGCTGCTGGGCTTCTTTACCGATCTGTTCGCCCCGTTTGTAGCACCTCTGGCGGATGCGGACCTGATGCTTCCCGCCATGTGGGGCGGCATTATTACGGGCATCGGTTACGGCATGGTGTTGCGTGCCGGCGCCAACACCGGCGGCTCGGACACGATTGGCCAAATCATTTCGCGTAACACCTCGCTGCCGGTGGGCTCGACCGTCATGGCAATCGACGTTGCCGTGTGTGCGCTGTCGGCTCCGGTCTTTTCAATCGAAAACGCACTATATGCAGGCCTTTCGATGGTCATTAGCGGCTATGTGATCGATGCCGTGGTCGATGGCGGCAACAAACGCCGTATGGTACTCATCATCTCGGATAAGTTCCCTGATATCGCTGCCGATATCATGTATGGCCTGGGTCGTGGTTGTACCAAGTTTAAGGCGACTGGCATGTATTCGGGTGCCGAGAAGCCGGTGATTATGGTCATCGTGAGCCGTCGAGAGCTCAATACCCTCAAGACGATCGTGCGCGAGCGCGATCCTCACGCCATTGTGACGGTCGCTGACGTTACGGAAGCCTTCGGCGAGGGATTCAAGGACATTAGCGCGTAGGGCGACCGCGTTCCATCCAAAAGACGTTCACATTGATAAACCGTTTCATCAGCGGTTCTGCCTGCTAAATTGTTCAAATAATGATAAAAACTCTGGTAAAGCCATCAGTTTCCAGCATAATGAATGACGTACGTGCATTGCGGCTGTGTTGGGATTACCTTCGGTGCCGTGCGCATTTTGTCTAATGAGGATGAAAGGAAGGCACAATGAGCGACGAAGAGCTCAAAAAGGTTGCCAACGAGGTAAGGAAGGGCATCGTCACCGGTGTGCACGCTGCCAAGTCCGGCCATCCGGGCGGTTCGCTCGGCGCTGCCGACATCATGACCTATCTGTACTTTGAGGAAATGAACGTCGACCCGGCCGATCCCCGCAAGGCCGATCGCGACCGTTTTGTGCTCTCCAAGGGCCATTGCGCTCCGGGCCTGTACGCCGTGCTCGCCGAGCGCGGATTCTTCCCCAAGGAGGATCTCGAGACGCTGCGCCACATCGGCAGTCACCTGCAGGGTCACCCCAATATGAACGACACCCCGGGCGTTGACATGTCTACCGGTTCGCTCGGCCAGGGCATCTCCGCCGCCGTGGGCATGGCGGTTGCCGCCAAGCACTGGGGCGATACTTACCGCACGTACGCCCTGCTGGGCGATGGCGAGAGCGAGGAGGGCCAGGTCTGGGAGGCCGCCATGTTTGCCGGCAACCAGCAGCTCGATAACCTCTGCGTGATCGTCGACCACAACGGCCTGCAGATCGACGGCCCCGTCGAGGAAGTCAACGACCCCATGCCGCTCGCCGACAAGTTCCGCGCCTTCAAATTCCACGTGGTGGAGCTCGCCGACGGCAACGACTTCGATCAGATCCGCGCCGCCTTTGCCGAGGCCCGCGCCACTAAGGGTCAGCCGACTGCCATTATCGCCGAGACCATGAAGGGCAAGGGCGTCTCCTTTATGGAGAACCAGGTGGGTTGGCACGGCAAGGCCCCCAACGATGAACAGTTTGAGCAGGCCATGGCAGAGCTCACGGCCGCCGGAGAGGAGCTCTAGGATGGCAGACGTCAAGAAAATCGCCACGCGCGTAAGCTACGGCGAGGCCCTCGTCGAGCTCGCCAACGAGCACGATGACTTTGTGGTCCTCGACGCCGACCTGGCCGCCGCCACGCAGACCGGCAAGTTCAAGGCCGCCTGCCCCGACCGCTTCTTCGATGTGGGCATTGCCGAGAGCAACCTGATGGGCGTTGCCGCCGGTATCGCAACCACCGGTCGCGTTGCCTTCGCGAGCAGCTTTGCCATGTTTGCCGCCGGCCGCGCCTTTGAGCAGGTCCGCAACTCCATCGGCTACCCGCACCTTAACGTTAAGATTGGTGCCACGCACGCCGGTATCTCGGTGGGCGAGGATGGCGCCACGCACCAGTGCTGCGAGGATATCGCCCTGATGCGTGTCATCCCCGGCATGACCGTGATCGTTCCCGCTGACGACATCGAGGCCCGTGCCGTGACGCGCGCCGCCTACGAGTGCGACGGCCCCGTGTACATGCGCTTCGCCCGTTTGGCCTCGCCGGTTATCAACGACCCCGAGACCTACAAGTTCGAGTTGGGTAAGGGCATTGTCATGCGCGAGGGCGCCGATGTGACCATCATCGCCTGCGGCCTGATGGTCGGCGAGGCTCTCGAGGCCGCCGAGCAGCTCGCTGCCGAGGGCATCGACGCCGAGGTCATCAACATGCACACCATCAAGCCCATCGATGCCGACCTGATCGTCAAGAGCGCCACCAAGACCGGCCACGTCGTGACCGTCGAGGAGCACTCTGTGATCGGTGGCCTGGGCAGCGCCGTTGCCGACGTCCTGTGCGAGCAGTGCCCGACGCCGCTCAAGAAGATCGGCGTCAACGACACCTTCGGTGAGTCTGGCCCGGGTGCCGAACTCTTGCACAAGTATGGCCTGGACGCCGCCAACATCGTGGCGACCACCAAGGAGTTCTTGGCATAAGGCAAGGCGGATCTCAAGGACTGCTTCGCCAGAACTATGGAAACCCGGCAGGGGCGCTCTCTTGGAGAGCGCCCCTGTTTCAGTTGCGGTGAAATAAGGACTGTTTTGCCAGCTTAAAGGCTCAACAGTCCCTATTTCACCGCAACTTTCGAAGGCGTTCTCGCTTTTGCTGGCGGCGGCACGACGATTGATTGCTGCCTGGCACAGTGCGGCAACATCGGGGGCGTCGTCGCCTTTATATGCCATGGCGAGTAGGGCGGCATCATAGATTTCGTCGTTGGTCATATCGCCGGCATCGATGGGGCAGAAGGTGAGTATCGAATCCTGCTCAGCGAGCTCGGCGAGATTGATTGTTTCGCCTGCGGCAAAGACATCGTCGAGGACGAGCGTCGCGCTCGTACAGGGAATTTGATAAATCTTGCCATCGGTGGCGATGGGGGAACCTGCCGCCTCGAGCGTGCACACACCTTGAATGAGGCTGATACCGGAACCGTCGGAGGCGACGAACTCAACCTTGTCGACCGTTATCCCGTCGACGGTCTTGCCCGTAATGTGTATCGGGACGCGTGAGGCCCCGCTATCGGTATCCCAACCTGCGGCAGAGATGTTGAGCACAATAGCATGCTCCGAATGAGCCGATATAAAACAAGACAATGCTTGCCGCAGATGAAGACCCAAACAACTGCCGCCGACAATGGCAATTGCCAACATGCAGGTAAGAACAACCGCAATGTGATTCCGAGGCTTTACCCGAATTGCAGAATTAGTCGACATGCCATGGATGGTAACCCCACATGTTGTGCAATACCTCACGCCATTGCGCAACTCAGTACCACAATAAGGACAATTCATACCAGCCCCCACAGCCATAGACGTTCCAATCGAGGCCAATGTAAAGCGATTATTCAAATCCGAGTTGCGCAACAATTAGCCTTAATTTAAGTTGCGGTGAAATAGGGACTGATTAGACCTTTTAACTGGTAAAACAGTCCCTATTTCACCGCAACTCATGAAGACGCCCCTCAAGCACGGTCCCATCAGGAAAAAGGGCATATATCGACAAAGCGCAATTCAGACCCTTCCAGCTTTGTATATGCAGCACCTCAAGATAAACGCAGCGACCCCTTAGTTATCGCAGGCCGGGCACAGGGTTACTCTCCAAATCTTTCCGCAGGACGGAGGAGCCCCTGCCGCGCGAAGCGCGCAGCGGGGGCTCCGACATGTCCGAGGACGATTTGGAGAGTAACCCTGTGCCTGGCCGACGGGATCCCTAAGCACGCCATGCTTCTTATGTGCAGCAAAGCTAATGCTGCTAAAATACAAAGCGCTCATGTAGTTTAAACGCACGACGATAAGGAGCACCAGTGGGTAACCACTTCCGTACCTCCGGTGCGGGCGATGATGCCCCCAAGACGCAGGCAGGCGTCCAGGGCAGTCGTTTCGCCACTCCGGATTCAGAGGGCCAGCCTGTTGCTCAGGTCCCCGCTCAGCCGGCAGATCAGGCACAGCCGGCATCCGATCCCTTTGCCTACAATCCAACCAGCGATGTCGCGCTTTCCGGCGCGGCGGGTTTTGAGCCCGTTCAGGCCGTGACCGCTCGCGTGGAGCAGCCTCAGGCTGGCGCCGCCACGCCGCAGCCTACCATGGCCGGCATTCCCGACCCCATGGCCCCTGCGACGCCGGCTCCTCAGCCTGCGCAGTCCGGTCTCTTTGCCGCTATTCCCGACCCCACGCAGCCTGCTGCCCCGGTGGTCGAGAGCGATCAGGCCGCCGAGGTCGCAAGCCTCGATAACGCGCTCAACAACCCCGATTTTACGTCGGTGTTTGCGCCCATCGATCCGCAGGCCAGCCGCAAGAAGATGGCCAAGCAGGCCGGTGTCGAGCCCGTCATCCTTATGGAGCATGTCACCAAGATCTATCCGGCACAGCCCAACAAGCCTGCACTCGACGACATCAACATCGAGATCTATCCGGGCGAGTTCGTCTTCCTGGTCGGTCACTCCGGCTCGGGTAAGACCACGCTGCTGTCGACGCTCAACCGTGACGTCAAGCCGACGAGCGGCCGCATCCTGGTTGCCGGTCAGGACCTCATGAAGATCAAGAACCGCAAGGTTCCGTTCCTGCGCCGCCAGATTGGCGCCGTGTTCCAGGACTTTAAGCTTCTGCCGCAAAAGACCGCCTACGAAAACGTGGCGTTTGCCCTGCAGTGCATCGGCAAGCCCAAGGGCGTCATTCGCAGCCAGGTGCCCGAGGTGCTTCGCCTGGTCGGTCTGGCCGATCAGATGGACTCTCTGCCCGATCAGCTGTCCGGTGGCGAGCAGCAGCGCGTCGCCGTTGCCCGCGCTATGGTCAACCGTCCGCCGCTGCTTATCTGCGACGAGCCCACGGGCAACCTCGATCCGGCGATTTCGCTGGGCATTATGAAGCTGCTCGAGCGCATTAACCGTACCGGCACCACCGTGATCGTCGCCACGCACGACCGCGAGATGGTCGATAGCATGCACCGTCGCGTGATCGCCCTCGAGGGCGGCCACGTAATCCGCGACCAGGAGAGGGGAGGTTACGGCAACTATGGCACCAACTAACGTGGGCTATTCGCTCAAAGAGGCTATCAGCCACTTCTTCCGTAACTGGACCACCTCGCTCGGCGCCGTCATCACGATTTTCCTTTCGCTGTTTATCATCGGCCTGTTCATTATGGGTTCCGCGATGCTGAACTCCGTGATCGGTACCGTCGAGGATCAGGTTGTCATCAATGCCTTTATTAGCGATGACGCCGATCGGGCAGACGTCCAGGCCTTTGAGGCCGAGCTCAAGACGTGGAGCAACGTCAAGTCCGTGACCTATAAGGATAAGGACGACGCGCTGGCCGAGTACACGAGCAAGATGTCGGGCAACGCCGACGCCACCATGAGCGCGCTCGACGGCCAGAACCCGCTGCCCGCCTCGTTTGCGATTGAGATGGACGATCCGTCTCAGGTCGAGAGCACGGCCAAGAAACTCAAGAAGAACGCCGACTTCCAAAAGATCGCGGACGACGGCGACGTCAACGCGAGCGTGCTGTATGGCCAGGAGGAAGTGAGCCGCCTGTTCCAGGTGACCAACTACATCCGTATCGCCGCCGTGGTGCTCGTCGGTCTGCTGACCTTTATCGCGTTCATCTTTATCAACAACACGATTCGCCTGTCCATCACGGCGCGTCGTCGCGAGATTGCGATTATGCGCCTGGTGGGCGCCAGCAACGGCTTCATTCGCGGGCCGTTCATTACCGAGGGTGTGCTGCAGGCCATTCTTGGCTCGCTGCTTTCCATCGGTGTTTTGGAGTTGCTGCGCAACCTGCTGGTTCCGCGCCTGCAGGAGAGTGTCGGCTGGATGTCGTTTGCGCTGCCGATGCAGTACTATCTGGTGACCTACGCCGCACTGATTCTTGTCGGCGTGCTCATCGGTCTCTTTGGCTCTGCCATCGCCATGCGCCGTTATCTGCGCGTGTAGGCATGCCTGGAATTCATCCCTTCCAACGGGTCGTCTCTTATGGGGCGGCCCGTTTTTTGATCCCTAGGGGACGGCAGGAAAGCGAATCATTTGGGTAGACTCTTTGGAGTTCGCAATCGATAGTTAGGGGGCGCCATGGGGCGCAATAACAAGCATAAGCGTGGAGCTCGCAATAAGCGCGGGCCGGTGCGCAGCGAACGCCGTCCGAGCCTGACCGGGCGCGTGCAGCTCCATGAGCATAGCGCCTACGTTGTAACCGAAAACGGCGACTACAAGGTCATGGGCCGTGGTAAGCGTGAGATCATGGACGGCGATACCGTTGCCGTGAGCATTAAGAACAGCCCGCATGGCGAGCGTCGCGCCGTGATCGAGGGCGTGGTTGAGCGCGCAGCTATAAGCGTGGTGGGCACGTACCAGACCGCCGGTCCGCTCGGTGTGATTGAGCCGCTCGATTCGCGCCTGAAGGCCGACTTCTTCATTCTGCCCGAGGATACCTCGGCGGATCGTCTGGGCGTCCACCCGGGTGATGCTGTTGTCGCGCGCATTTTGACCTACCCGACGCGCCTGGAATCGGGCACTGTGACGATCGAACGCCGCATTGGCGGAGATGACGCGCCCGATTTGGGCGTTCAATATGTGATGGCGCGTTACGGCTATACCGATAGCTATCCCGAGGCCGCGCTGGACGAGGCCGAGGGGCTTTCGCTCGATGTGTCCGCGGCGCTTAAGGACCCGCTCCGCCGCGATCTGCGCGACCGCTTTGTCATCACGATCGACCCGGTCGACGCGCGCGATTTTGACGATGCCATTTCGCTGGAGCGCACGCCCGAGGGCGGCTATAAGCTGGGTGTGCATATCGCCGACGTTTCACACTATGTGGCTTGGGACGGGCATATCGATCTTGAGGCTCGCCATCGCACGACATCGGTGTATCTGGCCGATCGCGTGCTTCCCATGCTGCCCGAACGCCTGTCCTGTGACCTGTGCTCGCTTCGCCCTGACGAGGACCGTCTTGCGTTTACCGTCGATATCGAACTCGATGCGCAGGGCCGCGTGCGGCATTACGATCCGTACCCCAGCGTGATTCGCTCGCGTGTGCGTATGGACTATGACGGTGCCGAGGCGCTGCTGGTGCGTGCCGGCGCGGTTGAGTATTCGGTGCTGGAAGGCGCCGCCGAGGATGTTGAGGCTGCTGAGGCCTCGCGCGAGGATGCGCTTGAGCGCGGTCTTGCGTGCGAGGAGGCTGCCCGCGGCTACAACGTCGACCTCGGCGATTTCCTTGTCGCCGCCAACGAACTCGCCGAACTTCGCCGTCGTATTCGTCGCGCCCGCGGCTCAGTCGATTTTGACACGGCCGAGATTCGTGCTCTGTTGGATGAGGACGGAGTACCCGTGCAGATTGTGGCGCGTGAGCGTTCGTGTGCCACGTCGCTTATCGAGGAAGCCATGCTGCTCGCCAACGAGTGCGTTGCAGAGTGGCTGGCAGACCGTGATATCGAGGCCTGCTATCGCGTGCATGAGGATCCGAGCCCCGATAGCCTGCACGGTGCCGCCGTTGCGCTGGCGCAGCTAGGCATCATCGACGATCGCCGTGCTGCCGGTATTGCCCTGGGGAGTCCCGATGAGCTGCAGGCTGCAGTCGATGCTGCCGCCGGTACGGCCAACGCACCGCTCGTCAACACGCTGCTTCTGCGCAGCATGCAGCGCGCGCTGTACAAGCCGCGCAACGAGGGCCACTTTGCGCTCGCCGCGCCGTGCTACTGCCACTTTACGAGTTCCATCCGTCGCTACCCCGATCTGGTGGTGCACCGCGTACTCAAGCTGCAGTTGGCCTATGAGCAGCTCGGCGGCAAGGACGCCTTGGTCCGTACCTCGCGGCTGATCGGCAAGGGGCGCGAGTCGCTGCCGCGCATTCTGCCGCAGATCTGCCGCGCATGCAGCGATGCCGAGCGCGCGGCAGATGCCGCCAGCCATGCGACGCAAAAGATCAAGATTGCCCAGTACTATGAGGACCGTCTGGGCGAGCGCTATGCCGGAATCGTCTCGTGGGTTAGCAGCATGGGCCTCTTTGTGCGCTTGGACCTAACACAGGTCGAGGGCCTGGTTTCAATTAAGAGCCTGGGCAACGAGTGGTTCGAGTTCGACGAGGACGCGCTTACGCTGACGGGCGCCGACACGGGGACTCGTTACGAGCTGGGCCAGCGCGTGATTATCGAGGTCTCGCGCGTCAATACCACGCGTGGGCACTTGGACTTTAAGCTTATCCATTAGCCAAATCCCGACTCATGGTGGGGGAGCGGAGGGCGGCCTTTCGGGACCGCCCTTCGCATTTGAATCGTGACTACCTTGCCGTCTGCTCGGCCGCCCGCTTACCTGCTATTTGAGAGGTAAAACCTACCAAAATAAACCTGTCCCTTTTTGGCAGGTTTACAAGAAAGCGGGGATGAGATGGCGACGGTGTACGGTTATGCGCGGGTGAGTTCGCGCGATCAGAATCTGAATCGGCAGCTGGATGCGCTGGGCGCCTATGGCGTGGGCTCGGCGAATATTTATGCCGACCATGCGAGCGGCAAGGACTTCGATCGACCGCGCTATCGCGAGCTGCTGCACGTCCTGGGAGACGGGGACGTGCTGGTGGTGCTTTCTATCGACCGACTTGGTCGTAATTACTCCGAGATTCTTGAGGAATGGCGACGCATTACCAAGGAGCTCGGGGTTGCCATTGTGGTGTTGGACATGCCATTGCTTGACACGCGCGTCAGGGCCAGCGGCGCGCCGGATGTGACCAACACCCTGATTGCCGATATTGTGCTGCAACTGCTGAGCTACGTGGCGCAGGTGGAGCGCGAGAATATCCATCGGCGCCAGGCGGAGGGAATTGCAGCGGCGCGGGCGCGAGGGGTCCGTTTCGGTCGACCTCGTAAGCCGTGCCCTCCTCAGTTTGAGCTGGTGCGCGATAGCTATGAGGCGGGTGATATTACCCGCAGCCAGGCAGCAAAGTGCTTGGGCGTGTGCGTGGGGACGTTCGATCGCTGGATGCGCGAGGCAGGGTAGGGGTTTGCGTCGCTTTGTCGCTTCCTGTTGCGATTCATATTTTGATATGGTGACGATGTCATTTGGGGCTACACTCGCTGATATTCAAAAAAAGGAGGTTGGCCCTTGGCGCGCGTAAAACAAATAATCGGATGGACCGCGATCGTTCTGTTCGCTGCAACGCTGGCGGGCATCTGGGCGCTGACGGAGCAAAATGCGGTGGAGACGTCGTTGCTGAGCGAGTCCACCGCGCGTGTGGTGGAGGGTCAGGCCACGGGCGTTCAGGCTGCCGATGCCACGGGTGAAGCCCAGGCGGAGAACGGAATGACCGGGGGAACCGATTCGGCTGCCTCGAATGCCCGGTCTGGCCGACTTGCTTCCATTCGCATGTGGGTGGGCACGAATGTCCGTCGCGTTGCCCATACCGTAGAGTTTTTCTTCGTCGGATTGTTCGCCTCGGTGGTCGTGGTTTGCTTTTCCAGGCGTCCGTGGAGCGTATGCTCCCGTTGCGTGCCCGTATTGCTCTTTTGCGCCGCCTGCTCCGTTGGCGATCAGGTACATAAGATCTTTGTTCCCGGCAGGCATTTCGACGTTATCGATTTAGGATTCGATGCTGCGGGCTATGTTACCGCCATGCTGTTGGTATTGCTGACAGCGGCGTTGGTGCGCCATGCGACTCGGCCGATCGGCGCCCATGCGAGGCGCTAGCCTTAAGACGAGACATCGCGACTGCCTATGCTTCGACATTGACTACAATAACGGCTGCAATCGCGAGTGGTCGTCGATGTGCAGTTTTCCAGACACCTGTTTTCTCTAAGAAAGGAAATCCCATGGCGGTATTGTTTGTTGAATATCCCAAGTGCTCGACCTGTAAGAAGGCCAAGGCATGGCTGGACGAACATGGGGTAGAGTATATCGATCGCGATATCGTTTTGGACAATCCCACGGCTGATGAGCTTGCGACCTGGATTGCTCGTTCGGGGCTGCCGGTGCGGCGCTTCTTTAATTCGTCGGGCATGAAATATCGAGAGCTGGGCCTGAAGGCGCGTCTGGATGCGGGCATGACGGATCAGGAGTGCTACGAGCTGCTGGCGACCGACGGCATGCTGGTCAAGCGTCCGCTGCTGGTGGGTGACGACTTTGCGATTCCCGGCTTTAGGGAAGCGGCTTGGGCCGAGGCGTTGCTGTAGCGGCTGCGGAAAGTGCGACCCGGAATTCGCTTCCAGAATGGGATGCACTTTCCCAAAGTGGCCGGTTGCGGAAAGCACGTCCCATTCTGAGCTTCGATTGTGGGACACGGTTTCCGGTTGAGGGCTCGACGGGAAAGTGGGGACCAGTTTGAGCTTGAAATCTGGGACGCACTTTCCGCCGGCGGGCCTGCCCCAGTCAGTCCGCCAGCTGTGCCCATTCGTGCGGATCGTAGACCTTTACGTGTTTGTTGGGCTTGCCGCTCCAGTACTCCTCGTCCATAAAGGGCAGATATGCCTGAACGCCGGGGCAGATAAAGGGAATCCGCTGCTGTTGCAGTCGCTCGCGCTGGCGCTGCTCCAGGTGCGCCTCGGATATGACGGTCGGCATACCGGACAGCTCGACGAGGCTTGCCTGGATTCGCTTAAGGTCGGGGAGTCCCGCGTGCCATGACACCCGCATGATCAAAAAGGATGCACGGCGGTATTTTGCCTGCATCACCGTGATGGCGGGGCGCAGTGTGGGATGGATTTTGTCCCGTTCGGGCCAAAGGTCAGCAGTGATCTCGAGGCCCAGGGTCTCCCATAGGTAATCAAGCTCTTCGTCCATGGCGCCTCGATATCCGTGCAATGATGACGGTTCGATTGTGCCATCAGCCGCGAGTGCTGCATTGTTGTAATCTACCAGCGGTAGATGTGGGATGTTTTACGGGCTTTGACGCCGTAGGTGTCGCTGGTGCTTCACAGGTCCTTCACGTGTTGGCCGTATTTGACTGAATTTCAAAAAAGTCAAAATTAGGGCTTGCGTCACGGCGGGACTTCCCGTATATTTCTTTCTTGCGCAAAGGCACAGCCGAGCGCAGCGATGCAGTCATTGGGATGTCGTCTAATGGCAGGACAGCGGATTCTGGTTCCGTCAATGGGGGTTCGACTCCCTCCATCCCAGCCATTGCATTTGCTACATATGGCCCGTTCGTCTAGCGGTTTAGGACGCCGCCCTCTCAAGGCGGAGATCACCAGTTCGAATCTGGTACGGGCTACCAAAATTGAACGCCCGGGCCTCGTAAGAGACCCGGGTTTTGTGTATTGACCGTATATACGGCGCCTGCCGTGTTTCGCTCAGATCGAGGAGTAGCCATGGATCTGCCCATCAGCTTGCAAGACATCACGTATGCCGAGAACTATCTGGCGCAGGGCGACCTGGCTACGGCGACGCCGCTGCTGGAGCGCCTGGTGGAGCTCGCCGAGGAGTATATCGACGCCGAGTGCAAGACGGAGGAGAAGCGCCAATACTTTAGCTTCGATAGCAAGTTTGAGCGCTTGGCCTATCGCCGCGTGGAGAAGGATCCGCGCGAGCTCGTGCAGGTCGAGGTGCCGTTTGACCGCCTGTACTCTGATATGGCGTTTGCCTACATTCGCCAGCAGGATTATGTGAGCGCTCGTAATGCCCTGATGCAGGCTGTGCGTTGGGACCCCATGAACTGCAACTATCGCTTGGATTTGGCCGAGCTGTTCCGCGCTCTCGAGGACAAGCAGGAATGGGCTTCGCTTTCGTTTTCGGTGCTGGAGCGTGCGAGCGACGGTAAGTGTGCCGCCCGCGCCTATGCCAACTTGGGGCAGTACTTCTTGGAGCCCGAGACCGAGAACGTCTCGGCCGCCGTGGGTTGTGCCCGCTTGGCCCTGCGCCTTGCGCCTGGCGATGCGCATACGACGCGCCTGCTCAACAAGATTCATGCTGCCTATCCCGATGCCGCCGAGGAGAGCGACGAGCACGTGATGGGCGAGCTGAGCCTGCAGGGCGTACCGACCTCGCCTTCGGCCGAGATTGCCATTTGCCTGATCATGTGTGCGACCGATGCTGCGAGCGACGGTGACAAGCAGGAGGCGACGCGTCTGACGGTGCGCGCCCGCGACCTGGTGGGCGAGGAGGCCTGCGCGGCGATCATCAAGCTGGTGCGCGAGAGCGATGCCGAGCTCAACGCCGAGCGCAAGGCTAAGCGCGAAGCTACGGGCAAGGGTTCCGATGGCGCCAAGGAGGCCGGCGATGCCCAGTAAGCGCGAGCGCAAGCTCATCTCCAAGAATCGCTCGGCACATCACGAGTACTTTATCGACGAGACGTTTGAGTGCGGCATTGAGCTGAGCGGTACCGAGGTCAAGTCGATTCGCGAGCGCGCCTGCCAGATCACTGATACCTTTGCGCTGATTCGTGGCGGGGAGTGCTGGCTGGTGGGTCTGCATATTCACCCTTACAGCCACGGTGGTGTGTGGAATCGTGATCCCGATCGCCGGCGCCGTCTGCTGCTGCATCGCAAGGAGATTGATTTTCTCGATGGCAAGCTGCGCAACCGCGGCTATGCGCTGGTGCCGCTGGAGCTCTACTTTAATACCGACGGCCGCGTTAAGCTGCTGCTGGGTCTAGGCCGCGGCAAGAAGCTCTACGACAAACGCGAGGACATGGCCAAGCGTGACGTTCAGCGCGAAATCGATCGCGCGCTCAAGGAACGCAACCGCTGACCACCCTTCATAAGTTGCGGTGGAATACGGACTGTTTTGCCTGTTTGAGGGGCTATTCAGTCTCTATTTCACCGCAACTGTGGGCGTCTCATCTTGCTTACTGTTCTGACACATATGTCTCAAAGGCGGCATCCGTTATGGGCGCCGCCTTTTTTGTGGGTACATACTTCCATGAGGTTCCAACCCGGGTTAGGGGAGTGATCGTTATGGATAAAACTGCGTTCTTTACGATGCCGAGCGGCCTGTATGTGGTGAGCGCCGCGGCCGATGGACTGCGCGCCGGCTGCGTCATCAACACGGCGGTGCAGGTGACGTCTACGCCGCCGCGCATCTCGGTTGCCGTGAATAAGGAAAATGTCACGTCTGGTGTTATCTCGTCCGCCAAGGCCTTTGCGCTGACCGTGATCGATCAGACGGCCGATATGCTCTACATTGGCAACTTTGGGTTCCGCACCAGCAGCGACTATGACAAGTTTGCCAAGTACGAGACCCGCGAGACTGCCCTTGGCATGCCCTATGTGCCCGAGCACGCGGCAGCGCTGTTTAGTTGCCGTCTGATCGACACCGTGGACGTGGGCACGCACCTGCTGTTTATCGGCGAGGTTGAGGATGCCGAGCGTCTGAGCGGCGAGACACCGTTGACCTATGACTACTACCACAAGGTGCTGAAGGGCAAGACGCCTCCGAAGGCGTCCTCGTATCAAGGCTAGAAATGCTGTAAAACTACTTGCATAATATTATTGAGAATATATACTAATAAGTAAGTACACCAGCAGTCACGTTCGAGAGGAGAACATCATGGCTGAGGAGAAGAAGACGTATAAGTTTGTGTGCACCGTTTGCGGTTACGAGGTTGAGGTCGACACGCCCGAGCTGCCCGAGGACTACGTGTGCCCGGTCTGCGGCGTCGGCCCCGATGAGTTTGAGCTTGTCGAGGAGTAGCTCGTAGACACACGACTTGCAACAACATGTAGCTCTGTCCAAGGGTCCCGGTCGAATTCTCGGCCGGGACCCTTTTGATTTATCTGACGGTTTAAAACGGTCTCACGTGTTACAGATTGAGACGTTATATCTGGACAGTCACGCCATCCCAATTACATCCCCGTTAGCAGCACGATGTCGAGAATCGTCACGATGACGCCGATCCCTACGAGCAGCGCGTTGAGCGGGCGCGAGTTGGCGTATTTGCCCATAACGCGGGGCGAACTGGTGAGTCGTATGAGCACAAAGACCGTAATCGGCAACTGAAGCGACAGCAGCGCCTGACTCCAGATGAGACCCTCAAAAGGATTCGGGACGACCAAGCACGCCGCCACTGCGCCGACGAAACAAGCCGCCACCCCGATCGAGGAATGTCGGTCGTGGATGTCGTATTCCTCGTCGAACATGCCTGCGGTGATGGTGCCCGCCGCCATGCCCGCCGTCACACTACTCGATATACCCGCAAACAGCAGTGCCACCGCAAAGATGGCCGAGCTTGCCGGGCCCAGAATGGGGGAGAGCGTGGCCGCTGCGACTGCGAGGTCGTCTACGACAATGCCGTGCGCAAAGAAGGTCGTTGCGGCCAGGATGACCATGGCCGAGTTGATTGCCCAGCCCACGCCCATCGAAAAGAGCGTGTCGAAGAGCTCGTAGCGCAGACGCTCTTCGATAACCTGGTCGCCTTGGCCTTCGAAGTGCATGGATTGGATGACCTCGGAGTGCAGAAAAAGGTTGTGTGGCATTACGACCGCACCCAGGACACTCACGATAATCGCAGCAGAGCCAGTGGGCATACTAGGCGTGATCCAGCTTGCGGCGGCTTGCGGCCAGTCGACCTTGACTAGTGCAAGCTCGGCCAAAAACGAGAGTCCTACCACGCCTACGAAGGCGATGATCCAGCGTTCGGCATGCTTGTAGGAGTTCGTCATGAGCATCGCCATCGATACTGTCGCCACGATGACACAGCCCGCGCGCACGGGCAGCCCAAAGAGCATTTGAAGGGCAATCGCGCCGCCCAGGACCTCGGCCATGGCGGTGGCGATGGTCGCGAGATAGGCGCTGGCGAGCACCGTGCGTCCCACGATGCGGGGGAGAAAGCGTGTCGTGGCCTCGGCAAGGCAGGCGCCCGTGGCGATACCCAGGTGCGCCGCGTTGTGCTGCAGCACGATGAGCATAATCGTGGACAGCGTGACGATCCACAGCAGCGCGTAGCCAAACTGCGAGCCCGCGGCCATATTGGAGGCCCAGTTGCCCGGGTCGATAAAGCCGACGGTCACGAGCAGCCCGGGGCCGATATGCCGCGCAATGTCTAGGCCTCCGTGACCACCGGTGCGTCGGGAGCCAAAGTGTTGTTTGAGATGGTTGAGCATGGTGCGCTCCTGCGTATGGGCGGCATGACGTCGCATCTGGGTCGTGCGGCGCCACGCGTCGGATTTGGGTTGGGGCTACTTGTGCGCTTTGCCCTGATTGGCCACGGCGTCGATCTTGGCGGCGATGGTCGCCGGATCGCCGATGTAGCGCTTGTCGAGGACATTGAAATCGGTATCGAAGGTGTAGACGAGCGGCACTCCGGTGGGGATGTTGACCTTGAGGATCTCCTCGGGCGTGAGGTGCTCGAGCTTCATGACGAGTGAGCGCAGGGAGTTGCCGTGCGCGGCGATGAGTACGCGCTTGCCGGCGAGCATCTGGGGGCGAATCTCGTCTTCGAAATAAGGCCAGGCGCGGGCTATCGTGTCCTTGAGGCACTCGGTATAGGGCAGCTGATCGGGCGCGACGTCGCGGTATTGCTCCTGGGTGTGGGGGTCGCGACTGTCGCCCGGCTCGAGCGCCGGCGGGCAGACATCGAAGGAACGGCGCCAGATGAGCACCTGCTCGTCGCCGTGCTCCGCCGCGGCATCGGCCTTGTTGAGACCCTGCAACGCGCCATAGTGGCGCTCGTTGAGCTTCCAGGATTTGATGACGGGCAGCCACTCGCGATCCATCTGGCCGAGCACGATGTCGAGGGTGTGGATCGCGCGCTTGAGACGCGAAGTGTAGCAGACGTCAAAGTCGAAACCGGCTTCTTTGAGGGCGCGGCCGCCTGCCGCCGCCTCTTCGCGGCCCGTGTCGGTGAGCTCGACATCGGTCCAGCCGGTGAACAGGTTGAGCTTGTTCCACTCGGACTCTCCGTGACGGATAAGGACAAGTTGCATTGTCTGTTGGTCTGTCTGGTGTGCCATAGGGGTCTCCTTGATCTGGCACGGTGTGCGTGCCGTTTGCTTGACGCCGCAAAGGATACCCGTTTTAGGCCAAAAAGTTAACCAAGACTAACAAAATTGTTGTATTTGAATGGGATGGTGAAAGGGGGCTGCCGAAATGTCTCGATCTGTAACAACTAGGGATGGAAATTGGGCCTAGGTGTTACAGATCGAGACAGGAAGAAATGGTCCTATGGAATGTCTCGATCTGTAACAGTTTGCCGCCAAAACCGGCCCTTCGTGTTACAGATCGAGACAAACCAAAACCGTCCCGCAGAAAATCTCAATCTGTAACATCTAGGCGCCAAAATCGGTTCCTCCTGTTACAGATTGAGATGTTTGAAGCGGTGAGCTTACAAGCCGAACTTGGGCGCCTTGTTGCCGCCCTTGAGGTCTGCGGTGTCGAGTCGCATCATGCAAAAGTCTGCGTGGCCCTCGTTTCCAGAATAATTCAAAGGGGTTGGATGCATATGTGCCGGCTGTCCCTGCACTAAAACGTGTGCGTCAGCCTCCAAAGATGTCAAATTTCGACGTGTTTGGAGGCTGATGTACGCGTTTGATAGCAAGACGTTGATGGGTTACGTGCGTTACGCGATTGTTTCGAAACGGGCGGGAAACACAACGATGCCCCGATGCTCCTACTATGCCTATTCAACTGACTGTCTAAATATCTAGGGGAGGATCGCGATGCAGGCAGATTCCGCTCAGCAGCAGGGCCTTTATCGCCCCGAATTCGACCACGATGCATGTGGCATCGGCGCGCTTGCCGATATCAACGGTGAGCGCCATCACCAGATTCTGGACGATGCGCTGTCCATTCTGGTCAACTTGGAGCACCGCGGCGGCACGGGACTCGAGAAGAACACCGGCGACGGCGCCGGCATCCTGTTCCAGGTTCCGCATCACTTTTTTCGAAAAGAGGCCCAAAAGTGCGGCCAGATTCTGCCGGCAGAGGGCGACTATGGCGTGGCCATGCTGTTCTTCCCGCAGGACGACAAGGGCGTAGAGGATGCCCGCCGCGTGTTTGAGGAGGGTTGCGCCGAGGCCGGCGTGCCGCTGCTCTTTTGGCGTGAGGTGCCGGTCGATCCGCACGACCTGGGTGAGACGGCGCGTGCCTGCATGCCCACTATCCTGCAGGCCTTCCTGGGCCGTCCGGACGACACGCCGGCGGGTGACGCCTTCGAGCGTCGCCTGTACGTGTGCCGCCGCACCATCGAGAAGAAGGCCGACGCCGAGTTTGCCCTGCGAGACAAGATCTTCTACGTGTGCTCCATGAGCTCGCGCACCATCGTGTACAAGGGCATGCTGGTCGCCACGCAGATGCGCCGCTTCTTCATCGATCTCAACGACGCCGCCGTCAAAACGGCCGTGGCGCTCGTCCACTCGCGCTACTCCACCAACACCACGCCCAGCTGGGAGCGCGCGCATCCCAACCGCTTTATCATCCACAACGGCGAGATCAACACCCTCAAGGGCAATGTCAACTGGATTCGCGCCCGCGAACCCAACCTGTACAGTCCCGTGTTGCAGCACGATCTTGAGCGCGTGATGCCCATCATCAACCGCGAGGGCTCCGACTCCGCGATTCTGGACAACGTGCTCGAGTTCTTGGTCATGAACGGTCGCCCGCTCACGCGTGCCGCATCCATGCTGCTGCCCGAGCCGTGGGACCACAACGACAGCCTGAGTGAGGAGTGCCGCGCCTACGACGCTTACCAGTCCATGCTCATGGAGCCGTGGGATGGCCCGGCGGCCATCGCCTTTACCGACGGTCGCACGCTGGGTGCCGCCCTCGACCGTAACGGCCTGCGTCCCGCCCGCTACTATGTGACGCGCGACGGTCGCTTTATGCTGGCGAGCGAGGTGGGCACCATCGAGGTGAGCCCCGAGAACATCCTGACGAGCGGCTGCCTAGGACCGGGCCAGATGCTCGAGGTCGACTTTGCCCGCGGGCGCGTCATCTACAACGATGAGCTGCGTGCCCGTTACGCCAAGGAAAAGCCCTACCGTGATTGGATTGCCGAGGAGACGCTAACCGTTGACGCGCTCGATGAGCCCGTTGCGGCAACGCCCGCCGAGGACGCCGAGGTGCCCGCCGCCGTGCGTATGGCCAAGCTCGGCTACCACTGGGATGACGTCGACGAGGTCGTGCGTCCCATGGCCCAGCAGGGCAAGGCGCCGCTCGCCTCGATGGGCATCGATGCGCCGCTGGCCTGCCTGTCCAAGAAGACGCGCTCGTTCTACGACTACTTCTATCAGCTGTTCGCCCAGGTCACGAACCCGCCGATCGACGCCCTGCGCGAGCATATGGTCACCTCGACCACGCTCTACCTGGGCAATCACGGCAACCTGCTCGAGGACTCCCGCGCGGCTTGCCAGCTGGTGCGCCTGGAGCGCCCGCTGCTGAGCGAGGAGGAGTTCGACCGCATTTGCGCGATTGACCGTGTTGGCTTTAAGACCCGCCGGTTCCGTGCCGTCTACCGCCGCGATGCCGGCGAGGGCGCGCTGCAGGCTGCGCTCAAGCAGCTTGCCGAAGACGTCGAGGCTGCGGTTCGCGATGGCGTGAACATCGTGGTGCTGAGCGATCGCGCCGGAGCGGGCGAGGTGCCCGTGCCGTCGCTGCTCGCCGTGGGCTGCGTGCACAACCACCTGATCCGTGCCGGCGTGCGCACCTTTGCCGATATCGTGGTGGAGTGCGGCGACGCCGTGTCCCCGCACGACTTTGCGGCGCTGGTGGGCTACTCCGCAAGCGGCATCTATCCGTACAACGCGCATGCGTGCATCCGCGATCTGGCGGCACGCGGCGATCTGGACGTGACGGCCGAGCAGGGCATCGCCAATTACAACAAGGCCGCGACGGCGGGCATCGTCTCCATCATGTCCAAGATGGGCATCTCCACGGTGCAGAGCTACCATTCGGCGCAGATCTTCGAGGCCGTGGGCTTTACGCCCGAGTTCGTCAACGCGTACTTTGCCGGCACGGTGAGCCGTGTGGGCGGTATGGGTGTCGAGGACGTCGAGCGCGAGCAAAATGAGCGCTATGACGCCGCGCTTGCTATCCTTAAGAGCCCGGCTCCCGATCAGCTGCCCACGTTGGGCCTGACCAAGTGGCGCCCGCTCGGCGGCGAGGATCACCTCATCGATCCGCAGACTGTCTACTTGCTGCAGACCGCCTGCCGTGAGGACAGCTACGACACCTTTAAGGAGTACAGCGCCCGCCTGCACCGCACCGGCCGTGCCGTGCGCCTGCGCGACCTGCTGGACTTTGATGCCAGCGGCCGCACTCCGGTGGCACTCGACGAGGTCGAGCCCGCGCTCAACATCGTCCGCCGCTTTAACACCGGCGCCATGTCGTACGGCTCCATCAGCAAGGAAGCACACGAGTGCATGGCCATCGCCATGAACCGCCTGCATGGCCGTTCCAACTCCGGCGAGGGCGGCGAGGACCCGCGCCGCGAGACTCCGCTGGCTAACGGTGACTCCAAGAACTCCGCGATCAAGCAGGTAGCAAGTGCGCGATTTGGCGTGACGAGCCGCTACCTGTGCAGCGCCTTCGAGATTCAGATCAAGATGGCCCAGGGCGCCAAGCCCGGCGAGGGCGGTCACCTGCCCGGCAAGAAGGTCTACCCCTGGATTGCCGAGGTCCGTCAGTCCACGCCCGGCATCGGCCTGATCTCGCCTCCGCCGCACCACGACATCTACTCCATCGAGGACCTGGCAGAGCTGATCTTTGACCTTAAGAACGCCAACCCCGGCGCGCGCGTGTCGGTCAAGCTGGTCAGCGAGGCCGGCGTCGGCACCATCGCCACTGGTGTTGCCAAGGGCGCTGCCGACAAGATTTTGATCAGCGGCCACAACGGCGGCTCGGGTGCCGCTGCGCGCGACTCTATCTGGCACGCGGGCCTGCCGCTGGAGCTCGGTCTTGCCGAGGCCCAGCAGACGCTGCTGCAAAACGGCCTGCGCTCGCGCGTAGTGCTCGAGGCCGACGGCAAGCTCATGGACGGCACCGATGTTGCCGTCGCCTGCCTGTTGGGCGCCGAGGAATTTGGCTTTGCGACCATGCCGCTCATCTCCATGGGCTGCCTCATGCAGCGCGACTGCCAGCAGGATACCTGCCCGGCCGGCATCGCCACGCAAAACTGCCGCCTGCGTCGCGGCTTCCGCGGCAAACCCGAGCACGTCGAGCACTTTATGCTCTTTGTTGCCGAGCAGCTGCGCGAGGTCATGGCGAGCCTGGGCTTCCGCACCGTCGACGAGATGGTCGGCCATCCCGAGTGCTTGCGCCAGATTGAGGTCCCGGGCAACCGCAAGGCTAACCTGCTGGATCTGTCGCCCGTGCTGGCGAGCGCGACCTGTGAGTTTGGTGCCCACATCCCGGGTGCCGACGGCCGTCACTTCCTGCCCCAGATGGCTGCGGACAGCGAGCTCGACAAGACGCTCGACTCCACGTTGTTTGTGCCCTATACGGCCGATGCCCGTGCGCACCTGCGTCCGATTCGCTTCCGCGCCGATATCGCCAACGTCAACCGCTGCGTGGGTACCATTTTGGGCAACGCGGTGACCAAGGCGCATCCCGAGGGCCTGCCCGCCGGCTCCATCACCATCGATTGCGATGGATCGGCCGGTCAGAGCTTTGGCGCCTTCCTGCCGCGCGGCATTACGCTCAATGTGTGCGGTGACGCCAACGACTACTTTGGCAAGGGCCTTTCGGGCGGCGAGGTGTCGGTGCGCCCCAACCCGCATGCGACCTACAAGTTCGACGAGAACATCATCGTGGGCAACGTGGCCTTCTTTGGCGCCACGAGCGGTCGCGGCTTTATTAACGGCCTGGCAGGCCAGCGCTTTGGCGTGCGCAACTCCGGTGCCACGGTGGTGGTCGAGGGCTGCGGCAACCATGGCTGCGAGTACATGACGGGCGGTCTGGCGCTCATCCTGGGCGAGGTCGGGCAGAACTTCGCCGCCGGCATGACGGGCGGCGTGGCTTACGTCTTTGACCAGTACGGCACGCTCGATGCCCGTGTGAACCACGAGAGCGTTGAGCTCAAGGCCCCGACGGCCGGCGAGCTGGCGCAGATTCGTGCGCTCATCCAGGAGCACGTGGACGCGACGCAGAGCCCGCGCGGTATTAAGCTGCTCTACAGCTTTGAGACGATGAGCAAGCACTTTATGAAGGTCATTCCGACCGAGTACGAGCGCGTGTTGGCGATTGTCGCCGCCGCCGAGGCCATCGGTAAGACGCATGCGCAGGCCGAGGAGCTGGCGTTTGACATTGTGACCGGTCGCGCCGACGCCGCCGATGTCGCTCGCTTTGATGTGGCGGGTGGTGTCGCTGGCGCTGTGCCCGCCGCCGCCAGCTCTGTTGCTTCGACCAAGAAGGAGGCGTAAGTGCCATGGGTAAGCCCGGTGCTTTTCTTGATATCGATCGCGTGACCCACGAGCTGCGCCCCGTGGAGGAGCGCAGCCGCGATTTCGATCCGCTGTACGTGGAGCTCGACGACGATGCGCGCCGTGCCCAGGCGAGCCGCTGCATGATGTGCGGTGTGGCGTTTTGCCAGATGGGCGCGAGCTTTGGCAAGGCGCGTCCGAGTGGCTGCCCACTGCACAATCTGATTCCCGAGTGGAACGAGCTAGTGTATCGCGGCCGCTGGGACGAGGCTGCCGAGCGTCTGTCACTCACCTCGCCTATGCCCGAGTTCACGAGCCGCGTGTGCCCGGCGCTGTGCGAGGCCGCGTGCAACCTGGGCTCGGTCGACGGCCAGCCCACGACGATTCACGACAACGAGCGCGCGATCAGCGACCATGAGTGGGCAAATGGCGGTCCGCGCCGCTTTGAGCCGGCAGGGGAGGATGCTCCCACGGTCGCTGTGATTGGCTCTGGCCCGGCTGGCCTGGTGGTTGCATGGGAACTTGCGCGTCGCGGTGCCCGCGTGACGGTGTTTGAGCGTGACGACCGCCCGGGCGGCCTGCTCATGTACGGCATTCCCAACATGAAGCTCGAGAAGTCCGTTGTCGAGCGTCGCGTGGCACTTATGCGCGAGCTGGGCATTGTGTTCGAGCTGGGTGCTGACGTTACGAACCCTGCGGTGGCGGCCAAGCTCAATGGCTTTGACGCCGTTGTGGTGGCTGCCGGTGCTCGTGCCCCGCGTGGGCTTTCTGCTGCGAACATCGATGCGCCCGGCGTGGTGTATGCCGTGGACTACCTGACGGCTTCGACCGTCTCGGTGCTCGATGGCGGCGAGCCTGTCGTCGATGCACGCGGCCTGGACGTCGTGGTCATTGGCGGCGGCGATACCGGTAACGACTGCGTGGGCACCGCGGTACGTCAGGGTGCGCGCAGCGTGCGCCAGTTTGAGTTTTTGCCGGCGGCGCCTGATGCGCGCGCGGCGAGCAACCTCTGGCCGCAGTGGCCCAACGTTAAGAAGACCGACTACGGCCAGCAGGAGGCAATCGCTGCCATGGGTGGCGAGATGCGTGCCTGGGGCGTGGATACGCTCGAGGTGCTGCTGGACAAGAAGGGTGCGGCTGCGGGTCTGCGCGTGGTCGATCTGGACTGGTCGGCGGGAAAGCCCGAGCGCATCGCGGGCTCCGAGCACGAGGTGCCGGCGCAGCTGGTGCTCATCGCCTGCGGCTTTACGGGTCCCGAGCATGGCGTGTTCGAAGCTGTCGGCGTGCCTGTTGTCACGGCGGGTCGTCCGTTGCCCGTGATGGCTGCCGAGGGTTCTCATCTTGCGGCCCGTGTCGACGGCGTCGCCGCGGATGCCGCACCGGTGTACGTGGCCGGTGACGCCCGCAACGGCAGCTCGCTTGTGGTGAGCGCCATGACCGATGCCCTGGCCTGCGCAGCCGAGGTCGCCGAGGCGCTGGAGCTGTAAGGCGGCTGTCCACAATTGAATCGACAAGGGCTGTCCCCAACGGCCGGCCCAAAAGGAACGTCCCCAAGTGCTGAACTGCACCCCAAAACTTGGACGTCTTAAATAAGAACTACGCCGCAAGGGGCT
>CABQLK010000009.1 GCA_902465015.1 uncultured Collinsella sp.
TGTCCATCCTCGCAGTATCCGGTTCTCAAGGTGCACGCCCCGCGGCTGATCCGGTCCGACCGGGCCGCGCGGCAAGGAGATATATTGCCAGACCGGAGGGGCCCCGGGGGCGGGAATCTGGGCGTACACATTTCCTACACATCTTGGAATCCGACTAACGTTTGCCAGCCGTTACCTACCGCTCGCCGAGCATCTCTTTATATAAGGCAGTCTCATGGTTAAAGCGGATACGTCCCCCTAGCTAAAGCACAGCCAGCATCGAGCAACTCATCACGTTCTTCCACCGAGAACCCCTCGGCGTAGACGCGCACCACTGGTTCGGTCCCGCTAGGACGGACCAGCAGCCACGTGTCATCCTCGAATGCCAAACGCAAGCCATCCATATGGCTAACGTTTTGCGGCACCTTGCCACAAATCGACTTCGGGTTTACGCCCGGCAGCAGGGTTCGTAACGTTTCGGCATCTTCGGCCTCAAGGCGCAAATCGCGTCGACCGTAACTCGTCTTACCAAAACTGTCCTCGAGTTGGTCGACCAGAACGCCCAAAGGCGCGTCCGTCTTTGCCATAAGCTCACACAGAATCAGACAGGCGAGGATTCCATCGCGCTCGGGCATATGCGCGGCGATGCCGATACCACCGGCTTCTTCGCCGCCCATGAGGACGCCGCCCTTCTTCATCTCCGCCGCTATATATTTGAAACCGACTGGTTTGACGGTCACGCGGCAGCCAAGCGCCTCGGCAATGCGACGCACGAGCGTCGAGCATGAAAGATTGACGACGACGCGCCCCTCCAAATTACGAAATTGAACCAAGTCGCCCAAAACGAGCGCCATGATCTGATGCGGATGTATATATCTGCCGCGCTCGTCAACCGCGCCGATACGGTCGGCGTCGCCGTCGGTCACCAGGCCAGCGCAAGCTCCGTCCTCGACAACCGTGCGCTCGCAAGCGTCCACCCAAGGCTCAACGGGGTCGGGGCAGATATCTTCTTGGTCAGACGCCTGCCCGGCGTGAATCTCGTGCACCTCAACGCCAAGCTCGCGCAGCAAGTCGGCTAGATAGCCCTGGGCTGCGCCGCCCATGGGATCGACAACCACGCGCAGGTGCGCGGCGCGGATGGCTTCGGCATCGACAAACGATGCCACCGCCTGCATATAGTCAGGAATGATATCCGCGGTGCGATATTGCCCCTCGATCCCCATTGGCTCGGGAGCCATAGTCTCTTCGAGCTCTTCGATGACATCCTGGTTGGCGGTCGAGCCGTCACCCATGCGAATCTTGAGGCACAGATAGCCCTGCGGATGATGGGACCCCGTCACCATGAGCGCGCCGCACGCTTCACCGTCATAAGCCGCCGCCCACGTAAGGGCAGGGGTCGGGACAGGTCGCGAAGCGAGCACGGCGTCTAGCCCGTGCGCTGCTAGCACACCCGCCGCAAGCTCAGCGAACTCGCGCGCCAGGGGCCGGGTGTCGAACCCTATATATACCGTTTTGCCCGGATTGGTCTTTTGCCACAACTCGCCGACGGCATCGGCGATACGGGCAACGTTATCGGCAGTGAAGTCCTCATCGACGCGAGCGCGCCAACCGTCAGTTCCAAAATGAATTATCGCGCACACGCGCAGACACCTCACAGTGTTTGGATCATGGTACGCATGGGGTATACCCGCAACATGCACTCGGCAACCTGCCGGCACCAGCATTCACCATTTGGGCAAATGCTGCCGAGGACATGCAAGCAATAAAAAAACCGCCCCGTATGGAGCGGTTTTGCCCTTTATATATCGAGCGCCTCGGCCATCGCGGCCGTAGTGATTGCCGTGGTTCCACAGCAACTGCCCACCATTGCGGCACCGGCATGTCTCCATTCGATGCATGCGCGCGCGAAAGCTTCGGGGTTCTCGTGCCATACGGGGCCATCCTGAGTCTGGACCGGATCGCCTACGTTGGGACGCACCGTGACGGGAGTAGTCGCCGATGTAACCATCCTGGGCACCGCCGCGTTCGCGGCCGCAAGCGAACAGCAATTAACACCAACCGAGTTTGCGCCGTGTTTTTCGGCGTACAAAACGGCTGCCTCGATGTTGAGGCCATCGCCCAACAGGTCGCCTTTATCGTCAACGACAAAACTCACCAGAACAGGCATGCCATCGGCGGCATCTCGGGCGCCGGCAAGCATGGGCTGCAAATTACGGATAGACGTCACCGTCTCGATCAGCAGACCGTCAACGCCGGCATTGAGCAAGGCGTGCGCCTGTTCGCGCGCAATGCCTCGGATTTCACGATACTCGGCAGAGTCCTCGGCAAACCACTCAATACCGATCGGGCCCATCGAGCCTAGCAGCAGCTGAGGGTGCGCCTGGCGGGCATCGTCGACGGCCCCGCGATTGACCTCCGCCACGGACGGCGCAATCTGGTCGTGCTTGAGGGCATAGCTCGATGCCTGAAAGGTGTTGGTAATGAGCACCTGTGCGCCGGCGGCGACATACAAGCGATGGATACGAGAAACGGTCTGCGGCTCTGCCAGATTCCAAAACGCCGGTGGAATGTCGGCGGCATCGTACTCACTCAACAGAACACTGCCCATGGGACCCTGCGCCAACAAGGTCTCGCTCGACAAGCGGCGCGTAAGTTCCTCGGCACCAAACCGGTTGTAATAACTCGTATCCATATATATCCCGCTATTCCTCGACGCTGATTCCCTGCTTTTCGAGATAGGCGAGCCAGCGGTTCATCGTGTCCTCGGAAAGCGCATGCTCCATCATGCAGGCCTCGGAATCGGCTCGCTCAAATTCGACACCGAGCTCCTGAACCAAAAACGTGCGGATGAGGCGATGACGGTACCAGATAGCCGTGCCAACCTCGCGGCCGCGATCGGTCAGGACTACCTTGCCGTAGTGCGATTGCTCGACAAGTTCGGATGCCTTGAGCGCCGAAACCGCTTTATTGACCGATGCCTTGGAGACGCCAAGGCGCTGCGCGATGTCGACCGATCGCACGCCGTTGGTTTCCCCCTCTTCGCTTTCAATGCGAACCATGCACTCCAAGTAGTCTTCGTTCGCCACCGTCAGATGTAGTTCGCGCGAGCTATTTGTCGTATCCATGATCTTCCGTCCCTTCTGCATTCAATGGCTGATTCTACCCCATCCAAGCGCCGTGGTATGCCGTGGCATACCGTGCTAGAGTTCTTGTTGCACACGACGACCAAGATTGGAGCGGTCTTTATGGAAAACACCACCACGAGCCCCGATGTCCTCGAACGCTTTTTGCGCTACGTCCAGATCAACACGCAGTCCGAGGATGCAAACTGCGACCAGGTACCCTCGAGCGCCGTTCAGTTTGACCTTGCCAACGTGCTGGCTGAAGAGCTGCGCGAGCTTGGTGCGGAAGATGCCCACGTGACCGAGCACGCCTATGTCTGCGCGCATATCCCCGCAAGTGCGGGCGCTGAGGACAAGCCCGCCCTGGGCCTGATCGCCCATCTCGACACCACCGAAGTTGCACCGGGCGCCGGCGTGAAGCCGCACATCGTACACTACGAAGGCGGCGACCTGGTCTGCGGCACGGTTGACGGTAAGCCCGTTGCCATGAGTACCGCCAAGCTTCCCGCCCTGAATGACCTCGCGGGTGAGGACCTGGTCTGCAGCGATGGCACCACGCTGCTGGGCGCGGACGACAAGGCAGGCGTCGCCGAGATCATGTCGCTTGTCGCGCGTATCGCTCAGGACCCTTCTCTGCCCCATCCCGCACTCGGCATTTGCTTCTGCCCTGACGAGGAGATCGGCCACGGAGCCGAGCTGTTGGATATCGATACCTTTGGCTGCAAGTACGCCTACACGGTCGACGGCGGCCCCATCGGCGAGCTGGAGTGGGAGTGCTTTAACGCCGCCGAGGCGACCGTCCGCTTTGAGGGCCAGTCCATCCACCCGGGCGACGCTAAGGGCCGTATGGTCAACGCAGGCAATCTGTTCTGTGACTTCAACGCGTTGCTCCCCTACGTGCAGCGCCCGGAGTATACGGAAGGCTACGAGGGCTTTTATCACCTTGAGGGTGTATCTGCGACCGTCGATCACGCCACAGCGCGCTATATCGTCCGCGACCATGACGCCGCCAAGTTCCAGCAGAAACTCGACCTTGTTGATGCCGCTGCCTCGATGCTCAACCAGCGTCTGGGTGAGGAGCGCGTGACGGTCGAGATTAAGCAGCAGTATCGAAATATGGCCGAGATCGTTCGTGACTATCCCGAGCTTATTGATGTTGCCAAGGAAGCCTACCTTGCCTGCGGCGTTGAGCCCCAAGTGCTGCCAATTCGTGGCGGCACCGACGGCGCCCAGCTGTCGTTCCGCGGTCTGCCCTGCCCCAACCTTTCCACCGGCGGCTATTGCTACCACGGCGTCAACGAGTTCGTCCCGGTCAGTTCGCTCGTCAAGATGACCGACGTCCTGCAGGAGCTCGTCGCCCGCTTTGCATAAGCCTGGCTGCATAAGCCCAAAAGACGAATCGCCCCGTCCTCAACCGAGAACGGGGCGATTTTTTTGCTGCAACGAGAACAGGTTGACGCACGCCAGCCTCTTAACGCAAGGAGTGTCCCAAACTGCCGGCACATAAGGAACGTCCCCAAGTGCCAAGTGCATCAAGAGTGTCCCCTTTGACCAGTCGTTTAAGAACGTCCCCAATGACTAACGTCGCAGGTTGAGGACGGGCAGCGAGCGGGTCGCATTTGAGACAAGGTGACGTGAAGCGAAAGGGCGCTGACCTTCTGGTCGCGCCCTTGAAGTTGAACGTCAGATTGTCCAAATGTGGCCCGCGCAGCGTCGAGTCGTTACGGCGTTTGGTAAAACGCCGTAACTCTAGTAGTTGGCTTCGTAGCCGTTACCGTCGCCGGTGGGCTCTTCGTAGTAGTCCGAATCGCTCGAATCGCCTGAGTCATCGGAATCGTCAGAGCGGACCGATGAAGTTGCGGTACCGTTTGCGTAGTCGTCAGACGTGTTGTTGTTCAGGTCGCCGATCGTAGAACTGGAACCGTCGGAAAGACCCATGGTGTTGGGACCCTTGGGATCCTTGCCGGCATCGACGCGCTCCATCATTTCCTTGAGCTCGTCCTCGTAGACAAAGACGTAGCTCACACCGTCGATCATGGTGCTGTCGTCGGCGTACGAGGGCAGGTTGGCCGAGTAGATACCGTCGACATCCATACCGCGCATGGCGTTGACCGTAGCCACGATATCCTGAACGCTCATATCGGTTACGAGCATATCGGACAGCGAATTAACCAGGCCAAAAATCTTCGTGGCATCGAAGTTATTGAGAATCTGGTTGGCAAGGGCGCCAAGCACCTGACGCTGGTGGCGCATGCGCGTGTAATCGCCGTCGGCATAGGTGTAGCGGCAGCGGGCATAGGTAAGGGCGGTGGCACCGTCCATATGCTGCTGGCCAGCGGTAATCTTAATATCCAGGTGCTCGGGGTCGTCAACATCATCGGTTGCGTTAATGTCGATACCGCCAACCGAATCAATCAGCGCCTGCATACCGTCGAAGCTGACCTCGGCATAGTGGGAAATCTGAACACCGCACAGCTCGTTGACCGCCTCGACCATGGCCTCGGCGCCGCCAACGGTATGGCAGGCGTTGATCTTCATGGTCTCGCCCTTGTACTCGACCTTGGTGTCGCGCGGAACGGAAATGAGCGTCGCCTGCTTTTGCGTGGGGTCGATGCGTGCCAGGATAATCGAGTCGGCACGATACGTATCCTCGCCCGGACGGCCGTCGGTGCCAAGAAGTAGCACGTAGAACGGATCCTTTGCCTCATCGGTGTCAACCAGAACCCGACGCAGATTGTCGGTAATGACATTAGAATCGCCGAGCTTGCCCATAATGGTAGCAAACCACAGGCCGGCAGCGGTAGTGGCACTCAGCAGCACACCAAGCACGACAATGAGCGCGACGTGACGAATCGTGTGGCTACGACGACGTTGACGAGCGCGCTCGGAATAGCGAGCCACGTTATCGCGACTGTAGATCTTGGCCTGCGCACCAGTTGAGGGTCTTCGGGCGGTGGTATCCGCGAGGGGCTTTTTATTAAACATAGGCAACCTGTATTAGTAGATGACGGGATCGGGGACGGAAGCATGCTCGACATGCGCGCCGAGCGCCTGCAGCTTTTCGACAAACTGCTCGTAGCCGCGCTTGATGTGATGGATGGCCGAAACCTCGGTCGTCCCGTCGGCGATCAAGCCCGCTACGACGAGGGCCGCTCCGCCACGCAGATCGGGCGAGGTAACCTGTGCACCCGAGAGGCCCTTGACGCCATGAATCATGGCATGATGGCTCTCGATACGAATGTCGGCACCCATGCGCACCAGCTCAGAGGCAAACATAAAGCGATTCTCGAAGATGTTCTCGGTAATAACGGAACTGCCGTCGGCAAGGGCGGAGAGCACCATAATCTGCGCCTGCATGTCCGTCGGGAAGCCGGGGAACGGAAGCGTCTGGATGTCGACCGGCTTGATACGCTCGGCACGGTTTACATGGACGCCATCCTCGACGCGCTCGCAGTCGATACCCATGAGCTCCATCTTCTTGAGCACCATGCCCAAGTGAATGGGGCAAAAACCCGTGACGTCGACACCGCGATCGTCGGCCATCAACGCACCGGCGACGATAAAGGTGCCGGCCTCGATGCGGTCGCCCACTACGCGATGGGTAACGGGATGCAGCTCTTCCACGCCCTCGATGGTCACGACAGGCGTACCGGCGCCGACAATCTTAGCGCCCATCTCGTTGAGCATGTTGGCGAGATCGACGATCTCGGGCTCGCGGGCGGCATTGTCGATAACCGTGGTACCCTTCGCGCGCACGGATGCCATAATGAGGTTCTCGGTCGCACCGACACTGGCGAACTCGAGCGTGACGGTGGTACCGCGCAGACCTTGGGGCGCATTAGCGTTGATGTAACCGTGGGCGGTATCGAACTCAACGCCCAGAGCCTCGAGACCAAGAATGTGCATATCGATCTTGCGAGCACCCAGGTTGCAGCCGCCCGGCATAGCAATTTTGGCGCGATGGAAGCGGCCCAGCAGGGGTCCCATGACGGCGGTGGAAGCGCGCATCTTGGCAACGAGCTCGTAGGGGGCCTCCCATGAATCGACCTGAGAGGTATCAATCTCGAGTGTGTGCTCGTCGAGAACATCGATCGTAGCGCCCATGCCCTTGAGCACCTTGCCCATCACGTGGACATCGGAAATATCGGGCACGTTCTGCAGCGTCGTCTTGCCCGGCGCCAGAAGCGTTGCCGCCATGAGTTTGAGTGCGGAGTTCTTGGCGCCCGAAACGGGCACGGAGCCTCCGATGGCGTGGCCACCCTCAACGCGGATAATATCCAAGGTCTACCCTTTCAAAAAGCATGCCCGGGATGGCTGGGCCATCCCGGGCATGATGTGTTCGCAAATGGTCGAACGCTAAATCGTTTGACTATTGGGCAAGCTTGAGCTTACACCATGCGATTTCATTATAGAGGTAGGCGCGGCGTGCATCATCCTCCGACAAATTACCCAGCTTCTCTTCAAAACCTTGAATATCAGCTTTAAGCTTGTCGGCATCGACGGTCGCCAAATCGCAAGCGCGCTCGGCGAGAACGGTCACGACATCGTCCGCAACCTGGGCATAGCCGCCGGCCACGGCAAACGTGTGGTCGACAGTGCCCATGGCCTTATCGGAAACGCGAACGTAACCGCGGTCGATCGTGCAGATCTCGCTGGAGTGAGCAGGCAGAACGCCAAACTCGCCATCCGTGGACGGAATCGACACAAACGCAGCGTCGCCCTCATAGGCGCAGCTCACGGGGCACACGATGCGGATACGCATAACCTACTTCTCCCCCATCTTGCGGGCGCGCTCGCGCACGTCCTCAATCGTGGAAGCATAGCGGAAAGCCTGCTCGGGCAGGTCATCGGCCTTGCCGTCGACAATCTCGGCGAAGGAGCGGACGGTATCCTCGACGCGGACGTAGACACCGGGGTTGCCGGTGAACTTCTCGGCGACGTGGAAGGACTGCGAGAGGAACTGCTGAATCTTACGGGCACGGTTGACCGTAAGGCGCTGCTCCTCGGACAGCTCGTCCATACCCAGAATGGCGATGATGTCCTGAAGGTCGGAGTACTCCTGCAGGAGCTCCTGGACCTTGACGGCGACACGGTAGTGCTCCTCGCCGACGATCGAGGGATCGAGAGCGTCGGAGGAAGACGCGAGCGGGTCGATAGCCGGGAACAGGCCGAGCGACGAAATACTACGCGAAAGAACCGTGGTGGCATCGAGGTGCGTAAACGTCGTGGCAGGCGCCGGGTCGGTCAGGTCGTCTGCGGGGACGTAGACAGCCTGGACGGAGGTAATGGAGCCCGTCTTGGTCGAGGTAATGCGCTCCTGGAGGTCGCCCATCTCGGTTGCCAGCGTGGGCTGGTAACCAACGGCGGACGGCATACGGCCCAGCAGTGCGGAAACCTCGGAACCTGCCTGGGAGAAGCGGAAGATGTTGTCAATGAACAGCAGAACGTCCTGGCCACGATCACGGAAATACTCAGCGGTGGTAAGGCCGGCCAGACCGATGCGCAGACGCGCTCCGGGCGGCTCGTTCATCTGACCATAGACCAAGCAGGTCTTGTCGATAACGCCAGACTCGCTCATCTCGAGGAACAGGTCGGTGCCCTCGCGGGTACGCTCGCCGACGCCGGTGAACACCGAGGTGCCGCCGTGCTCCTGGGCGAGGTTGTTGATGAGCTCCTGAATCAGAACGGTCTTGCCGACGCCGGCGCCGCCGAACAGGCCTGTCTTGCCGCCACGGATGTAGGGCTCGAGCAGGTCGACGGCCTTGATGCCGGTCTCGAAGATCTCGGTCTTGGTGGTGAGCTCGTCGAAACGGGGCGCTGCATGGTGGATGGGGTAGAACTCCTCCACGTCGGGCATGGGCTTGCCGTCGACGGGCTTGCCCATGACGTTCCAAATACGGCCGAGCGTCTTGGGGCCAACGGGCATCTTCATGGGCTCACCGGTATCGGTGGCGATGAGGCCGCGCTGCAGGCCGTCGGTCGAGGACATGGCGACCGTGCGGACGACGCCGCCCGGAAGCTGGCTCTCGACCTCGAGGATCGTGCTCAGATGACCGATCGGGGTCTCGGCCTCGACCGTGAGCGCGTTGTAGATCGGGGGCACCGCGCCGTCAAACTTGACGTCGACGACAGGGCCGATGATTCGCACGATGCGACCATCACCGGCAGTCGTCTTCTTGGTGGCTTCCTCGACCGCAAGCTTTACGGTGTTATTAGCCATTACTGTTCCTCCAATGCTGAGGCTCCGCCGACGATCTCGTTAATCTCGGTCGTGATCGAAGCCTGGCGCACGCGACTATACGTGCGGGTAAGGGTCGAGATGATCGCGGTGGCGTTTTCCGTCGCGGAGTGCATGGCCTTGCGGCGTGCACCCTGCTCGGCAGCCGCCGAATCGATCAGGGCCTGGTAGATGACCGTCAGGATATAAGACGGCACAAGCTTGCCGAGAACATGCTCGGGAGAGGGCACGAACTCGAACGTGGACGAGATGCGCTTAGGGGCGTCGGTCTCGTTCTTACGCGGACCGTGGGCCATAGCGATCATCTCGGGGTCGAGCGGCAACAGATGCTCGACGCGAAGCTCCTGATCCACGCGGTTCTTGGCGTGGTGGTAGACAAGCTCGACACGGTCAAGCTCACCGGCACGATACGCATCGCAGATATGAGAGGAGATCATGCGGGCCTGATTGAAATCGGGCTCAGAGGAGTTGCCCTCAAAGTGCATGACGACGTTTGCGCGGTCACGGAAATACGTGGCCGGCTTACGCCCGCACGCGATGATCTCGCACTCGATGCCGTCGTTCGCCCAAGAAGCGGCGAGCTTTTCGGCCGTGCGCTCCACCGTCGTATTGAAACCGCCGGCAAGGCCGCGGTCCGAGGCAATAACGACAATCAGGCCATGCTTGACGCTCTCATGCTTCTGCAGCATGGGATCGGTGCCCGAACAGGAGGCGTCGCCGGCGACCGTCAACATGACGTCGGTCAGCGCCTCCTTATAGGGCTCGGCCTGCTTGGAGCGATCGAGGGCACGACGGATCTTGGCCGTAGAGACCATCTCCATCGTGCGCGTGATCTGCTTGGTCGTGGTAACCGAGGAGATTCGCTTCTTAATGTCGCGAAGGTTGGCCATGGGGCTTAGTTCTCCTCTGATCCAGAAACATCCGAATGGTGCTTGGCCATGAACTGCTGCTTGAAGTCGCCGATGACGCGCAAGAGCTCAGCCTTGGTGTCATCATCGATCTTCTTGGCGCGAACCTTGTCGAGCAGCGAGCCAAAGCCATTGTCCATGTACTCGATGAGCTCGGCACGGAAAGGCAGCACGTCGGCGATCTCCAGGTCATCCAGGAAGCCCTCGTTGCCAGCGAACAGCGTAACGATCTGCTCGCCAACCTCAAACGGCTTGTAACGCGGCTGCTTCAGGAGCTCGGTCATGCGGGCACCATGGGTCAGCTGCTTCTGAGTAGCCTCGTCGAGGTCGGAGCCGAACTGCGTAAAGCCGGCGAGCTCCTGGTACGAAGCGAGGTCCAGACGGAGGTTGCCGGCGACCTGCTTCATAGCCTTGGTCTGCGCGTCGCCACCGACGCGGGACACGGAAATGCCCACGTCGACTGCCGGGCGCTGGCCCTGGAAGAAGAGCTCGGACTGCAGGTAGATCTGACCATCGGTAATGGAAATGACGTTGGTCGGAATGTAGGCCGAGACGTCGCCGTCCTGGGTCTCGATGATCGGAAGAGCCGTCATGGAGCCGTAACCGTTCTTCTTGGACATCTTGACGGCACGCTCGAGCAGACGAGAGTGCAGGTAGAAGATGTCGCCAGGATAGGCCTCGCGTCCGGGCGGACGATGCAGCGTCAGCGACATCTGACGGTAGGCCACAGCCTGCTTGGACAGGTCGTCGTAGATGACGAGCACGTGGCCGCCGGGGTTGGTCTCGCTGGCGGGCTTGCCGTCCTCGCCGTTGTACATGAAGAATTCGCCGATAGCGGCACCGGCCATAGGCGCGATGTACTGCATAGGGGCGGAATCGGCAGCGGTGGCCGAAACGATGATGGTGTAGTCGAGCGCACCGTGCTGAGCGAGGGTCTCGCGGATGTTGGCAACCGTGGAGGCCTTCTGGCCGATGGCGACATAGATGCAGACCATGCCCTTGCCGCGCTGGTTGAGGATAGCGTCGATGGCGATGGCGGTCTTACCGGTCTTACGGTCGCCGATGATGAGCTCACGCTGACCGCGGCCAATAGGCACCATGGAGTCGATAGCGAGCAGACCGGTCTGAACCGGCTCGCACACCGGGGTACGATCGATGACGCCGGGAGCCTTGAACTCGATGGGGCGACGGTGCGTGGCGACGATGTCGCCCAGGCCGTCGATGGGCTGGCCGAGCGGATTGACGACGCGGCCGAGCATGGCACGGCTCACGGGGATATCCATAATGCGGCCAGTGGTGCGGCACTCGTCGCCTTCCTTGATGGAGTCGACGGCACCAAACAGAACGGCGCCGACCTCGTCACGGTCAAGGTTCTGGGCAAGGCCGAAGACGGTCTCACCGGTATCGGAGCTCTTGAACTCCAGAAGCTCGCCTGCCATGGCGCTCTTGAGGCCGGAGACGCGCGCGATGCCGTCGCCTACCTCGTCGACCGTTGAAACCTCATGCGTATCGACCGTCGCGGAGAGGCTCGTGAGCTGCTCCTGCAGTTTCTTGGCGATATCCTGGGCATTGAGGGTTTCGGACATTAGGCTTCACCTCCGTACGAATTAGCAGAGTTTGCGAGGGTCTCCTGCGCGATGCGCAGCTGCGTCTTGACGGAAATGTCACGACGCTCGCCGCGGGCCTCGAGCACCAGGCCGCCCACGATAGACGGGTCGACCTGCTCGATAAGGAATACCTTGCGGCCGAAGTCCTGCTCGCATTTCTTAGTGATGGTTTGACGCAGCTCGTCGTCGAGCGGGATCGCCGTGGTGACGGTCACGCCCACTACATCCTCGTCTTCCTCGGCAACATACTTAAAGGCAGCTGCCACCTTGGGAAGAAGGTCGAGCTGGTCGCGCTTGGACATGGTGTCGAGCACGGCGATGATCTCGGGGCTGGCAGAAGCCAAGCGCTCGATCATCTCGAGGTCCTCGAACACATGGTTCTCGGCCTTGGCGGCTTCCAAAAGGGAACGCGCGTAGGTCTCGAGCACCTTGTCCTGATAGCGGCTAGTCGGCATTCAGGCTACCTGCTTCCTGGATGTAGCGCTCGATGAGCTTCTTCTGCTCGGCATCGTCCTCGAGTGCCTCGCCCACGATCTTGGTGGCGACGGCAACGGACAGGTCGGCGATGGAGCTCGCGGCACCGGCGTAGATGGACTTGCGCTCGTCCTCGACGGTCGTATGGGCCTTGGCGATGATCTCCTCGGCCTCCTTGTGAGCAGCCTCGATGATACGGGCACGCTCGGACTCGGCGTCCTTACGGGCCTCGAGAACGATGTCGGCAGCCTGACGACGGGCGTCGGTGACGATCGAGTCGGACTCAGCGCGCTTGGCGATAGCCTCCTGCTTGGTCTTCTCGGCCTCGTCGAGGCTCTCCTCGATCTTCTTGCCGCGCTCCTCCATGGTTTTCATGATGCCCGGCAGGGCGACCTTGGCCAGCACGATCCAGATAATCAGGAAGGCGATAAGCGCCGGGATGAACTCCGCCATCTTAGGGATGAGGATGTCCGCACCGGCGGCGCCGTCCTCGGCGAACGCGGAAACCGGCATGAGCAGCGCGGCCGCGGACGCGGAGAGTGCGATCGCGCTCTTCTGGGATGAAAGATTCATACTTGACGCTCCGTGCTATTTAACGATCAGCGCGACAACGAAGCCGATCAGAGCCAGAGCCTCGCCGAAGGCGGAGCCCATGATGAAGACGGTGAACACGCGGCCCTGGACCTCAGGCTGACGGGCCATAGCACCCGTAGCACCCAGAGCAGACAGGCCGATAGCAAGACCAGCGCCGATAACACCGAGACCGTAACCGATAACTCCCACGATTCCTCCTTTGTCGTGCGTGTCTTATTTCACGCAGGATAACCTTTTTATAACTGCCGGGCTCCATGGGTACGGGCACCGGCGGTTTAACGAATTGCCTTACCTTTAAGGCGCGAACGGAAGACTACTCCTCCTCCGCGACCTCCTCTGCCTCGGAGACATACACGGCGGTAAGGACCGTGAAGACGTAAGCCTGGATGGCGCCGACCACAAGCTCGATCGCATAGATCAGGATGAGGATGGCAAGCCAGGCCAGCGAAGGCAGGGCGCCGACGGCGTGGGCCGCGGAAACCTGCTGAAGCAGCGGTTGCATGAACATGCTCGCCATGATGGCGAACGAGCCCATGACCACGTGTCCTGCGAACATGTTGCAGAACAGACGGACGGCGAGCGTGATGAGGCGCAGGAAGGTCGAGAAAAGCTCGACGACCCACACGAGCACGTTCATCGGGAAGCTCACGCCCTGCGGAGCGAGGCTCTTGATGTAGCCGATCACGCCGTGAGCCTTGCATCCGTAGTAGATGAAGTACACGAAGGCGAAGATGGCGAGCGCGGCGGTGGAGCCGATTGCGCCGGTGCCGGGCTTCATTCCCGGAATCAGGCCGATCATGTTGTTGATCAGGATGAACAGGAAAAGCGAGCACAGGAACGGGAAGTGCTTCTTCCAGTTCTCACCCACGACACCCTTGCCGATATCGTTCTCGACGTACTCGATGATGTACTCGAAACCGTTGACGAAGAAGCCCTTGGGAACCAGGGTCTGCTTCTTCTTGAACACGGCCAGGACGATCAGGAGCACGATCGTGGAGACGATCAGCCAAAACGAGTACTGCGTGATGCCGCAGCTCAGATCGCCCACGACAGGGGTGGAGCTGAACTCGCTGACCAGATGATTAATCTCATCAGGCAGCTTTTCAAAAATTTCCACGACTTACCTTTCGACCTCATGAGGATCTCGCAGCGCCTTGGCGACGCGAATCGCGCAGGCGGCCATAAAGGCCACGAAGCCGATCGCCTCGCCCAGGAGGAACATGCGAAATGCCTCTCCGAACAACACAAACACAACCAAGGTAAAGACAAGCAACGCGATTGCCGAGACCGCGAGACTCACCATACCCTTGAGCATGTCCGCATTCTGCTTATCGTCAAGAACCGGCTTGAGCGTAAAGACAAAGGGAAGGAAGGCAATCGCGCCCGCGATGGCACCTGCAACGATAGCGAGCAGATCGGCTATCTGAAACACTGGCGTCCTCACTTTCCTTTTTTATCGCCTCACAGGACAGTTCCCGCCAAACATTGGTGACTATTGTACGAGCCAATCGCTAAAGTACAACCGAAAAAGCATCGGTTAATACGCACCTGTTCGTTTTCTTAAGACCTTCTTTATGCCGCAGGTACGGTAATACGTTTTTCTCGAACCCTGCAGGGCAAAACGTCCGTTAACAGGAGTGCGCGCGGTCGTCTTTTGTTCGACCGCGCGCACCATTTCTTCGTATTTTCGACGTTAGCCGGTATGGCCCAGAGATTACAGCGTGCCGTAGATGCGGTCGCCGGCGTCGCCCAGGCCGGGAACGATGTAGGCAGCTTCGTTGAGATGGTCGTCGATGGCGCACGTATAAATATGTACGTCGGGGTCCTTTTCGGTCAGTGACTTGAGGCCCTCGGGCGCGGCGACGATGCACAGCATGCGGATATCCTTGACACCGCGCTCGCGCAGGTAGCTGATGGCCATCTCGGCCGAACCGCCCGTGGCGAGCATGGGGTCGACGACCAGGCAGATGCGCTGGTCGATATCCTTGGGCATCTTGCAGTAATACTCGTGCGGCTCGTGGGTGACCTCGTCGCGCTCCATGCCGATGTGGCCCACGCGAGCGGAGGGCACCAGATCGAGGATGCCGTCGACCATGCCAAGGCCTGCACGCAGGATGGGAACGATGGCGAGCTTTTTTCCGGCGAGCTGCTTAAACGTTGCGGTGGTGATGGGGGTCTCGACTTCGACGTCTTCCATGGGCAGGTCGCGCATGGCCTCGTAGCCGTCAAAAAGTGCGAGCTCGCGCACGAGCTGGCGGAACTGGTTGGTGCCGGTGTTTTTGTCGCGCAGGATCGACAGCTTGTGCTGGACGAGCGGGTGATCGACAAGCGTCACACGGGACGTATCGTAGGTGACGGTCATGGGTTGATTGCCCCTTTCGTTGCGGCCGGAAGATGGCCTTGCTGACAAGGCGCGCAGCAATGTTGCCGCCGCACGCCATGCATTAGTTTAGCGGTTTGTTGTATCGAGCAGCCCATCGCAGCCCTACCGTGCGGTACTGAGCGAGCGCCTGACTGCATCACACCAGCCCGCAAGGTTTTGTTCGCGGCGCTCGGCGGACATGTGGGGAAGGAAGGTCCTAACGATCTGGGCATTTTGCTCCAGCTCTTCCAGGTCTTCCCAATAGCCGACGGCAAGACCCGCCAAGTACGCGGCACCGATTGCCGTGGTCTCCACCGTCTCGCATTGCAGCACGGGGATATCCAGCAGGTCGGCCTGGAATTGCATGATGAACTCGTTGCGCGAGGCACCGCCATCGACAGACAGGCGCTCGATCGAAAGCCCCACGTCCTGCTCCATGGCGCGCAGCACGTCGTAGCTCTGATATGCCATGGATTCGCAGGCGGCACGTACGATGGTCGCACGGCTCGAGGCGCCGGTCAGACCGCACACGATACCGCGGGCATGCGGGTCCCACCAGGGAGCGCCCAGACCCGCAAAGGCGGGGACGAAGTAGCAGCCCTCATTGTCGTTGATCGAAGCGGCGAGTTGTGCCGACTCGCTCACACTCGAGATGATGCCCATGTTGTTGCGCAGCCAGTTCATGGTGGAACCGGCAGCAAAGATGGAGCCCTCGAGTGCATAGCTGATCTTGCCGTCCGCGGCGATACCGATCGTGGAGACCAGACCGTTCTTGGATTCGACGACCTCGTCGCCGGTGTTCATGAGCATAAAGCAACCCGTGCCATAGGTGTTTTTAGTCTGGCCGGGATGGAAGCAGCAGTGGCCGAACAGCGACGCCTGCTGGTCGCCCGCCACGCCCATGATGGGCGGCATGTTGGTCATGATGTCGCTCGCGACGCGGCCGTAGTCGCCCGAGCTCCAACGAACCTCGGGCATCATGGAACGTGGAACGTCAAAGAGCGCCAGCAGGTCGTCGTCCCAATCGAGCGTATGGATATTAAAGAGCGCCGTGCGGCTGGCATTGGTGTAGTCGGTGGCAAAGACCTGACTGCCGGTGAGGTTGTAGATGAGCCAGGTGTCGATAGTGCCGAACATGAGGTCGCCCGCCGCCGCGCTCTCACGCGCACCGTCGACGTTGTCGAGGATCCACTGCACCTTAGAAGCCGAAAAATACGGGTCGAGCGTGAGTCCCGTGCGGGAGCGCACCAGCTCTTCTGCGCCCCGCTCAACCAGCTCGTCGATCAGAGGTGCGGTGCGACGGCATTGCCACACGATGGCGTTATAGATGGGTTGGCCGCTTATGCGGTCCCACACCACCGTGGTCTCGCGCTGGTTGGAGATACCGATGGCGGCGATGCGGTCAGAATGGATGCCGCTCTTAAACTGGACCTCCATCATCACGCCGATCTGGCTGGCAAGCACCTCCATGGGGTCTTGCTCTATCCAACCGGGACGCGGGAAGCTGGTTTTGACGCTACGACGTGCCTGCGCGACGATGCAGCCGTACTCGTCGACGATGGTCGCAAGTACCGAGGTGGTGCCGCAGTCGAGCGCCATGATGTAGGAACCGCCAAAGTTAAACGAGGCATCTTCCATGCCCAGGCTGCCCAGATTCAACGACATCGCTTACACCTTTCTATTGCATCGGGTCGGACAGGACCCGTTCGATCTCTGATGCGGGAAGTGCGCCTTGGCGCAGGATCTGGAGCCCGCCGTGCTGGAACGACACGATGGTCGAGGCGTCGCGACACGGGGTCTCACCGGCGTCGACGGCAACATCGACCCCCTCCAGGATGCGACCCTCGACGGCGGCAAAGCTTGCCGGCGAGGGCGCGCCGTGCGTGTTGGCGCTCGTACAGGCAAGGGGACTGCCGCAGGCGCGGATGAGCGCTTGGACCACAGGCGAGGCCGACGCGCGAAGAGCCACCGTGTCGTCGGCGGCACGCATAAAAGTCGGCACGCAGGGGGCCGCCTTGACCACGATAGTCAGGGCTCCCGGCCAGCATCGTCGCGCGAGTACGCGGGCATCTTCCGGGATATCCACGCCATAGCGGTCGAGTGCTTCGACGCCATCGACCAGCCAAGCGACGGTTTGCGTGAGCTCACGTTGCTTGAGAGTGAAGATACGGCGATAGCCGGTGCCGAGCGCAGGAACTGCGGCGCCATTGACGGCAGCCTGCGGATCGCGCGGCCACGATGGGAATTCGCTTGTATCTTGGGGCACGGCGTCCGAGAAGGCGTTGACTGCCACGGCGACACCGTAGACGGTCTCGGTCGGGATCAAAGCCAGGCCGCCGCGGCCGAGTACCTCGGCCGTGCGCTCGACGGCAAGCCGATGCGGCTCGCGCGTTCCCTCGTATACCCGATAGACCGTCTGCATGTGTATGCCAGCCCCTTACGCTCTGGTGCAAGTTTGTTTACTGTGGGGCATTCTCGCACGAAACGTTCAACCTATTTGCCCAGAGCGCATGTTGGTTTGGTGAGCGGCTCTAGTAGTCGGTGAAAGTGAGGGGGTTAATTGAAGATTTTAGCGCGCAAGCGTAACGGTACGATCGGGAAACTCGATGCTTGCAACCAGTTTTCCGCCGAGGCTCTCTGCGTACCTGCTCAGCGTGTCGAGCCTCATCGAACCCAGCTCCCCACGCTCGAGCTCGGATACACGTTTTTGAGAAACGCCCATCGACTGGGCGACCGACGCCTGTGTTAGATCTTTTAACCTGCGAATCTGAGCAAGCTTATAGGCTTCGATACGATCGCGAGTCCTCTCCTGCTCGGCGGTAATGGAGTCGCGTGTTATCCCGCGAGATTCCATATACTCATGCAGTTCCATCTCGATCGAGCCTCCTTACGTGGCGACGGTATATTTGCTCGGCCCTTGGAATGTTGATCGCATACCAACCGTTCCATTTTGCCCTTGACGATCCCGCTCGCGACTTATCACCCGCCAATAGCAATACCGCCTGGCGCTTGGGGTCAAAGGCGAAGAGGATGCGAATCACCTGCCCACCACACGACGTCACTCTCAGCTCCTTTAAATGATGAAGCTTCGAGCCCTTTACGCGGTCAACCAGCGGACGACCAAGGCTGGGACCTTCCTTCTCGAGCACCAAAAGGTCTGCATAAATCTGCTTCAGCGTAGCTTCATCCTGCTCATCAAGCCAAGGTTCAATGTAATCAAGCACGATACGGTACCGATGCAGCTGATTTGACATACCTTTCTCCTTCTATAGTAGAAGTTTTACGGTATATTGCAAGGACAAACTTGCGCAAATGTCTATTTATTCAGCTTAAATACGCTGTTTGGGCTCGGTGACGATGGCTCGGACGATGCGGGGGCGATCGGTGAGGTCATGGACGATACGCACGTCCGAAAGGCCTGCCTGGCGACAGAGCTCGGCCGCGGCATCGAGGGCACCCTCGTAGAGCTCGCAGGCAAACAGACCGCCGGCGCGCAGCATGTAGGGCGCCGCGTTGAGCAGGCGGCGGAAGATATCGAGACCGTCGGCACCGCCCTCGAGCGCCAGATCGGGCTCAAAGTCCTTGACCTCATGCGGCAGCGAGCGCATGACATCGGTGGGGATGTAGGGCGGGTTGGAGACGAGTACGTCAAAGGTGCCCCACTCTTCGCGGGGAATGGAACTCACCAGGTTGGTGAGGCTGAAGGCGACCTCGTCGGACGTGAGGCCAAGCGCATCGCGGTTTTTGGTAGCAAGGTCGATGGCGCGCGGCTCGATATCGGTAGCAGTGCAGGTAACGTGCCCGCGGCGCTCCCAGGCAAGGGAGAGCGAAATGCAGCCCGTGCCGCAGCCGACCTCGAGAACGCAGGCAGTGCGGGGCTCGGCTGGGGCAGATACGTTAGCCTCGGCGGCATCTTGCGCGGGAGTCGCCTGTTGGTCGTTGTCCTCAATGGCGATGCCGTATTCGTCGAGCTCGGGCTCGGGGGTTTCCATGGCCTCTGCTTCTGCCGCTTCGGCTTCTGCTGCCTGCGCGGCGGCTTCCTCGGCCTCGCGGTCGGCCAGTTCCTCGGCATAGGCGCGGCTACCGAGCACGTCGCTACCCAGCGCAGCCTCATCGGCGGCCGTCAGGTTAGCGGCGCGGCGCTCGGCGGTCGCCCGTTCGTCTGCCAGCGCGGCCTCGGCCTTGCGTGCCTCCTCGACCTCATCGTTCCAAGGCAGCTCAACACGCTGACGGGCGGCAGCCTCGGGGCTCAGCACCTCGGCATCCAGATAATTGAGGACTTCCTCGACGAGCATCTCGGTCTCGGGACGCGGAATGAGCACGCCGGGGGCGCACGCGACGTCAATCATGCGAAACTGCGTGCTGCCGGTGATGTACTGTAGCGGTTCACCTTTAGCGCGACGAACAACGGCCGCGTGCATGGTCTCGAGCTGGGCCGCGTTAAGCGTCTCGTCCATGCGCATATATAGGTCGATGCGTGTCAAACCCGTGGCAGCGCAGAGCAGCCACTCGGCAGAAAGACGGGGGTGCTCCTCGCCGCGCTCGGCCAGGTACTCCTTGGTCCACTCGAGACAACGCTTGATGGTCCAAATCTCGTTTGCCATGGGGCCCTCCCCTCTTAAGCGCCGGGCGGCGCACGAATGTCGGAGCAGATTGTACGCGAGGCCAGCGCTTGGCAAGGGACGATTGAAGGCGATTATCGAGAATCAGCCCAGAATTTTGCTTGGAACCTGCCTGAAATGTTCATTCGTCGACGTCTAAATCTGCATTCGTCAAGCTTTTGGCAAGGTTGCCCAAAACTGACCAATATCTAACCAAGAACTTGCCAAATCACTTGACGTGCGACGCATCAAAAATCACCCCGCGACTTCTCGGACGATTTTTCGAGCAATATTTTCAATAGCAGATGAAGGCTGTTAATTACTTTGAGCAGGTAGGCAGCTTAATTTCTAACAAAACAGATTAAATAAACTCGAAAAGTAATTTACCCAACCTAGTCATTTAAGAACGTCCCCAATGACTACATCTAAGGCGCCGCAGGTTGAGCATACCGCATCCGGAGCAAGGCGGCGCCGCAGGTAGAGGACGGACAGCGAGCGGGCCGCATTTGAGACAAGGTGACGTGAAACGAAAGGGCGCTGACCTTCTGGTCGCGCCCTTGAAGTTGAACGTCAGATTGTCCAAATGCGGCCCGCGCAGCGTCGGCTGGTCCGCCGTTCGGTAGAACGGCGGAACCTACACAGCCTGTGCCAGCTTCTCGGCACGCTCGGCGGCAGCGAGCGCCTCGATCACGGTGCCGAGCTGGTCACCCAGAAGGACGCCGTTGTAGGTGGAGTTGAAACCGATGCGGTGATCGGTCACGCGGTCCTGGGGCTGGTTGTAGGTACGGATCTTCTCGGAACGGTTGCCGTGGCCGATCTGGCTCTGGCGCTCGGCACCGAGCTCGGCCTGCTGCTTCTCGAGTTCCATCTCGTACAGACGGGCGCGCAGCATCTGCATGCAGACCTCGCGGTTCTGGATCTGGGAACGCTGCTCCTGCGACTGCACCACGGTGTTGGTGGGCAGGTGGGTGATGCGCACGGCGGAGTAGGTGGTGTTAACGCACTGACCGCCAGGGCCGGAGGCGCAGTAGGTGTCGATGCGCAGGTCGGACTGGTTGATCTGGACGTCGATCTCCTCGGCCTCGGGAAGTACGGCGACGGTAGCCGTGGAGGTCTGAATGCGGCCCTGGGACTCAGTCTTGGGAACGCGCTGGACGCGGTGCACGCCGGACTCGAACTTCATGACGGAGTAGACGCGGTCGCCCTCGACCTTGAACTCGATGGACTTAAAGCCACCGGCCTCGCTGGGGCTGGAATCGAGCACGGTAGTCTTCCAGCCGCGCGACTCGCAAAAGCGCTGGTACATCTTGTACAGATCGCCGGCGAAGATGGCCGCCTCGTCGCCACCGGCGGCGGAGCGGATCTCGACGATGGTGTTCTTGTCGTCGTTGGGGTCGCTCGGGATGAGCATGTACTTGATGTCTTCCTCGAGCTGGGGAAGCTTGGCCTCGTTTTCGGAGATGTCCATCTGGAGCATCTCCTTCTCATCGGCATCGGTGGTATCGTGCAGCATTTCCTTGGCAGCCTCGATGTCATCGAGCGCGCCGATGTACTCGCGCGAGGCGGCAATGAGGTCGGACTGGTGCGCGTACTCCTTGTTGAGACGCGTGAACTCCTTGATATCGGAGGCGACGGCCGGGTCGGAAAGCTTCTTCTCGAGCTCCTCGTAGGCCTTGATGATCTTTTCGAGCTTGTCGCGCATGACGGACTCCTTTATATGCGTGAAGGCGAAAATCGGCAGAATTGATGGGGCGCGGGGCGCCGCTGCGGGGGTAAGTCCAGCTAGAGCATGTCGATCTTCAGATACATGCGCATCCCTTCGCGTATGGGGTACATAGTTGCGGTCTAACCCATATATGATAGCGTGCGCAAGCAAACCTGCATATAACCCGCACGGAATGATTGGTGCAAACAAACCTGACCCCATTGCACCAAGGGCTTGCTTTTTGGCTAGAGCGTTTGGAGTAGAGCGACGAGGAAGCGAATGCCCTGGAGGTAGGCGCGGCGAGTGATGCGCTCGTTAGTGCCGTGGACGCCGCGATCGCACTCATCATCGTCGACCACAAAGGCCGAGAAGCGAATGCACTCGGAGCAAATGCGCTGGTAGTTGGCAGCGTCGGTCGCACCGATCACGGTCGAAGGGACAATCGCCAACGGCTCAGATGATCCGTTTTCCTCTGTCCCCAATGGATCACGGAAATAGCGGGCGGCGATGGCGCGAACGGCCTCGAGCCCCGGTCCACCGACACGCGGAGACGGCGAAGGCTCGGAGCTGCCGGGGCCCAGCTCCACTTCGACACGACCGGCAAGGTCCGCCCCGGCAACCGCCTCACGGCAGCACGCCACAACGTCGGCCACGCTCGTACCCTCGAGCATGCGGAAGTTAATGTTGGCCCACATATCCTGCGGCATTACGTTGGCGCCGGTGCTACCACCCTCGATCTGCGTGGGCGCGCAGGTGGTCGTCACCAGCGGATAGAGCTTTTTGCTGGCGAGGCAATCGCGGACAATGGCATCCCCGTTGGCGGCAATTTCATCGGCCGTGTAGAGCCCCAACTCGATGAGTTGAGCGGCAAGCAAGTCGGTCACGCGCGTCGGCCACTCGATATCGCAGATTGCGGTGATGGCACGGCTGAGCACCTCGAGCGATGTGCCGCCGTAGGGGTTGGACGAATGCCCGCCCTCACTCTTCGTCTTGAGCACGATATCGGCATAGCCCTTCTCCGCGAGGTCGGCATGCATAAGCCAGCCCTCGCCCGCGCCATACTCGGCAGCCGAAACAATACGGTAGTCGCCCTCGTCGATCAGGTACTCAAGCTCAATGCCGCGCTCCTCGAGCGCGCGGCCGATGGCGCCTGCGCCGCACTGCGTGGTTTCCTCGTCCTGGCCAAAGGCGAGCAGCAGGGTACGCTTGTGCTCCCAGCCGTGCGCGAGCGCATACTCAACCGCCTCGAGAATGCCTGCGACCTGGTCTTTCATATCGATGGCGCCGCGACCCCAAATGTAGGTGTCGTCCACATGTCCGCTAAAGGGGGCATGCGTCCAGTCAGCCTCGGTGCCGGGTACCACGGGAACCACGTCCATGTGGCCCATGAGCATGACGGGTTTGAGGGCAGGGTCGGAACCGCTAAGCGTCACCAATAGCGAATGGTCGATAAGCTCGACCTCGCCCGCCGCGAACACGCGCGGATACGCCTGCTGCATATACGCGCGCAGGTCGTCGAACGGCTGCCAGTTCACCGCCTCGGCATCCATACTCGAAACGGTCGGAAACGACAGCACACGGCCCAGGTGCTCGCACGCAACAGCCTCGTCTATATCGGCAAAATCATCCTCATGCGCAAAGAAGCGCCAAACCTCGGCCATGACATCCTTTCGATTGTAACGACAAGGGCCGCCCCACCGGAGCGGCCCTGCCACGTAAACGTTTGCGGTCGGTTATTTGTCCTCGAGATAACGCGAGAGGAACTCGCGGGTGCGCTGGTGTTTGGGGTTGCCGAAAAGCTCGGCCGGCGCGGCATCCTCGAGCACCACGCCCTTGTCCATAAAGACCACGCGGTCGGACACCGTGCGGGCAAAGGCCATCTCGTGCGTGACGACCACCATGGTCATGCCGTCGGCAGCGAGCTTGCGCATGACCTCGAGCACCTCGCCCACGATCTCGGGATCGAGCGCGGAGGTAGGCTCGTCAAACAGCATGATCTGCGGGTTCATGCACAGGGCGCGGGCGATGGCAACGCGCTGCTTTTGGCCACCGGACAGGCGACCAACCGCGGCATGGGCGAATTTTTCGAGTCCCACGCTCGCCAGGTGCTCCATCGCGACCTGTTCGGCCTGATCTTTGCTCATCTTTTTGAGCGTGACGGGCGCGAGCGTGCAGTTGTCGAGCACGTCCATATTGTTGAACAGGTTGAAGCCCTGGAACACCATGCCGATGTCCTCGCGCAGCTTGTTGATGTTGCAGCGCTCGGCCGTGAGATCCTGGCCGTGGAACCAGATGTGGCCCGCGTCCGGGGTCTCGAGCAGATTGAGGCAGCGCAGGAAGGTCGACTTGCCCGAGCCCGAGGCGCCGATAATGGTGACGACCTCGCCGGGGTTAACGGACAGGTCGATGCCCTTGAGTACCTCGAGCGAGCCGAAGCTCTTGCGCAGGTCCTCGACGCGGATGAGCGGCTCATTGGTCTGTGCGGCGGCCGCAACGCCGGTAGTGGCGGTATCTGCCATGATGATTCTCCTCGTCTTAAGCCTAGTTAGAGCTGGGCAGCGTGGCCGGAGCCTCGGCACCGAGCTTTTTGCCAAAGGCTTCGAGCAGGCGGCTCGCCACGAGCGTCAGGATCAGGTAGACCACGAGCGCCACGCAGTAGACCTCCATCTGGCGGTAGTACACGCCGGCGACCGTGGTAGTAGCGTACATAAGGTCGAACACGCCGATGACCGAGAGCACCGACGAATCCTTGATGTTGATGATGAGCTCGTTGGTGAGCGCCGGAATCGCGTTTTTAATGCCCTGGGGGAACACGACCTTTCGCATAGCCTGCCACTGCGACAGGCCCAGCGATCGCGCCGCCTCGGCTTGGCCGGGATCGATGGACTCGATGCCGCCGCGCAGGACCTCCATCATGTAGGCGGTGGAGTTGAGCGAGATGGTGACGAGGCCGGCGGTGAAGGTACTCCAGATCTGGTTGGCCTGGGCGGTCTCGAAGCCCATGCCGCGCAAAACGGTGAAGCCCGCATAATAGATGAGCAGGCCCTGGACCATCATGGGCGTGCCGCGCACGATGGTGGAATAGATGGTCGCAAAGCCGCGGCCGATACTCTTAAAGAAGCGCACCAGGTCGTTGTCCACGCGGTCGAAGGTCTGAATACGCAGGAACACAAAGAGCAGCGCCAGGAAGAATGCGATGACGGTGCCGAAGGTGGCAAGCGCGATGGTGATCTCGATGCCGCGGATGAAGAAGTCGCCGCTCTTGTAGGTCATGTAGACCAGGCTCGACAAAAAGTCGCTGGGGTTGGAATCCGAGACAATGCTCACCTGCACCAGGTCGATAAACGACATGACGCAGCGGTCCACGAAAAAGATCGCCGCGATGGCGACCACGACATAGCTGCCCAGGCGCGCGCCGCGGCGGAAACGCTCGGAGGCGAACGGCGACTTTACGCGATAGTCGCTCCAGTGCATAAGCTTGGTGACCAGCGCCGCCGCCGACACGACAATCCAGGCCCAAAGAATCGCCCAAAGGCAATCCTGGAAGATACCGGTGGGGGCCAAGAAGCTCAGCGGCGTGGGGTTGCGCTGGCTAAACGCCAGGCCGAGCGCCGCGATAACGCTCGTGCCCAGGTATACATAACGGTGGTCGGCCTTAATAAAGGAGGCCAGGCGATTGACGGTTTTCATGCTGCCTCCCTATGCCGGCTGACGGTCGAGGCACGCGTCCCACATTTGGTCGCGCTCCTCTTGGCTAATGCCCTTGAGTGTCTTGTCGATGAGCTTAAGCAGTTTGTCCGAGCCCTTGCGGCAGCCGACGTTTGCCGCGACCTCCTGCTTAAAGCCCTCGCCTTCGGCAAAATGAATGGGAACGATGCCCGGGTTTTGAGCCATATAGCCCTTCTCGTTCTCGGTGTTGTAGGTCACGGCGTCGCAGGTGCCCTGCAGCAGGTTCGAGAACACCGTGGGGACGGAGTCGACCGGGTTTTTGTGCACAACGCCCGGAATCTCGTCTATGACGGTATCGAGCATGGTGTCCTTTTGGCCGAGCACCGTAGCGCCGCTAAAGTCGCTGAGCTTGGTCGCGTTTTGGTAGGGCGAGCCCTCTTTTACGAACAGGCCAAAGTAACCGATAAAGTACGGATCGGAGAAGCCAACAGACTCCTCGCGCTCGGGCGTGGCGCTCATGCCGGCGATGATGAGGTCGATCTGGCCGTTGTTGAGCGAATCGATAAGACCCGAGAAGCTCTGCTTGACGGCAACGGGCTCGCCACCGAGGGCTTTGCAGACGATCTTGGCGATCTGCACGTCGTAGCCATCGGCATAGGCACCCTGCACGTTGTCGATGGGGATGGTGTATTCACTGGCTTCGGAAACCTGCCAGTTGTACGGGGCGTAGGCCGCCTCCATGCCGATGCGGATCTTGTCCTTGCCGATCACGGAATCGGACAGGTCGTCGCGACCGCCGCCCGTCGTGGGCTGAACTACTTCCAGCGTGGAGGGGCGCTGGCAACCGGCAAGTGCGCCGGCGACGACAGAAGCGCTCGCAGCGAGAGCGCTACCCAAAAAGATGCGACGGCTGCATATCGGCTGGGTATGCGCGCCGTGCTGTTGTCGAGATTGCATCTGGTGCCTTCCCTATTTCGTTTTGCTGACAACAAGACAGGATATACGCCCGCAACCAGCAGCGCGGCATGTGCGCGAAAAATTAATAGACACACAGTAGTCGTTTAAGAACGTCCCCAACGACTACCCACCAAAAAGCCTCCCTGCCGGGGATGGCAGGGAGGCTAGCTGTCACATCTAGAGCAGGGTGACACTAAAGGAACGGATGTCGGTAGCGCCGGGAGCCAAGGTGATGGTGTTGGCCTTGTGCTCAAAAACGTCGTCCTCGGTGTCCATGGTGGTGTGACCGGTCCAAGGCTCGAGTGCCACAAACGGAGCGTCGTTGGCGGCAGACCAAACGCCAATGTACTTAAAGCCCTCAAAGTCGATCTTGACGCCGTGGCCCGACTTGCGGCCGCGCAGCGTGAGCGTGGAGCCCGGAGTATCGGTGAACATGATGGCATCGTTATCGAAGCTACGGTGCGTGATGGGCAGCACGTCAGAGTTATCGGGCGCCTTGTAGCCGCCCTCAAACGTCATAAGACCGTCGGGCGTGATGATAGGAGCCTCGTTAGTCCAAGCCTCGGTAAACGCCAGCTCGTAATCCTCGAACGCCTCGTCCTCGGCACCGGGGGCGGGCACGTTAAATGCGGGGTGGCCGCCCACCGAGAACGGCAGGTCCACGTCGCCGGTGTTGGTGACGGCAAAGGTCTGCGTGAGGGTGGCGTCGCCGGTCAGGGCATAGGTCATGTTGAGCTTAAAGTGGAACGGAAAGGCCTTGAGCGACTCGGGCGTGTCGGTGATCTCGTAAGTTACCGAGGAGCCGTCCTCCGAAACCTCGACCAGCTTGTGCTCGACAATGCGCGCGAGTCCGTGGCGCGGCATCTCGCAGGTGCCGGCCGCAGACGTTGCCGTGTTGTTGCGCAGCGAGCCCACAATAGGGAACAGGATGGGCGCGTGCTTGCCCCAAAAGGCCGGGTCGCCCTGCCACAGATACTCGTTACCGTTGAGGGCAAGGCTCGTGAGCTGAGCGCCCATGGAATCGATGGCCGCGGTGAGGCCGCCGCGCTTGATGGTAGTGACGGTAGACATGCTACTTCCTCCAAAAGTAAACAATAGTGTCGAGGGCTATTGTCCCACTCTTGGCGGCGGGACGGCAGGCGATTATTGAGTAGCCATAGCGGAATGAGCGGCGGGCGCCTACTGGGTATCCACGTAAAGGTCGAACCCGCCCTGCGGTGTAGTGTCGACCGTGTCGAGCGCCTGTGAGTTAAAGCTCACGGGGACCATGCGCTTTGAGGCACGGAAGCGCGTACCGTCGGTGGCGACGGGCGGTTCATCGACGGTGAGCTCGTAGTCGCCGGGCTTAAGCTCGATGCCGTCACCAGCGGAATTGACGTATTGATACTCGTCAATCGTCTGCCCTTTGAGCGTGCGCCCCACGATGTGAATGAGCATTTGGCTGTCGCCGCGCGCGGTGTCCCACGTCGCGCCGTCCTTGACCTCGACCGACACATGTACCGAGCGCGTGCGGCCGAGCGATTGCTCGATAGACATCTCGACCTTGGCGGCGTCTTTTCGCTGTTGTTCAACATGGCTCCAGACGTTTCCAATTACCGAGCATGCGATAACGCCGGCCATGAAGGCGATAAGGATGGGGCCGAGCGGAGAGCGACGTCCTGCATCTTCCTCGCGAGACAGATTGGGACGACGTGTGGGCGCGGGCGCCTGAGCACCCTGCGAGGGCACGTCGAGAATACTGAAGGATGCCGTGCTGCCGGGATCGATGGTGTAGCGCGGCTGCGGGGTCTTTGCCGGCGAGATTGACATGTCGGCCGGCTCGCCGAGCGTGGCCGTAGCGTCAGCCTTGGCCTCGTCTGCCTCGGCCTGGGCCCAAGCTTGTTCGAAGGTCAGGGGCTCGACAGGGTCGGAGGCAGCGTCCGAGTCGACGGCGACGTCGTTGCCGGTCCCGTCCTCGTCGCTCGACACGTCACGCGGCGTGGGCTCGTCCCATTCCTCGTCCGGAGCCTCACCCTCGCTATACCACCATTCAAAGTTATCGATATCCATACGGGGCGCCCCTTAGGCCTCGCAAATAAACACTCGCTAGTCTTATACCCCCAGACGGCACCGAAGCTCACCCGCGCCGGACACGAAAACCGTCACAACATTCGACGTTTTTCCTCGTTTTCGAGATTTTCATCGAATGTTGTGACGGTTTGGGCGGCAGCCACGCCGCGAATGTGACAAAGAGACTGTCCCTTTGTCACATTCTGTTAGAGTTGCAGGGATTGAATCCCGCTTATTCATGCGACATTGGAGTGACAACCTTGACCGCCGCAACCACGCCAAAAAGTAAGTCAACCGCCGCCGCGCTCTCCCCCGCGCGCACCAAGCTCTGCCTGGCGCTGCTCGTGTTGTTAGGCTTTTCGCTCGGCTGCTCGGAGTTCGTGGTCATCGGCATCGAGAGCGACCTGGCGACGGAGCTCGGCATCTCGCTTGCCACCGCGGGCCAGCTCATCAGCGTGTTTGCGCTTGTCTACGCCATCGCAACGCCAGTGCTTGCGCTCAGCACGGGACGTTTTCGCCGCTACCAGCTGCTCGTGTGCTACAGCATCGTCTTTGTACTCGGCAACCTGGTCATGGCGTTGGCGCCCAACTTCCAGGTGCTGTTCATCTCGCGCATCATCCTGGGCTCCGTCTCGGGCGCACTGCTCGCCGTGGGCGTGACGTACATCCCCGAGCTTCTGTCCCCGCAGCAAACTTCGCTTGCCATCTCGGTGGTGTACGGCGCGTTTTCCGTGGCAATGGTCTTTGTCACTTCGATCGGCAAGTTTGTGGCCGACACGCTCGACTGGCACGTGGCCATGTACGGCACGCTAACCTTTGCCGTTCTGATCTGCGGAGCGCTCGTGGCGTTTATGCCGCGCGCTGGGCAAACCGACGAGCCTGCCACCTTTCGCGAACAGGCGGGTCTGCTACGCGAGCCGAGCATCATCACCGGCATGCTTATCTTTTTGTTTGGCGTGGGCTCGGTCTATGTGTTCTACGGCTACGTGACGCCTTATCTTGAGCAGGTGCTGGGCATGGGCACCGTTCAGGCGAGTACCACGCTTATGGCCTACGGCGTGTTCTGCCTGATCTCGAACATCTTAGGCGGATGGATCGATGCGCGCTTTGGCATGAAGGCGCTGCTTGTGACGTTTGCGCTGCAGGCTGCGGCGTTGCTCGGGCTGTTTGCCGTGGGCGGCACCATGCCGCTCGCGCTGGTCTTTGTCTTTAGCTTGGCGCTGCTCATGTACCTGTTCTCGGTGTCGTGCATCACACACTTTATGGATGTGGCACGCAGCCGCCACCCCAAGTCGATGGTACTCGCGAGTTCAGTTGAGCCCATGGCGTTTAACGTCGGCATTTCGTTTGGCACCGCGGTGGGCGGCGCCGTGGTAAGCGGAGTTGGCATTGCCTACGTTGGCGCCGTGGGCGCCGCATTCTCGCTTGTGGCCTGGGCGCTTACGCTGGTGACGATTAAGTTGGCTCGCTGGGAGCGTCGCCGTCAATCAGCAGAGCCCTCGATGCGGGCATAGGGGCGAACACGGCCCAGAGTGGCGAGCAACCGGCGAAAGCCGCCCCATACGAGTAGTGTCTATCCGCCTGGAAGCTTCAGCAGTGCAATTTCGTGTACTTCAGATACACGCTTTTCTACGATTTCGTGTATCCGAAGTACACGAAATGCGCGTGGGGTAACTCAAAGGCGGCGACAGACGCATTGTCTGCCGCCGCCTTCTACACCGGATTTTATAGATATGTGGGGCGTTTACTCCATGCCCAGCAGCTCGCGCATCTGAGTTGCGTAGTTGGAAGCCATGTTGCCGTAGACAATCTGCACGCCGCCGTTGACATGCACATGAGCCAGACCCCCGAATCCGCCCGATTTGGGGGTCTTTCTCGTCAAAATGTACGCTAAATCCATGAGGGTATATAATGGGAGGTTCTGCTCAAATGCACGAAGAAAGGGGTGGCAATGTCTGGGCATGAGGAGCGCGTCTTGTCGCTTGACGGCCTGCGAGGGCTTGGGGCGCTGATGGTGTTCCTGTATCACGTCGACATCATGGTCAAGCCGTTTGGCGCGGGGGGGTCCGAGCCTCTTCCCTGGCACCGCGTCGGTCATGGTGTTCTTCATCCTGTCAGGCATAGTGCTGTCTCTTGTTCCCTTTAAGCACATGGGAAACGGCGGGTACGACTGGCTTGGCTACTACCCAAGAAGGGTCGTCCGCCTTTGCGTGCCGCTGTTTGCGGCGATTGCACTGGCCCTTCCTGCGGGCTACGTGGCATGGCGCCTGGGGTCCACGTCGCGCTCCGCGCTTGCCGTCGCCTACGACGCGGGCCTGCCCACGGCGGTTCATGACATCCTCATGCAGTTCGACGTGCTGTTCAACGTGTCCGATGGCCTCAACAACCTCTTTGGCGCGCAGCTCGTCCGCGTTGACTCTCCCGTCTGGTCCATGAGCTGGGAGCTCTGGTTTAGCCTGACGCTTCCGCTGGCCATCTGGTGTATATCAAGGATTCGCCGGACGGGTCTGGCGGTTGTTGCGACCTTTATTGCGGTGCTTGTCTCGCACTGGACGGGCTACTTTCCGCTGCGCCTTTGCCTGATGTTCTGGCTTGGCATCATGGTGGCCCGGCAATTCGACAAAATCAAGGCCGTCAAGCTTTCAATCCTAGCCGAGCTGGCGCTGCTTGTGGCCTCCGTTGGTGTTATCGAGCTCTCGCTCGTGTGGCATCCCGGCGGGGTCCTCGAGGCGTTGAAGTCCACCGCCATGAACGCGGCCTGCCTGGTGGTGGTTGTCGTCGCGATCGCCGACGGGTTCACGCGCCGTGCGCTCTCTGCGGCCCCCATGGTCTTTTTGGGAAAGGTGTCGTACAGCCTCTACCTTACCCACGCCATTGTCATCGGTGCGCTCGTTGCCCTGCTGCCCAGGCTCGGGATTGTCGACCCGCTCGCGATTGCCGCGGTCTCGCTGCCCGCAAGCATGCTCGTCTCCGTTGCGTTCTGGCGCATTATCGAGATTCCCAGCATGAACCTGTCGCGCTCGCTGGCATCGTCAGGGCCTAGGGACGCCGTTCGATAATGCGTCGTACTTGGCTTCGTTTGGAGAGAGCTGGTCATGAATAGTCCAAAGCCCGTCCACCGCGTTCTCTTTGTCTGCCACGGCAATATCTGTCGCTCGACGATGGCCGAGTCGGTGTTTACCGAGCTGGTGCACCGCGCTGGGCGCATGGGCGAGTTTGTCATTGACTCCGCTGCGACCTCAACTGAGGAGATCGGCAACCCGCCGCATCATGGCACGGTCGCCAAGCTGCGTGAAGTCGGGATTCCCGTCGTTGCGCACCGTGCCCGCCAGGTGCGTCGCGCGGAGTATGGCGACTGGGATCACATTGTCTATATGGATGCCGAGAACGCGCGTGGCCTGCGTCGCATCTTTGGCGACGACCCCGACGGCAAGATTACGCGCCTGCTCGATTGGGCCGAGCGCCCCGGCGACGTGGCCGACCCCTGGTACACCGGCAATTTCGACGCCACCTACCGCGATGTACTCGCCGGTTGCACCGCTATGCTCGAGCAGCTGTAGGCAAGCGAGGCCGCGGGCCACGCCTTCGGCGCGAAACGAGCGCGGATAATCTCCGACATGAAAAAAGAGCGTGGATTTTCTCCCACTTTGAGCGTTCGAGTGCGCTCTAAACGGGAGAAAATCCACGCTCGTTATCTCGGCGGGAGAAAATCCACACTCATGAATGTGACAAAGGGACTGTCCCTTTGTCACATCCGGGACTGGCCCTAGACCGGCTTGACCTCCAGCTTTATCCCCTCGGCGCAGGAGTCGCCCAAAACATCCGAAAGGGCCCAGGTCGCATATAGCGGCAAATAGAGAACCGCTCCGTTGCGCTCAACGTTGCCTCTCGAGAAAACAATCCCGAGCCTTACGCCATATTCAGCCGTATCAAGCACATGACCGAGCGCAGCGTGCGCGTGGTAATAGGAGCCCGATTTAACCTCGATCGGAACAGCCGTCCCATCCGGTCCATCGACCACAAAGTCCACTTCACCGCGCTTTTTTGTCTGATAGTAGTAAAGCTGGCGATTTTGGGCAGCCAGCTGCTGGGCCACCACGTTTTCGTAAATGCCGCCCAGATTGGGCTCCTTGCTATCAAGATACGCCGCTTGGGCGACTCCAACGGGGTAGCGCGCCATCAACATGCCCGTATCCGATTGATATAGCTTGAACTGCGATGGCCGTGCCGTCTTGAGCAGGGGCGATTTTGGCTCGGTTACGATATCGGCTTTGAGAGCAACGCCGGCATCGACAAGCCATACAAAATCTCGCTGATACTTCTCGTAGTGAGCCTTGGGGTCAATGGAATTGAGCACGAAGCGCTTGTTTTCGCCCTCGAGCATAATAGGGAGCTGATCGTAGATGCTCTGCACCTGCAGGGCTCGCCCGCTTGCATACTTGGAGATATCCCGCCGGTACTGTTCGTTGAGCTCTGACTGCAGCTGACGAACAGAGGCAAGGTCGCCCTGCGTGTCAAGGAAACGCTGCACGACCTCTGGCATTCCGCCGACAACGGTATAGGTCCTGAAGTTTGCCATCATCGCGTCATGAATGTAACCAGGAATGGGCTTCTCGTTGATGCACGCGTCGCGTATCGTTTGGCGAGCCCCTTCGCTCACCCCGATTGCCCAGCAAAACTCCTCAAAATCGAGCGGGAACATCCTAAGCTCGTGGACATACCCCACGGGATAGGACCTGACGCCCTTGAACTGGGTCCCGAGCATTGACCCCGAAAACGCCCAGCGGCACCTCCCGTCCTCAACAAGGAACTTTGCCATCGTCATGATGTCGGGGGCCTCTTGGACCTCATCGATAAACACGAGCGTTTTGCCTGGTGCAATCGACTTTCCCGAAAGAAGCGTCACCCTGCTGATGAAATCATCGGCATCCCGCGCCTCGAGAAGAGCATCTTTTGCCTGGCGATTTTCCATGAGGTTAAGCTCGATGTAGGTTGCATGGTTGGCTTTGCCAAATGCGCGAATCGAATAGCTTTTGCCAATCTGGCGAGAACCCGTAATGAATAAGGCCTTTTGCTCGGCAGACTTCAGCCAGCGCTCCAGCTCTGCAGCTATTTTCCTGCGCAGCATAGGCTCTCCCCTCAGTGTCATCAAATGAAATGCAAAGTTTTATACGCTTGATTATCGATGAAACGCAGAATTTTTAGAACCTAAAATCGGATGAAATGCAGAGATTTGAGATTACAAGCATAATAGAAGGGGCACCACCGGCGAATGTGACAAAAGAACTGTCCCTTTGTCACATTGCGCTCGACTACTCGTCGACGATCTCGGCAAGCCAGACGTTCAGCGTATCGACCTCGGGACAGCAGAACTTTGCCGTACCAGGCTCGTTGCCGGGCACGGTTCCGCCATAGCGCAAGATATCGATATAGGGAAAGCCCACATGGCAGGCCATGGCGCACATCTTGCCGCGATCTCGGTCGAAGTCAAAAACGTCGCCCGGCTTATGCCCGTGATGGCAGCGGCATGTGCCCAACTGGTCCACGCAACTCACGCGGATACGTGGACGCTTTCCACGCGGCGCGCCGAGCGGCTTGCCCCCGCCCACAGGCCTAGCGCCGTTCTCGCCAGCGTTACTCATGGTCGATCACATCCAGGCAGGCCTCGATGGGAAGGCCGGCCGACTTGTCCTCTTGGTCGGCATTGCGCTCGATAAGCTCCGCTACCACGCGCATGGCATCGCTCGTCGCGCGCTGAAGGCTCCAACCGGCCATAACGCGGCCGACGAGCACCGCCGAGAACGTGTCGCCCGTGCCCGGGAAATAAACCGGAATGAGCTCAAAGGGAATCGTAAAGTACTCCCCCGCCACATGGTCGTAACCGATAACCGCGTTCGTGCCATTGACCACGGCGCTCGTAATGACCACCGACTTGGCACCCAGCTCGCGCACGGCGTCCACAAGGGCGCGGGCCTCGTCGGGCGTGATTTGCTCGGCGATAGGCGTATCGGTGAGCAGGCATGCCTCGGTATAGTTGGGCACCGCGTAGTCTGCGCACTCCAGCAGATGCCGCATAAGGCCAATCGTGGACTCGGGCACGCCCGCATAGAGCTTGCCGTTGTCGCCCATGATGGGATCGACGAACACCTTGGTGCCCTTTTGCGCGCGGCGGTGGCAAAAGTCCGAGATGATACGCGTCTCTTCCTCGGTCACGATAAAGCCGGTCGAGATGGCGTCGAACTCAAAGCCGAGCTCCTCCCAGATAGCGAGGCTTTGACGCACGTACTCGGTGGTGTCGTGGATGTAGAACTTGGGGTAGTTGAGCGTATCGGAAACGAGCGCCGTCGGCAGGTTATGGATACGGTAGCCCATGTGCGACAGCACCGGCAGCATGGCGGAAAGCGCGACCTTGCCGTAGCCGCACATATCGTTGATCAGCAGCAGCTGAGTGTTCTTCATGAGAGTCCCCCCTTAGTTCGGGCGCGGCACAGCAGCGCCACAGTGCGACTAAGTGTAGCGCAGGGGACGTTGTGAGCGGGCGCTGGCGCCGCGGAGGCCACATTGTTGCGGAAAGGTTTCGGAAATGGGGGCATAGGCCTTGTGGCCATGCCCGACGATTGAACGTCAGATTGCCGCTTAGGAACGCTTGCAGCGTCGAGCGGTTACGGCGTTTGGTAAAACGCCGTAACTATAAGTTTGGTACCTTGACATTGATTTCTCACGCTCCTAAATTGGTTAGGCACAAAACAATTCCTCTACCTAACTAAAGAAAGGAGCAGCACTAATTCATGTGCGATGAACCTCTTAGCCTTTGTTCGCACGAGCCCGGCGGCGACCCGTCACAGCCGGCGGATGTACCCGAAGCGGTTAACTCGGAAGACAAGCTTGCCAAGCGCATCCTGAGCGGCCTGGGCTTTTGCGGCCATTACATGCATTTTCATGGCGGAGGCGTGTCCGGCAAGGCGCCCATCATCTGCCTGCTGGCCAAGCAACCCGGCGGCGAGATGTCGCAGCAGGAACTCGGCATGCACTTCGACCTCAAGCCGGGGTCGCTTTCTGAGATCCTGTCCAAGCTCGAGCTCAACGGCCTCATCGAGCGCAGCCGTAACCCCAAGGATCGCCGGCAACTCACCATTCGCCTGACTGAAACCGGCCGAGAAAACGCCCGCATCGACCAGGCGGCCCGCATCCGCTTTAGAGAACGGGCCTTTAGCGCACTCACCCACGACGAGCGCGAGGACCTCGCCGAAATGCTCGATAAAATCCGTGTAACCTGGGAGGAACTGGATGATTAAAACCCTCATGGGCAGCATCCGCGACTATATGAAAGTCACCGTTGCCACGCCATTGCTCGTGCTTGGCGAGGTACTCTGCGAGATGCTGATTCCATTTATCACCGCCAACCTGATCGACGCCATCAAAGATGGCGCCACCGTAGCCGAGATGCTTCCCACCGCGGGCTTTTTGGTGCTCATCGCGCTGACGTCGCTTGCTTTTGGCGCCGCTGCCGGCGTCACCTGCAGCCATGCGAGTTGCGGCTTCGCTAAGAACCTGCGTCACGACCTGTTCTACAAGATCCAGACGTTCAGCTTTGCCAACATCGATGAGTTCTCGAGCTCCTCGCTCGTCACGCGCCTGACCACCGATATCAACAACGTGCAGCAGGCCTTTATGATGATCATCCGTATCGCCGTGCGCGCGCCGCTGGTATTGATCTTCGCCTTTACCATGGCATTTATCATGGGCGGCAGCGTCGCCATGGTCTACCTGGTCATCATTCCGCTGCTGGGCTTTGGGCTGTTCTTTATCATCTTTAAGGTGCGTCCCATCTTCTCGCGCGTGTTCCACAAGTACGACGCCCTTAACGAGTCCGTCGAGGAAAACGTCACCGGCATGCGCGTGGTCAAGAGCTACGTGCGCGAAGACTTTGAGAAGGAGAAGTTCGCGACCGCCGCACGCGACGTCCAGATGGACTTCACCCGCGCCGAGAAGCTGCTCGCCTTTAACAACCCCATGATGAACATCTGCGTCAACGGCGCGTTTGTCGTCATCATCTACCTGGGCTCCAAGCTCATCATCACGAGCCAGGGCACGCTGTTCGACGTGGGCCAGCTCTCCTCGATCTTTACCTATGGCTTCCAGATCCTCATGAGCCTGATGCAGCTGTCGATGATCTTTGTCATGGTGACCATGGCCGACGAATCGGCGCACCGCATTACCGAGGTGCTTGCCGCCGAGCCCACGATCGCTGATCCCGCCGAGCCCGTGCTCGAGGTTGCCGACGGTTCTATCGACTTTGACCACGTGAGCTTTAAGTATTCCGCGCATGCGAAACGCCAGGCGCTCGATGATATCGACCTGCACATTAAGAGCGGCGAGACCATCGGCATCATCGGCGGCACCGGCTCGGCCAAGTCCACGCTCGTAAACCTCATTGCCCGCCTGTACGACGCCACCGAAGGCACCGTGCGCGTGGGTGGCGTGGATGTGCGCGACTACGACTTGGACGCCCTGCGCCACCAGGTGGCCATGGTGCTGCAGAAAAACGTGCTGTTTAGCGGCACGATTGCCGAGAACCTGCGCTGGGGCGACCCGAACGCCACCGACGAAGAGGTCCGCGAGGCCGCGCATCTGGCCTGCGCCGACGAGTTTGTCGACGGCTTCCCCAAGGGCTACGACACCTGGATCGAGCAGGGCGGCTCCAATGTTTCCGGCGGTCAGAAGCAACGCCTGTGCATTGCGCGTGCCCTGCTGCGTCGCCCCAAGATCTTGATCCTGGACGACTCCACCAGCGCCGTCGATACCAAGACCGACGCCAAGATCCGCGCAGGGCTGGCAAGCTATCTGCCCAACACGACCAAGCTCATCATCGCCCAGCGCATCAGCTCCGTACAGGACGCAGACCGCATCATCGTCATGGAGGGCGGCCGTATCGCGCAGATCGGCAACCATGACGAGCTGCTTAAGACGAGCGAGATCTATCGCGAGACCTTTACCTCGCAAAACAAGATGTCTGCCGAGGGCGAAGGGGCCGTCGAGGCCGACACCGATGCATCCGCAACGCAAGCTCAGACCCAGGAAGGAGGCGAGGCACATGAGTAAGGCAACGACCGCCGAGCGCGCGCTCAACCGCAAGGGCGGCACCATGTCGCGCCTCATCAAGACGCTTTTTGGCTTCTACCCCGTGCTTTTGCCCCTCGTCGTCGTCGGCGTGGTGCTCTGCGCCATCATCAACTCCATCGGCGCGACCTTCCTTCAGAGCGCCCTGCAGATCATTAGCGAATCGTGGCAGTCGGGCGACTGGACGACCGCGCAGCCCAAGATTCTGCAGCTCGTGACCACCCTCGCCTGCATCTACGGCGTCGGCATCCTGTCCTCGCTGTTCTGGAACCGTGCCATGGCCATCGTCACGCAGGGCTCGCTCGAGAAGCTGCGCGAGAAGATGTTCAACCGCATGCAGGACCTGCCGATTCGCTACTTCGACACGCACCAGCGCGGCGACATCATGAGCCACTACACCAACGACATCGACACGCTGCGCCAGATGATCAGCCAGTCGCTGCCCAACCTGCTCATGACGACCATCGTCATCGTCACGGTGTTCTTTATCATGCTGTACTACAGCGTTTGGATGTGCCTGGTCATTGTGGCGGGCGTCGCCTTTATGACCTTTATGACCAAGCTGCTCGGCTCCAACTCCGCGCGCTTCTTTATTGCGCAGCAGACCGAGCTCGGCGTTGTCGAGGGCCATATCGAGGAAGTCATGAACGGCCAGAAGGTCGTCAAGGCATTCTGCCACGAGTCTGCCGCCGAGGCCGATTTTGACGAGCGCAACGAAAAGCTCTTCGAGGTCTCGCAAAAGGCCAACATGTACGCCAACATCCTCATGCCTATCCTTATGAACCTGGGCAACCTGCTCTACGTGCTGGTGGCCCTTGCCGGCGGCATTTTCCTGGCGCTGGGCGTGCCCAACCTGAGCATCTCGGGCATGGCGCTGTCCATCGCCGTCGTGGTGCCGTTCCTCAACATGACCAAGCAGTTCTGCGGACAGATCGGCCAGATCTCGCAGCAGATCAACGCCGTGGTCATGGGCCTCGCCGGCGCCGACCGTATCTTTGAGCTCATCGACGAGAAGCCCGAGGCCGACGAAGGCTACGTGACGCTCGTCAACGCGCAGGTGAACCCCGAGACCTGGGAGTTCGAGGAGGCCGACCACCACACCGGCATGTGGGCATGGAAACATCCGCACCGCGCAACCGGCGAGATCGAGTACGTACCGCTGCGCGGCGACCTGGTCATGGACAACGTCGACTTTGGCTACACGCCCGACCACGAGGTGTTGCACGGCGTGTCCGTGTTTGCCAAGCCGGGCCAGAAGGTCGCGTTTGTCGGCGCCACCGGTGCCGGTAAGACGACCATCACCAACCTCATCAACCGCTTCTACGACATCGCCGACGGCAAGATCCGCTACGACGGCATCAACGTCAACAAGATCCGCAAGGCCGACCTGCGCCGCTCGCTGGGCGTCGTGCTACAGGACGTGAACCTGTTCACCGGCACTGTGATGGATAACATCCGCTACGGCAACCTGGATGCCACCGACGAGGAGTGCATCGCGGCGGCAAAGCTCGCGGGCGCGGACGACTTTATCACCCGCCTGCCCGACGGCTACGACACCATGCTCACCGGCAACGGCGCACAGCTGTCGCAGGGCCAGCGCCAGCTGATCTCGATCGCACGCGCTGCCGTCGCCGATCCGCCGGCGATGATCCTGGACGAGGCCACGTCGAGCATCGATACCCGCACCGAGGCCATCGTGCAGGCGGGCATGGACAAGCTCATGGAAGGCCGCACGACGTTTGTCATCGCGCACCGCTTGTCCACCGTGCGCAACTCCGACGCGATCATCTGCCTGGACCACGGTCGTATCATCGAGCGCGGCAACCACGACGAGCTGATCGCCAAGCATGGGTACTACTACCAGCTCTATACCGGAGCGTTTGAGCTGGAGTAGTTCGGCTCGCCGAGATGGCCGATTTGCCGCTCATTCGTCGGGCATGACCCTAAGGTCAATGCCCTCCTCTTTCGGGGCAAATCGACTCATCTCAACGACCCAAACACAATGCACCGCAACGAATAAAGCCTCCGCAGCCACACGAGCTGCGGAGGCTTTTTTCATGCCGGCCGGAAACCGTATCCCACTTTTCGGGCCCAAAATGGGATGCCGTTTCCCGCTGGACCCCCTCCGGGAAACGGCATCCCATTTCAAGGGAGTAAACCGGGATGTGATTTCCCCTAACGGCACCTTTGGGAAGCCGCATCCCACTCTAGACGCACAAAACGGGATGAGCTTTCCCATGGTGATCCAAGACCAGAAGCATGTCCGATAGCGCGGCCAGGTCAAGAACAACAAGGCAAACGTCACGCCAATTTGGACGAGCGTCTGCTGCAGTTTGAGGCTGCTGGCCCATATGGTAGAGTTAACCACCCATGAATTTCAGCACACTGCGTGCTACCTGTTCTTTTGTCATTTAGGGGAGTGAACTTGTGAATACTTCTGTTGCCAAGAAGGCCAGCCGGGCGGTGCGCCTGCTCATGATGGTGCTCACGGCAGTTCTCATCTTCTTCATCAATGTTATGCTGCTCGTCTCCGATATCCAGGGCACGGCGCGCGTGGTCAACTACGCCGGTCTGGTGCGCGGCACCACGCAGCGAATCGTTAAGCTCGAGGATGCAGGCCAGCCTCGAGATGACCTGCTCAGAGCCGTAGATTCATACATTAATGGTTTGCGCTACGGAAGCGACGACCTCAATCTCGTCCGTCTGGATGACGATGAGTATCAGGCAAAGATGACCGAACTCGCGAGCTATTTTGACAAGCTTCGCACCGAGATCATCCGCGTGCGCGAAGTCGGCTACGAGAACACCGACATCATCGCCATGAGTGAGGAGTTCTTTGGCATTTGCGACGATGCTACGCGACTCGCAGAGGACTACTCTCAGGAGAAGGCGTCGGCGCTCAACTATCTCGAGGGCTTGGTGATTATCGACATCGTGGGCTTAGTGGCGACCTTTGCGGTCGAACTTGTTCGCGCGGTGCGCACTGCCGCACTCAATCGCGAGCTGCAGAACAAAGTCTATCTTGACGAAGCCACAGGACTGCCCAACAAGAACAAGTGCGAGGAGATCTTGGGGCAGGAGCATCCCGTTTCCGCTGAAGCGCCCGTTGCGCTGTGCGTCTTCGATCTTAACAATCTGCATACGGTCAATAACAGCTTTGGTCACGAGAAGGGCGACGAATATATCCGTTCTTTTGCCCAGCAGCTGGGGCGCGTGGCGTCGGAGACCTGCTTTGTGGGCCGCGACGGCGGCGATGAGTTCATCGCGGTGCTGTGGGATGCCGATCGAGCTGCCGTTGAGTCCTTTCTCGCTCGGGTTCGTGCGAACGTGAACGAGCATTCCGAAGCTCACCCCGACATGCCTATCAGCTATGCGGTGGGCTACGCGCTTTCCAGTGATTTTGATGAACCGCCTACGATGCGCGAGCTCTTTTCCCAGGCCGACAAAAACATGTACATCGACAAGAACCGCGCAAAGACAGCCGAGGCAGCCGGGCCGCAACGCGAGGACCGCTAAACCCGTAGCAAAGGGTAGCTAATTTGGGACGGGACTCTTTTGGCTACTTGAGGAGTTGGGCCATGGCGTTGACGAATTTTTGTACTTGGAGGGTGGGCTCGAGCGGATAGTGCAAAAAGACCGGCACCTCTCGCCCGCACAGGAACGGCACGCCCACAAAGGCCGGGTGCACCCCCGACCATGCGCCGCAGGTGAGCACCGCGTCGCCCTTTTCCTCTGCCTCGTTAAAGAGCGCAAAGTCAAAGCTGTCCACGTCGATCACGTCTACGCCGCCGTCGGCCAACAGATCGATACGCAGACTGTCCATAGCGTCGTTGCCGTGACGGAGCACGCGCAGGCGCATGCCCTCTAAGTCGGCAACTGTGATGCGCGTCTTGCGCGCCAGCGGGCTCGTGCGCGGCAGGTCGATATAAAACGGCACGTTAACGATGCGAAGCTTTTGGCAGGCGTCGCCCCAGCGTGGGGTCGAAAAACTCGACTGCACCACATCGACCTCGCGACCGAGGCTGCGCATGACGGTCTCGCGCTCGTCATAGAGGTCGCTTACCGGCACGATCTCAAATCGCAGCGACGGTTCCAGCTCGTGTACGCCCGACCACATCGACAGCGTTTGGCGCCCCGGGCACATCATCGACACGCCCAGACGCACGGCACCGCCATCGCCCGCCGCGCGTCTGGCACGGCGCAGCGCGTCCTCGGACTGCCGCATGATCGAGCGCGCGTCGTCCACCAGCAGGGCGCCGGCCGGCGTCACTTTAACGCCCGAGTGCGAGCGTTCGAACAGCATGATGCCAAACTCGGCCTCAAATCCCGACACCTGTTTGACGAGCGCCGGAGTCGACACGTGCAATTTTGCCGCCGCCCGTGAGAAGCTTCCCAGCTCCGCGGCGGCCGATATGGCCTCGAGTCGTCGATCGTACACGTCAATCTCCTGTTTCCAGACGCATGGCAATGAACTACCGAAGGGGGTCGTTTTGGCAGGTCACGCGCTCAATTGAGAAAAAACTGCATCGCACGGTGTAAACCTACAGTTAACGCCATTCTAACAAATATGCAATTCGCCTGCGCAAATGCAAAGCATACGATAACCAGCGAAAACCACGTGGGTCGATTAATGGGAGCGACCCACCGGGAGGCACAAGAAGGGAAGTTCCTATGAGCAATTGGCTTAAGCTCGAGGGCGATGTCTGCGCCGTGACTGGCGCGCTCGGCGGTATGGGCGTCGAGATTTGCCGCGAGTTCGCCCGCAACGGCGCCAACGTCGTCCTGCTCGACCTGGACGAAGAGAAGGTCAAGGCCGCTGCCGCCGACCTCGCCGCTGAGTTTGGCATCCATGCCGAGGGTTACAAGATGAACGCCACCGACGAGGCCGAGGTTCAGGCTGCCGTCGACGCCACCATCGCCGACTTCGGCCGCGTCGACGTTCTCGTCAACACCGCCGGCATCCTGCGCTTCGCCGCCATGGAGGACCTGCCGCTGAGCGACTGGGAGCAGGTGCTCAACGTCAACCTCACCGGCTACTTCATCACCTCGCAGCGTTTTGGTCGCGAGATGATCAAGGCCGGCCAGGGCCGCCTGGTGCACATCTCGACCGTCGCCAGCCACTCCCCCGAGACGTTCTCGGGCGTGTACAGCTCCACCAAGGCGGGCGTCAACATGATGTCCAAGATGCTCGCCGCCGAGTGGGGCCCCTACGGCGTCCGCTCCAACTGCGTCGAGCCCTGCTTCGTTAAGACCCCGATGTCGGCCAACTTCTACGCCGACCCCGAGGTCGAAAAGAGCCGCAGCCGCCTGATCGCCACGCGCCGCATCGGCGAGGTCAGCGATATCGCCAACGCCGTCATGTTCCTGGCGTCCAAGCGCTCGGACTTTACCACCGGCGACGCCATCAAGGTCGACGGCGGCTTCTCCAACATGATGGGCGACCTCACCGCCAAACCCGGCGGCCGTCGCGCCTATGCCGACAACTACCTTAAGAACAAGGGTGTCGAGCTCTGGTCCGATGAGTCCGGCGTCGCCAAGCCGACTGACCAGTAAACCAACCTAACAGGGAGGCCCGCGGACACGCCCGCTCCTCCCCCGTATCGACTAGAAAGAGTCCAATGGCTTCCACCAACTCCAACAAGGGTCGCGCCGTCGTGCTTTCCGCCGCGTGCGTCACCATGTTCTTCATCAGCTCCATCGCGCTGTATTCCGTCGTGAGCAAGAACCTGCTCGCCGTCTACCCCGAGTGGTCCAGCGCCCTTACCTGGGCCTTCCCGGTCTTTCAGACCATCATGGCCGTGACGGGCATCTTCGCCGGCCGCATCTCCGATAAGATCGGCCCGCGCAACGTCGTTATCGCTGCCGCCGTGTGCTACGGCCTGGGCTGGTTCATGTCCGGCACCGTCACCGAGCCGTGGCAGTTCTACCTGTGGTTCTCGCTCGTCGCCGCCATCGGCAACGGCCTGGGCTACAACCCCGCGCTCACCACCGGTCAAAAGTGGTTCATCGACAAGAAGGGTCTCGCCTCCGGCATCACCCTGGCAGCCTCGACCGCCGGCCCCGCTGTGCTGTCCCCGGTGCTCGCCTCGCTGCTCATCCCGAGCCTGGGCATCTTTGGCGCCCTCAAGGCACTCGGCGTCATCTTCTTTGTGACGATCGCCGCCTCCGCCCTGTTCCTGAAGGCCCCCGAGGCCGGCTGGCTGCCCGAGGGCTTCGAGGCCCCCAAGGGCGGCGCGCATGCCGGCACCTTCGGCGACCTCACCCCGGGCGAGATGGTCAAGACCCCGCGCTTCTGGGTCCTTATCGTCACCTTCGCCTTTGCCGCCACCGCAGGCACCCTGCTCGTCGGCAAGGTTGCCTCCATCGCCGCCGTCCAGCTCTTCGCCGACCCCACGAGCGCCGCGGCCGTCGCCCTCGGCGGCGTGGTCGTCTCCGTCAACACCTGTGCCAACCTGGTTGGTCGTCTGTCCTTTGGCCAGATCATCGACAAGCTCGGCGCCTATAAGTCGCTGCTCATCAGCCTTGTCGTCACCATCGTCGCCCTCGTCATCATGTCGATGAGCTTTACGCAGAGCATGTTCTTTGTGGCGCTCGCCCTGCTCGGCTTTAGCTTTGGCGCTCTGCTCGTCATCTACCCGCCGCTCACCGGTGGCGCCTTTGGCACCAGCAACATCGGCGTCAACTACGGCATCATGTTTTTGGGCTACGCCGCTTCCACCTGGATCAGCCAGCCCATCACCGCCGTGCTGTATCACGCCGAGGCCGGCAGCGCCGCCTACCAGCAGTCCTTCTACGGCGCTATTGTGATCGCCGCCATCGCCGTCGTGCTCACCGTCTACATGATGGTCTCCGACAGCAAGAAGAAGTCCGCCTAGTTTTACCGATGCGACAAAGGGACAGCCCCTTTGTCGCATTCCACCGGTCACCAGTATTAAGGAGTCGAAATGTCTGAGCTCAACCCCGTCCGCATTGCCGTTATCGGCGCCGGCGCCATGGGCCGCAACCACATCCGCTTTGTCACCGAGGAGCCCGAGGCCGAGCTCGTCGCCATCGCCGACGCCTTCGAGGGCGCCCGCGCCACGGCCGAGGCCGCCGGCGTGCCGTTTTACACCGATCCCGCTCAGATGATGGACGAGGTCAAGCCCGAGGCCGTCATCATCGCCACCCCCAACGACCTGCACCTGGGCGTTGCCCGCGAGGCCGTGAAGCGCAACATCGTGCCGCTGGTCGAAAAGCCGATCTCCAACGACCTGGAGGATGCCCAGGCTTTCGCCGCCGAGGCCGAGACCGCCGGCGTGCCCGTGCTCGTGGGTCAGCACCGTCGCCATAACCCCTTCGTCAACAAGGCCAAGGAGATCATCGAGTCCGGCGAACTGGGCAAGCTCACCGTGTCGAGCTTCCACTACATGATCTATAAGAACGACGAGTACTTCGATGTCGAGTGGCGCCGCAAGAAGGGTGCCGGCCCGATCCTGGTCAACCTGGTCCACGACGTCGACCTGCTCCGCTACCTGCTGGGCGAACCCGTCGCCGTCCAGGGCATGCAGTCCAGCGCCGCCCGCGGTTTTGAGACCGAGGACTCCGCCGTGGTCAACGTCCGTTTTGCCGACGGCGCGCTCGCGAGCATGACCATCTCTGACGCCACCGCCAGCCCCTGGAACTGGGAGGCGACCGCTCGCGAGGATCCGCAGTACCGCCCCTTCGACGCCGACGCCTACTTTATCGGCGGCACCAAGGGCGCCCTTTCGCTGCCCCGCCTGCACCAGTTCTCCTACGACGACGCCTCTAACTGGCACAAGCCGCTGCAGATGGAGATTCCGGCCGTGGACCCGGCACTGCCGCACAAGATGCAGCTCAAGCACTTTGTGAAGGTTGTCCGCCGCGAGGTCGAGCCCGTCGTGACCCCCGCCGATAACGTCAAGACGCTCACGCTTCTCAACGCCATCAAGGAGGCCGCCGAGACCGGCCAGCTCGTTGAGCTGTAATGCCTTAAGAGCGACCGCGGCAGAAGCCCCATGCGAGCCCCTCGGTCCGCCACCAATAAGCCCCTCTTCTTTGCCCCGCGAGCAGCCTCCTGCCCGTGGGGCATTTTGCTACCTTGCCGACGATTTTTCTGGGGCAGGGGGCTATTATGCGCCTCGGCTTGATTCGTTCGCCACGAAATGGGCCTATCTACTACGTTTAGCCGACCACCCTCAACCATGCCAAATTTCGCGAAATAAAAACCGCAGGTAGACCGGTTGCGTATTTTCGGAAAACCGGGAGATGGTCGACCCATACGGTTCAAACGTAGTAGATAGGCCGTTTTCATGGCGCGGCCCCAAAACAGTCTTTTGGGACGGGTGGTATCCTTGGTAGCCCTGTGCTGCAAACGCACCTCAAACGCAAGGAGTCTCATGGATCTTATCGCCCAGCTCGCGCGCGAGCTCAACCTTAAGGCCGCCAACGTCGAGGCGGCCGTCAAGCTCATCGACGAGGGCAACACCATTCCCTTTATCTCGCGCTACCGCAAGGAAGCAACGGGCGGCATGGACGATGTCGCTCTGCGCGCACTCGACGAGCGCCTGTCCTACCTGCGCAATCTTGAGCAGCGCAAGGAAGACGTCATTCTGCTCATCGACGCCCAGGGTAAGCTCACGTCCGAACTCGAGCAGCAGATTCGCAAGGCCACGCAGCTCCAGCGCGTCGAGGACCTCTACAAGCCCTACCGCAAAAAGCGCATGACCCGCGCGCAGAAGGCCCGCGAGGCAGGCCTGGAGCCGCTCGCCAACATGATCATCATGCAGGCCTCGGCCAAGGGCAGCGCGCTCGACGCCGCCGCGGCATACGTCAACGAGGAGGCCGGCTTCGACACGCCCGAGAAGGCGCTCGCCGGCGCCGCCGACATCGTGGCCGAGACGGTGGCCGAGGATCCCGAGAACGTCGCCGACCTGCGCGCCTTTACGCAAAACACCGCCGACATCGTCGTCGAGGCCACCGACCCCACCGAGAAGACCCCCTACGAGCCCTACTACAACTTTGACGAGCCGCTGCGCCGTATACCCAACCACCGTGTGCTGGCTATCGACCGCGGTGAGCGCGAGGGCAAGCTCCGCGTGCGCGTGAACGTCGACGGCGCTGCCGCCACGGCACGCCTCGGCAGCCGTTGGCCCCGACGCCAGGGCGTGTTTGCTCCCATCTTCGATGCCGCCATCGCCGACGGCTACAAGCGCCTCATGGCTCCCTCGCTGGAGCGCGAGGCCCGTGCTAAGCTCACCGTTCGCGCCCAGACCGAGGCCATCAACGTCTTTGCCAAGAATCTCGAGGGCCTGCTCTCGGCACGCCCCGTGCGCGGCGCCCGCGTGCTTGCACTCGATCCGGGCTACCGCACCGGCTGCAAGGTCGCCGTCATGGACGAGACCGGCAAGCTGCTCGACCACGGCGTGGTCTATCCCACCAAGCCGCGCCACGACGTCGCCGGCACCAAGCGCGAGCTCGCCCGCCTCGTCAAAAAGGACAGCGTCAACACCATCGTCATCGGCAACGGCACCGCCAGCCGCGAGACCGAGGAAGTCGTCTCGGAGTTCATTGCCGAGCAGGCGCCCAGCCTTCGCTACACCATCGTTAACGAAGCCGGCGCGTCGGTGTACTCCGCCTCCGAGCTCGCCAGCCAGGAATATCCCGACCTGGACGTCACCGTGCGTGGCGCCATGAGCCTGGGCCGTCGCCTGCAAGACCCGCTGGCAGAGCTCGTCAAGATTCCGCCCCAGTCTATCGGCGTGGGCCAGTACCAGCACGACCTTGACCAGGCCGAGCTCTCGCGCACTCTGGGCCACGTGGTGGAGGACGTCGTCAACCACATAGGCGTCGACGTGAATACCGCGAGCGCGAGCCTACTGGGATACGTATCGGGCATCACGCCGAGCGTGGCCAAAAACATCGTGGCCTACCGCGAGGAAAACGGCGCCTTTACCGATCGCCGTCAGCTTAAGAAGGTCCCCAAGCTGGGACCCAAGGCATATCTCAACGCCGCGGGCTTTTTGCGCATCAGCGGTGGCAAGAACCCGCTCGACGCGACAAGCGTCCACCCCGAGAGCTACGAGGTGGCCACATCCGTCCTGGAGCGCGCCGGTGTGGCGGCCAGTGAACTCAGCCGCGGCGGCGTGCCCGACATCGAGCGCCGCCTGGGCAGTATCTCGGCGCTGGCAAGCGACCTGGACTGCGGCACCCTCACGCTCATCGACATCGTCAACGAGCTCAAAAAGCCCGGCCGCGACCCGCGAGACGACGCGCCCGAGGTGGTCTTTAGCCGCTCGGCGCTTTCCATCGATGACCTGGAGCCCGGCATGGAACTCAAGGGCACGGTGCGCAACGTTGTGGACTTTGGCGCCTTCGTCGACGTGGGCGTGCACCAGGACGGCCTCGTGCATATCTCAAAGCTGGCCAACCGCTTTGTCAAGCACCCGAGCGACGTGGTGCGCGTCGGTGACACGGTCAAGGTGTGGGTCGAAAAGGTCGATCGCGACCGCAAGAAGATCTCGCTCACCATGGTGCAGGGGAAGTAAACCGCCAAAGCAAGGGTACCCCCTGTAGCGACGTGCAAAATCGCGAGTATTCTGCAAATTCCACCGTTCCGAATGCCCCTCAGAGACGAAAAAGCAAAAAAACGGCCCCCGTTTTAGCGTCGTCAGAGCCAAAACGGGGGCCGTTCCATGCTTCGGTTAACTGATAAAGACCTTTACCTTGCTGAATACTCTCAATTTTGCACGGCGCAGGCGGGGGTACCTTTGCCCACGGCAGGATATGGAAGCCAATCGCCAACTTGCTGGCAAGCTCGTGCCGGCAGCCCACGGTACAGTCGGTGTTCGCGCTACGGCAGGATATGGAAACCGAGCGCCGCGATATCCTTGGCAAAACCGCGCACGGTATCGAGCGAGACCTCGTACGGGTCGCGACCAATGTTCTTGCGCTTGGCCAGGATGCTGTTGGGCACCGTGATGATCTGGCAACCACAGGCCTCGGCCTGGTAAATGTTGATGAGCTCGCGCGTGGACGCCCACAGGACCTCACAGTTGGGCTTGGCGGCGGCCTTCTTGACCGACTCCGTCATAAACGGAATGGGGTCGACGCCGGTATCGGCGATACGGCCGGCAAAGAGCGAGATGATGGACGGCGTCTCGGCGTCAACGGCTTCGACCATCTCATCGACCTGCGTAGGCGTAAAGATGGTAGTGACGTTGACCTTGATGCCGTCGGCGGAAAGCTTGCGGACCAGCTCGGCGGTGGACTCGCCCTTGGTGGTCACGCACGGAATTTTGACGTAGACGTTCTCGGCCCAGGTAGCGATCTCGCGCGCCTCGACCTCCATGGTCTCGACGTCGTCGGCAAAGACCTCAAACGAGACGGACACATCGGTGATATGGGCCAGGACCTCCTTGGCAAACGCGCGGTAATCCGTCACGCCGCCCTTCTTCATAAGGGACGGGTTGGTCGTGAAACCCTGAACGTTGCCGTTCTCGTACATGTCGAGCATGCCCTCGAGGTTTGCACCGTCAGCGAACACCTTGATTGCCATCTGCCTGATTCCTTTCGTTAGCATACGGCCGATAAACTGCTAAACACTTTACCTACGTTTATCAAGGCGTGAACTGCGGTTTTTTATCTTCTCGGCGAACGGTATAAACACCTCAGTGTTTGGATTGATAAATCGATTGAGCATGCAAAAGCAAAGAGTCGCAGTTTGAGCAAACGTCAGAACGCGGGATTCGGGATTCATTAGATGAGGCCGAAATGCTGCATCGCCGTGACGGTACCGTCGTGTGCGACATCGTCGGTCACGTAGTCGGCGACCGCCTTGACCTCGGGCATGGCGTTGCCCATGGCCACGGCCGTCTCGACAGCGGCGAGCATACCCAGATCGTTGCCGGAATCGCCAAAGCCAAAGGTGCGCGCGTTGCCGGTGCGACCCAGGTATTCCAGCGCTCGCGCCACGCCCACGCCCTTGTCAATGCCCTTGGGACTCAGCTCGCGATTCTGACCACCGGTGTTGCACAGCTCAAACTCGCGATCGATAAAGCCGTCATCGTTGGCTATGCGGGCCAAACTGGGCACACTGAGGCACACCTTGCCCACGCGCAGACGGCCGTCGACGCGCATTTCCTCGGTGCTGTGCACCACAGAAGTGCCGATCAGAGACGACTGCTCAACACCCGCGGGTTCCAGGGCAAAAGTAGCCACGTTGGTCTCGAAAAAGGCCTCAATCCCCGCCGCGGCCATACGGCGCGCAAGCTCCTCGATAACGTCCTCGTCAAAGCAGTCCTCATGCACCACGCGGCCCTCGACCTCGAGCGTCGCTCCCGCCATGGCAACGACACCCGCCGGGTTCAGCGCGCGCAGGCCATCGGCAATCAGCCACAAGGGACGACCCGTGCAGATAAATGCCTTGTGCCCTGCGTCGCGCAGGCGATGAAACGCCTCGACGACCGCCTGCGAGGGGCGAACCGCCGAAAAGTCCTTGTCGGTCATGTTGTCGGGATCGAACGACGTCAGCGTGCCGTCCACGTCAAAAAAGAGCACGGCGGAATCGGGGCACGCATCAATCATATGGGTTCCTTTCGGGGGCGAGAGTAAACGAAGCATCCATCATATAATGGAGCGACGCAACCAGAGAGGTCACCCATGGAATTTTACGCAAGCTGCCCCGAGGGCTTTGAGTCCGCACTCGCCGATGAGCTTAAACGCCTCGGGCTTTCGCATGTTCGCCGGCTGAAGGGCCGCGCCACGTTTGAGGGCGAGCTCGAAGAAGGCTACCGCGCCTGTCTGTGGTCGCGCCTAGCGAGCCGCGTGTTTGCGGTGCTCGGGCGCTTTGAGGCGCAGGATGCCGATGAGCTGTACGATAGCGTTTACGACATCGCCTGGGAGAACATCGTCCGCCCCGGCGCCACCATTGCCATCACCGCCCGCGGCGTGACCGAGCAGCTGCGCAACACGCGCTTCTCGGCCCTGCGCGCCAAGGACGCGCTGTGCGACCGTCTGGCCGAGACCACGGGCCGTCGCGCCGATGTCGACGCTGCCGATCCCGACGTTCACCTGTTGCTTTCGCTGCGCCAGCGCCGCGCGAGCATCAGCCTGGACCTTTCGGGCGACCCGCTGTTCAAGCGCCTGCCGCCCGCGGCGACCCGTGCCGGCGAGGGTGCGCACGTGTTGCGCCCCGACTACGCCGCCCTGGTGCTGGCGCAGGTCGGCTGGACCGCACTGTGCGAGCGCGAGTTGACGGCCGACGATTACGAGAATGAAGCCCTTCCCACGCTAATCGATGCCTCGTGCGCCGGCGGCGGCCTGTTGCTGGAAGCCGTGAACATTCTGACCGACCGCGCCCCGGGCGCCGCACGCGAGCGCTGGGGCTTTGAGGGCTGGCAGCTACACGACGCCGCTCTGTGGGAGCAGCTGCTTGCCGAGGCGCGCGAGCGCGAGGCGGCAGCGCGCGAGCGCCAGGCGCGCATCGTGGCCATGGACATTGACCCCACCGCCCGCAAGACCGCCGAGCGCATGGTCAAGTGTGCCGGCTACAAGCGCTTTGTCGATTTTTGCGCCGCTAAGTCCGCCACCGTGCTGGACCACGCGGGCACTGTCGCCGGTGCCGCCCTCGTCGCGGATACGACCGAGACACCGCTTTCACTCATGCACGATGCCATGACGCTGGTCGGCGAGCTGCGCCGTGCGCCCGAGCTCGCTTCGGCACCGGTCGCCGCGCTCACCCGCGATGGCCTTATGGCCCGCGCGCTCCATGCCGAGCCCGCGCGCTCCATCGCCGTCATGCCCAATAACGAGGAGGCGGCTCTTGAGGCTTGGCCTTCGCTCGACCACGCCGCCGCAGCGTTTGAGGCTGCGACCAGTGCGGATGCCGAGGCCGAGGTTGCGGATGCCAACGAAGCCAACGACGAAGCCGCCGATACTCCCACGCCCGAACCTGCCGCCACGCTCAACCTGGGCGACGGCAAGCCGCTGCCCGTGCTCATTCCCGAGTCTGAGCAGTTCGCCAACCGCCTGCGCAAGAATGCCCGCCTGCGCCGCAAGTGGGCCAAGCGCGAGGGCGTGAGCTGCTACCGCGTCTACGATGCCGACCTGCCCGACTACTCCGCCGCCATCGACCTGTACGAGGGCTGCCCGCAGACGCCGGGCCGCTGGCTCGTCATTGCCGAATACGCCGCACCCAAGACCATCGACCCCGCGCTTGCCCAGGCCCGCATGCTCGACATCTTGGCCATCGCGCCGCGTATTCTTGATGTTCCGGCCGAGCACGTGCACGCCAAGGCCCGCATGCGTTCGCGCGGCGGCTCGCAGTACGGCAAACAGGGCGCCGGCAAGGGTGGCTCGGGCGAGCGCGCCAACATCGCGCGCCGTCGTCTGCCGCTCATCGAAGAGGGCGGCCTTACCTTTGCCGTCAACTTTGACGACTATTTGGATGTGGGCATCTTCTTGGATCACCGCGTCACCCGCAACCTGGTGCGCGAGCACGCCAAGCAGGCGCGCCGCTTCCTCAACCTATTTGCCTACACCGGCACCGCCACCTGCTACGCAGCCGACGGCGGCGTCGAGGAGACCGTGACGGTCGATCTTTCCAACACCTACCTGGACTGGGCCGAGCGCAACATGCGCCAGAACGGCTTTGTTGGCCCGCAGCATCACTTTGTGCGCGATGACGTGCTCGCCTGGATTCGCGACCAGCGCCAGACGCGCAACCGCTGGGATCTGATTTTTGTCGACCCGCCCACGTTCTCGAACTCATCCAAGATGGGCCGCCGCACCTGGGATGTCCAGCGCGACCATGTTGAGCTTTTGGCCGGCGTATCGCGCCTGCTCGCACAGGGCGGCCACGCCATCTTTAGCTGCAACCTGCGCGGCTTCCGCCCCGAAACGCGCAAGCTCGCGCGTGCGGGCGTGGTGCTACAGGACATTACGGCGCAGACCATCCCCGAGGATTTCGCACGCAACCAGAAGGTGCATCATTGCTATATCGTGCGCCGACTGCCCATCGAGGACGCCATGGCCGAGGTCGGCTTTAGCGCCGAGGAGATTGCCGAGCGTGTCGAGGAGCTGCGCAACCCCGAGGCCCGCAAGCCTCGCGCGGCAGTGCCCGCGCACGCGCAGGCCGGCAACGGCAAGTCCAACTTTGCCGGCAAACCCTCCCCTGCCGGCAAGCCCAAAAAGAAGAAGTTCTACGCCAGCAAGCCCAAGGGCAAATAAACAAAGTTGCGGTGGAATACGGACTGCTTGGGGGTGCGGACAGAAAGTTGGACCGCGGGGCGGTCCGGACTGGAGGTTCGCATGTACAGCAGGGAGAAGGTCGAGCTCTTCCTCCTGGCGACGGAGGACGGCATGGGACCCACCGCCGCCGCGGAGTTCGCGGGGGTCACGGTGGGCGCGGCCAAGAAGTGGGCGACGGGGCACCTCCCGCGCAGCTACACCGGCGGGGGCTGTAGAATCGTGGCGAGGAAACCGCCACGGAGGGAGGCCAGCTTGGGGCCCCGACAAGTCGATCTACGCCCCGCCCGCGACCGGCCCGCTCGCCGGGCTCAACGAGGACCAGATAGAGAACCTGCTGCTCAGGGCGGTGTTGGCCGACCTAAAAGCGGAAGGGTGGGACCCGGCTTCGATCTCGAACAGGAGCAAGTGCGAGCTCGGCGAGAGATTGAGGCTGGCGACCGCCCTGCCCCTCCGCTCGATCACAGGTTTCTTGAGGATATCGAAGAGCTCCTATGAGTACTGGAGGCCCCGCGTCGCCGCGCCGCGCGACCGCGACGCCGACATACGCGGCCGCGTGGTGCGCATCTTCCGCGAGGGCTCGGGGTGCTGGGGGTACCGCACCGTCTGGGCGCGCCTGCGCCGCGAGGGCGTCCGCGCCAGCGAGAAGCGCGTGGCCCGCGTGATGCGCGAGGAGGGCCTCGAGGTCGTCTACAACAAGAGGCGCGCCCGGGGCTACAGCTCCTACGCCGGCGAGGTCTCCAAGGCGCCGGATAACCTCGTGAACAGGAATTTCCACGCCGACGAGCCCAACCGGCTGTGGCTCACCGACATCACCGAGTTCAGGCTCCCGGGCGGCGAGAAGGTCTACCTGAGCCCGGTCATCGACTGCTTCGACGGGATGCCCGTCGCCTGGTCGATCGGGCTGCACCCCGACAAGCGCCTCGCGAACTCGAGCCTGCTCAAGGCCTGCGCGGCGAGGCCGGCGGGGGCGCGCACGACGATCCACTCGGACCGGGGCGGCCACTACCGCTGGCCGGAGTGGATCGGGATCTGCGAGGAGAACGGCCTGGTCAGGAGCATGTCCGCGTGTTAGCGTCAATCTATTTTTCACCAGTTTCGCTAAACAGGCGCACCGTTCGCGC
>CABQLK010000010.1 GCA_902465015.1 uncultured Collinsella sp.
ATTGGATTGACCCATCTGTTTGTCTCGATCTGTAACATCTAAGCGGTCAAAAGCGGTCTACATGTTACAGATTGAGATTTTTGGCTTGGCCTGTGCGTTCATCTCGATCTGTAACAGCTAGGACCGAAAAACTCGGCTAGATGTTACAGATTGAGATGAACAGGAGGACGGGTGCGGTCTAAACAAAATGGCCCGCGCATCACACATCGATGCACGGGCCATTTATTGTCTGCAAGCGGCAGGTGGTGTCAGCGTCTTATGCCTCGAGGTTTTCCTCGATCCAGGCGACGGCACCCTTGGGATCCTTAGTGAGGTCGATGTACTGTTTGCCCTTGGGCGACAGCAGCGTGATGCCCAGGCGGTCGGTGTCGGCCTTCATCTCGTTGTAATAGGTGCGAACCTGCGGAGCCAGGACGATGACGTTGTACTGGTCCATGATGGCGTAGTGGCTGCCGTAGGCACCGGCGTTGGCGGTAATGTCGATGCCCAGCTCGTCGGCGCCTTCCTTAAGCGCGTTGGCGAGCAGTGCAGAGGTGCCGGCGCCAGCGCACAGAACCAGAACCCTCAGATCCTTGCCCTTAAGGGCGGACGGAGCTGCGGAGGCCTCAGTGGCAGAAGCGGTCTCGACAACAGGAGCCTCAACGGCGGGGGCGGCAGCGGTCTTGACGGCCTTGGTCTCCTCGGCCTCTTCTTCGGCCAGGGTCTCGGCCTCCTGCTTGCACAGGACGTTGTCGTAGGCCTTGCAGAACGGGTAGTAGATTAAGAAGTCAACGACCAGCAGGACGACAACCAGGACCAGAGAGATCGGCTGGAAGTTGGTGTCGATGAAGGTGCCGATCGGTCCGGGGAGTGCCCACGGCATGGCATAGATAAAGCCGTTCATGCCCAAAAAGTCGATGAAGAACTTACCAATGAGGACGTTGGCCACGGGGGCAAACAGGAACGGGATCAGGAAGTACGGGTTGAGGATGATGGGCGCGGCGAACAGCAGCGGTTCGTTGACGGCGAACATCACGGGTACGACAGAGGCTTTGCCGACGGCCTTGAGCTGCTTGGAGCGCATAAAGAGCAGGAAGATGATCGGGACAATGAACGTGGCGCCGGTGCCGCCGAGTTCGCCGATGTAGTTACCGAAGTTTTCGGTCAGGGCGAGGGCGGGGTGACCGCCGGCCTGCAGCGTGGCGAGGTTGGTGGTGATGTTGCCAAACAGCGCGGCGTTGAGGGCAGGCTTAACGACCGAGGGGCCGTGGATGCCCATGAACCAGAACAGCGGGATCATGAACCAGATGAGGGCGAGGCCGGCGTAGGAATCGGCAGCGGCGAACAGCGGGCTCACCAGCGTGGAGATGACGTTGGCAAACGGGACGGCCAAGCAGGTGCGGCAGATAACGTCGATGACGGCGACAAACAGGATGGAGAAGCTGAAGGCGAAGATGTCGCGGAAGTTCTGGGCGATGGCGCCGGGGACTTCTTTGGGCAGCTTGATGGTGATGTCTCGCTTAATGCAGAAGGCATAGATGTTGACCGTGGCAAATGCGGCGACAAAGGAGCTCAGCAGGCCCTTGGTGCCCATGTTGTCGGTAAAGAACACCGAGACATCGGCGCCGTCGATCTTGGCACTCGTCTGGGTAACGGCCAAGATGAGCATAGCGCACATGGCGGCGACCATGGTGCTCGTGGCGTTGATGGCCTTGCCGGCAGGCATGCGGCGGTTCTTGGAGCCGGTCAGCGCGCTTGCGGTGGTGCCGGCGACCATGATGCCCACGACGCCCATCGTGAAGTTGTAAACCTTGTTGCAGAAGTTCACGACGTCGACGTTCCACCAGTCGGGCAGCGTAAAGCCGCCGACCGTGGCGACAACGCCCGGCAGGGTCGAAATAAGCAGGAAGACAGAAGAAGACAGGATAATGGGCATTGCTGCCAAAAAGCCGTCTTTAATGGCCTGAAGGTAGATGTTCTTAGAAACCTTGTCGAAGTACGGCTGACCTTTCTCCAAGAACTTAACGATCGATTCCATAGTTCACGCTCCTCTTTGCATGAAATCTTAATGGCATGGACGTTGAAAACCTATATGGTCTCCCGCTTGCTAAAAGCCCGGGTGCAGGCGGGGCCGGTCCCAGGGGGAGAGAGGGGAGCGGCTGGGTTTGTATCGCATAGGGCCGCTCCCTTCTCGGGGGAAAGCGAGGCGATGCGCTACTGCGCGTCCGCCATAGTGTCGGCGAGCTCCTTGTACCAGAGTGCCGACTGCTTGATGTAGCGTTTTTGCGTGTCGAAGTCGATGTAGAACAGGCCGTAGCGCTTGTTATAGCCATTGGCCCACGAGAACTGGTCCTGCAGGCTCCAGATAAAGTAGCCCTGGACGTCGACGCCCTCGGCGCGCGCCTGGAGCACCTTCTCCATGTGCTGGTCGACAAAGTCGATGCGCTCGGGATCGGCGACGATGCCGTTTGCGTCGGGCTCGGGGTCCTTGTGGCCCAGGCCGTTTTCGGTGATATAGATGACGGGGAGGTTGGGATAGGTGGCGCTGATGTGCTTGAGCGTGTCGTAGAGGCCTTGCGGGTAGATGAGCCAATCCCAGTCGGTGGTGGGGATACCCGGCATATCGACCTGCTGCCCGACGCCCTTAAACTTAAAGCACGAGGTGCCCTTGTCTCCGGTGCCGTTAAAGCTGTTGGTTGACTCGCCATCGTAGGCGGCGATAAACGCCGACTGATAGTAGTTGAGGCCGAACATATCGTTGCGGGGCGCCGCCTTGGCGAGCTCCTCCATGTCGCTGTCCTCAACCGTAAGTGTGGCGTTGTTGGCACGCAGAATCTCGTTGATGAGTGAGAGGGTGCGCGCGGAGTAGTGACCCAGGAAGGCGCCGTCCATGATGAAGTCGGTGTAGAAGGCGTTGTACAGGTCGGCGGCGTGCTGGTCGGCGGGCGAGTCGGTGGCAGGATATGCCGGCGTCAGGACGTTGACCATGCCAATGCGTCCGCCCAGGTGCTCGGTCTCGTCAAGATCCTTATACAGGTTGACGGCGCGGGCGTGGGCAACGAGCTCGTTGTGCTGGCTCTGGATGCCGCTCGTCACATCAAAGTGATGGTTGGGCGGGAAGTTGCCTTGGATGTATTGGGAGTGCGAGAGGCTGATGAGCTCGTTGATGGTGAACCAATTCTTGACCTCGCGGAACTCGCGGAAGCAGAACTCGGCATAGCGCACATAGGCGTCGACGGTCTTGCGGTTGAGCCAGTCGCCCTGGTTGAACAGGGCGGCGGGGGAGTCAAAGTGATGCAGGGACACATAGGGCTCGACGCCATACTTTTTGCAGCAGGCGAACAGCTCGTGGTAGTGCTTAACGCCCTCGGCGAGGGGTTCGGCATCGTCGCCGTTGGGGAAGATGCGGGTCCAGGCGATGGACACACGAATGGCGTTGAGTCCATGCTCGGCAGAAAGGCGGATATCCTCCTCGTAGCGGTTGTAGAAATCACTGGCCGGGTCGGGCAAAAAGCGACCCTGGGCGACAAGGTAATCGTCCCACATGGTCTTACCCTTGCCTGCCACCTTCGTGGAACCTTCCGTTTGGTACGCGGCGGTTGCGGCGCCCCAAACAAAGCCCTTCGGCAGCTGCTGTACGCGGTTTAGCAAAGACATATGCATACACCCTCTCGTCTCGCTGTTCGATATTGTGCGTTTGCGCTCAGGAGGCTCCCTGGTTAGCGTTCAGCGGTGAAAAAGCCCGATAAACACTATCTTAAAATGATTAGAACCAAAATGAGCACGTGAACATTTGACAATGAGCACGTTAACATCCGGCTGGGATGTATAGAAACAAAACAACTTCAAACAGCCGCGAACGGTTGTATTTGTTCGGTAAGCGGTCTTGATTGACAGAAGTTTTCATGTTGTGGTATATGGCTCGGGTATCATGAGCACGTTATCAATGTATGTACGATGCGCCATGGGCGCGGGGAATAGTTGGGAAGCAGGTTAGCGTGGAAGGCATGGATCAGCAGACAAGGAATGGTCGTTCGGCGAGCGCGGCAGAGGTTGCGGCGCTCGCTGGCGTGAGCCGCCAGACTGTGTCTCGCGTGGTCAACGGTATGCCCAACGTGACGGAAAAGACGCGCAAGCGTGTGCTGGCCGCCATGGAAGAGCTGGGCTTTCGTCCCAATTTTGCTGGAGCGGCGTTGCGCGGCGGGTCGTATCGTTCTATTGGCCTGTGCATGTACAACATCACACGTGTCGGTAACCTGGCGACGCTCGAGGGTATCATGCAAGCGGCGCGCGAGCACGATTTTGCCGTCACTATGATCGAGATGGGCGGCGACAAGCCCTATGCACTTGCCGATGCCTCGCGCCGCATGGTCGAGCGACCCGTCGACGGCATGATTCTCAACATGAACCGCATGGCTCCCGATTTTGAGGAGTTTGTTCCCCAGCCGGGAGTGCGAACGGTCATCCTGTCCATGTATGCGCATCCGCGCTGCACGACGATCGACTCCGACCAGTATGGTTCGTGCGAGCTGTTGACCAATTATCTGCTGGAACATGGTCACTCGAATATGCGGTTTGTGGCGGGTCCGGAAAACTCGATTTCCTCGCGTTTTCGTGAGGCCGGTTGGCGCGATACGCTGGGTCGTGCTCATGTCGATGCCGCTCCGATGCTGCGTGGCGATTGGAGTGCGGACAGTGGGTACGCCATGGGCGAGCGGATTGCGGCCGAGGTGCTTGCCGGCGGGTCGCAGGCGCCGACTGCCGTGCTTGCGGCAAATGACCAGATGGCGCTGGGCGTTATCGCCGCGCTCGAGAACGCGGGCCTGTCCGTGCCCGACGACGTGAGCGTGGTTGGTATCGACGACGCACTCGAGGGACTTGTTCCTCACAATCGGCTGACGACGCTGCGATTTGATTTGCGCGGTGTCGGTAAGCTTGCGTTTGAGGCGGCGATTGGAGAGAGCTCGTCTATCGAGGCGATTCATGTGCCGAGTACGCTGGTCGAACGCTCGACTGTTAGGGACATACGGGGTTAGGTCCTACTCCGTTTGTCTCGATTTGTAACAGGTAGACGGTCAAAAGCGGGCTACGTGTTACAGATTTAGATTCTTCGGAAAGAGCAATCCTGTTCGTCTCAATCTGTAACAGTTAGGACCCAAAATCTCGGCTAGATGTTACAGATCGAGACAAACGGCCCCCAGGCCGAACAAAAACAAAAGACCGGGGGCGGCGCGCCGTGTGACGTGCCGCCCCCGGCTGAGAAATGGGGACAGGTTATGTGGGCAGGCGACCCCGCCAGCCGCTAGTCCAGACGACGGGTCTGCGCCACGTGCTTATACCAGTATGCGCTTGCCTTGGGCGTGCGCTTCTGGGTTTCAAAGTCAACGTAGAAGAAGCCATAACGCTTGTTGTAACCATTGGTCCAGGAGAACTGATCCTGCAGGCTCCACAGGAAGTAGCCACCCACGTTGACGCCCACCTCCATGGCCTTGAGCAACCAGCGCAGGTGCTGCTCGATGTAGTCGATGCGCGGCTGGTCGTCCACAAAACCGTCCTTGTAGGGGTCCTTGTAGCCCATGCCGTTTTCGGTGATGAAGATTTGCTTGTAGTTGGGGTAGCGCTGCTTAATGTAGACGAGCAGATCGAACAGACCCTCGGGATAGATGATCCAGTCCCAGTCGGTGGTGGGGATGCCAGGCTTGTTCACATGCTCGCCAATACCCTTAACACGCCAGCGCCCGGTGCCCTTCTCGCCCGTACCGTTGTGGTGCAGGTCGTTCTCGCCGTCGTAAGCCTTCAAGAAGCGGCACTGGTAGTTGTTAACGCCCAGGTAGTCGTTGTAGAGCGCGGCCTCGCGCATAATCTCGAGGTCCTCGTCCAGGATCTCGATGGTGCCGCCCGAGACGGCAGCCAAGCGGTTGGCGCACTCGAGGGTGTCGGGCGCGTAGTCGCCGCGGAAGGTGGCGTCGAGCAAGAACTGGTTCTGCAGCACGTGCTCGTTGTTGGCGGCTTTGATGTCGGCGGGGTCGTTCTCGTTGAGCGGATACTTAAACTCCAGCGACTGGATGACGCCGATCTTGCCCTTAAAACCGCCGTTGTGGAAGGCCAGTACTGCCTTGGCGTGGGCGAGCATCATGTTGTGCTCGCACTGGAAGGCCTCGGCCAGATGCGCCTTGACGCCGCCGGGGAAGGTGCCCTCGATGTAGGTGTTGGAGGCGTCGGCCCAGATCTCGTTAAAGGTGAACCAGTAGGTCACCTGGTCGGCGTACTCCTTAAAGCAGAAGGTGGCAAAGTCCACAAAGGCGTCGATGGTCTCGCGGTTGAGGAAGTCGCCCTTCTCAAAGAGGGGCAGCGGCGTATCGAAGTGATGCAGCGTGACAAACGGCTCAACGTGGTGCTTGTGGCACTCGGCGAAGAGGTCGTGGTAGAACTGCACGCCCTCGGGGTTGATTTCGCCGGTACCGTTGGGGAAGATGCGGCTCCAGGCGATGGAGAGGCGGATGCCGTTGATACCGAACTCCTCGCACAGCTCCAAGTCGACGGGGTACTGGTTGTAGAAGTCCGAAGCGGGATCGGGGGAGAAGCGCCCCTGGGCCTCCAAGAAGTCGTCCCAGGCAACCTTGCCCTTACCGTGGGTGCGGGTCTCGCCCTCTACCTGGTAGGCAGCGGTGGCGCCGCCAAAGACAAAGTCCTCGGGAAACTGCGCAGGCGGGTTGGTGACGCTAGCGGGGTTAACGGACATGATGATCCAATCGTCTAAATCGAAGGGCCAGCCGGTCTTGGATGGTCGGCTGGCCCTGAGCGTTACTTACTTCGAGAGTTGCTCGCTTACGAAGGCGAGAGACTTGTCGCCGTTCTGGGAGAGCTCGATGTACTGCTTACCGCGGCAGGCGACGCATTTGTTGCCCACGCGCTCGCAGTCCTTCTGCAGGTCGGCCAGGTAGCTTGCGGCCTGCGGGGCCAGGACGACCAGGTCAAAGTCGGGGAGCATGTCAACGTGGTTGCCATAGGCCTCGGCAGCGGTCTCAAGATTGATGCCGCGCTCTTTGGCAGCCTTGGCCAGCGCGTTGGCGAGCAGGCCCGAGGTACCGCCACCCTGGCAGAGCACGAGTACGCGCTTGCCGTTGAGGTCGCTGGCGGTCGTTGCCTCAGTGGCGACAGCGGCGGGAGCGGCGGCCTTCACGGCCTCGGCAGCAGCGCCGGCGGCAACGCTCTTGGCGTCAGCCTTGCCCTGGAAGGCATCGTTGAGCTTGGCGGCCTTCTCGGCGTTCTTGGCGGCGAGCTCCTCCTGGGAGATCTCGGCCTCCTCGGCGCACTTCTGGGCGTCGTAGGCACGGAAGAACGGGTAGTACAGAACGAAGTCGACGACCAGGATAAGGGCGAGCATCACAAAGGCGAGCGGCTGGAAGCCCAGGCCCATGATGGTGCCGATGGGGCCGGGGACAGTCCAGGGCAGGGTGTACATAAAGCCGTTCATGCCCAAGAAGTCGATAAAGATCTTGAGGATCCAGATGTTGGCGATCGGGGCAAAGACAAACGGGACAAAGAAGACGGGGTTGAGCACGATGGGCGCGGCGAACAGCAGCGGCTCGTTGACGGCAAAGCAGACGGGGACGATAGCGGCCTTACCGACGGCGCGCATCTCCTGGGACTTGGCCAGGAAGCAGAACATAAAGACCAGGACGAGCGTGGCGCCGGTGCCGCCCATGCAGACGACGAAGTACTGGGCACCCTGGGTCAGGACAGCGGAAGCGTGCTGGCCAGCCTGGAATGCGGCCAGGTTGTCGGTCATGTTGGCAACAAGGGCGGCGGCGATGGCGGGCTCGACGATCGAGGGGCCGTGGACGCCGACGAACCAGAAGAGGCTCATGGCGCCGTAAATCACAGCGAGGCCGATATAGCCGTCGGCAGCGGTGAACAGGGGCTGGAACACCTGAATGACGCCCTGGGCAAAGCAGAAGCCAAAGGCAGCGCGGAAGACGATGTCAAAGACCCAAAAGACGGTGATGCAGACGGAGAAGGGGATGATGTCCTTGAAGGTCTGCGAGATGTTGGGCGGAACCTGCTCGGGCATCTTGACGGTGATGTTGCGCTTAATGAAGAACTTGTAGATGATACCGGTCACAAACGCAGCGATGAAGGCGGTCAGCAGGCCCTTGGAACCAAGGTAGGTGGTGTTGAAGCCGCTGGCGGCGTCCGTGGTGACCGTGTCGCTCGAAAGGAGCAAGAAGCCGATGATGGCCGCGCACATGCACGAGATGAAGTTGATCTGGTTGTTCTTGGGCAGATCGCGGTTCTGGGCGTCAGCGAAGTGCTTGGCCGTGGTGGCGGCGCAGGCGATGGCCAGGATGCCCATGGAGTAGTTGTAGCACTTCCACAGGGCGTTGTTGATGTCATCGGGCCAGTAGAAACCCCAGATGTTGGGGACCGAGGCTACCAGGCAGAAGATGGACGAGAAGATGATGATGGGGATGACGGAGATAAAGCCGTCGCGGATCGCCTTGAGGTACTTGTTGCGGGCGATCGCGTTGAAAAAGGGCTGGCCCTTTTCGATGATGGCGATGAGTTGCTCCATGCAATGCTCCTAAGAGTCGGTGGGTTAGCAACGATGGTAGCTTTTGACTTTCGGTTGCCAAAATGTTGACGTTGCCATTTTGTGACACAAATAAAAGACGCGAATCGGTGGTTCCCGTGCCTGCGAACCGCCGATTCCTTATGCGTAAACGTTTGAGCCGCCCGGTGGCTCTGTGTTTGCACAATGGCAACGTTAACATTTGGTCGACAAAAGCCGTTCGGGGAAGCAAAAATGTCGGTGAACGGTAGGTTTTGGGTGGTGAGCGTATGGTGGGGGAGGCGTTGGATATACTTGAAGACGTTTCATTTGAATGCGCAAGGTGCCACCAATGGCATCGTTGACATAGAAAGATCGACCTATGGCCGCTGTTAAAAAATCGGTATCCGTCAAAGACGTAGCGCGCCTCGCGGGCGTCTCGGAGCAGACGGTCTCGCGCACCGTGCACGATTCGCCCAGCGTGCGCCCCGAGACCAAGGAACGCGTGCGTGCCGCCATGCGCGAGCTGGGGTATCGCCCCAATTTTGCCGGTCGATCGCTGCGCCGCGGCAAGTTTAAGACCGTCGGCGTCGCCATGTTCAACATTACCGGTACCGGCAACCTCGACCGTATGGAGGGCTTTGCCGCCGCGGCCGACAAACATGGCTATGCCATCACCCTCACTAAAGTAGACGGGCATCCGTATACCCTCGAGAGCGCATCGTCACGCATGAGCGCACTGCCGGTGGATGGCATGGTTGTGATTATGAACCGCATGCCGGCAGACTTTGGCACTTTTGAGCCGCTGCCCGGTATGCAGACGGTGCTCGTTACCATGCTGGAGCACCCGCTCTGTTCAACGGTCGATAACGACCAGTTCGATTGCTCGCGTCAAGTTGTCGAGTACTTGCTGGGGCGGGGGCACAAGACTGTGCACTTTATCTCATGTCCCGAGCGCTCGCTTTCGGGCATGCGGCGCGAGGAAGGCTGGCGCGAGACATTGCGCGCGCATGGCATTGAGCCACCGCAGTTCGTGCGCGGCGACTGGACGGCACAGAGCGGATATGCCGCAGGCCAGGCTCTGGCGGATGATTCGACCTGTACTGCCATCTATGCCTCCAACGATGCCATGGCATATGGCTGCATTCGCGGGCTCGAGTCGCGCGGAAAGCACGTGCCCGAGGATGTGAGCGTGGTGGGTGTTGATGACAGTCTGGGCGACATCGTGCCCGATTGTCGCCTGACTACGGTGCGCTTTGACAACAAGCGCGTCGGCATGTGGGCGGTCGACAAGATTGCCGGCGCCGATGGGGGTGCGTCTGGCGTGGAGCACATGCTGATTCCCGGTGTGCTCGTAGAGGGCGATACGGTGCGCGATTTGCGTTAGAGTGCGGCCCTGTTTGGGTTGCCGCTAATTGTGTTCGATATTGTTCAGATTGGTTTAAAAACCGTTCACGGGCGAAAAGTGACCGTTCATAGTTCGAAATTACGTTTTGAGCTGTTCTTTTTTGTTTGAATGTTATTGTTTCTGTCATACACAACGCAGCGCGTATGCCCGGACGCGATGCTCTCCATTGGTTCATATGTGAAAGGAACGCAATATGGCAACCAAAGAAGAAATCTCGATGGTTGGATTCGAGATTGTCGCATACGCAGGTGACGCCCAGACCGATCTGCTTGCAGCGCTCGATGCTGCTCGCGAGGGTGATTTTGAGAAGGCCGAGCAGCTGCACAAGGATGCCAGCGATGCACTCATCGGCGCCCACGACACGCAGACCAAGCTGCTTTCGCAGGAGGCTGGCGGCGGCGAGATGGAGATGACCTTCATCATGGCCCATGCTCAGGACACTCTCATGACCACTATGATCCTGGAGAAGCAGACCCGCTTTACCATCGATGCCTACAAGCGCATCGCCGAGCTCGAGGCTAAGCTCGCCTAACGAGTCCGCACAACCAAGTCCCCTTCCAAAAGCTCTGCCGCTACCCGCGGCAGGGCTTTTTCTGTTCTTCTCCAAGTTGCGGTGAAATAGGGACTGAATAGGGGCCGGCGGGCGCAAAACAATCCCTATTTCACCGCAACTCATCCGGAGACAGGCATTGGGGACAGCCTTGGTGCGCTCCGTTCGTCTTCCCGTTCGATTTTTGCTCGGTGGGTATACTTCCTTTCGCATTAAACGCCGGAATGAGGAGGTATCCAAATGCCGGACAACGGATCGATTCAAAAGAGAGACGCGCACGAGATGGCTCATGGACGTCCTGTCCAGATAACCGAGCACACGACGGTAACCGAGCTGCAGCCCAGCCTGTCCGATGTCGTATGCGCAAACAAAAAGCTGCAGATTGGCTTTATCATTGCGCTCGTGGTACTGGCGCTGCTGTCGGGCTTTGTAGCTCGTCCGCATTTCGCCGATACCAAGACTTGGGACTCCACCATCGAGGTCATCGATCAAAAGAAGGGCAATGTTTTGGCGCTCACGACCTCGTGCGTCGCCCTATCTGCGGGTATCACTGCGCTGCCGGGCGATACGGGAACGCCGGTTGCCGAGCAGCTCGCGCAGCTTTCGGGTAACTTGGGCATCGTGCTTGCCGTGCTCTACCTCGAGAAATACCTGCTGACCATTTTGTGGTCGGTTGGCCTGGGCATCCTGATTCCGTTTGCGCTGGTGCTCTTTGCGGTGTCGCTCGGCATTCACGGGCGCTGGAGCACGAGCGCCGTCCTGCGCCGCGTGGCGACTCGCGTGCTGGTGGTCGCCATGATCGGAATGGCCTTGGTGCCTGCAAGCGTATGGGTGTCGCAAAAGGTCGACGAAACGTATCGAGTGAGCATCGAGCAAGCCGAGCAAAAGGCGGCCGACGCTGCGGGTGTGGCAGATGGCGACAGCTCCAAAGCAAGCAAGAAAAAGACCGAGTCCACAGAGTCCAAGAATGTGCTTGAGCAGCTTGCCGACGGCGCCTCGGGTCTCGTCACATCGGTGACCAGCGGTGCCAAGCAGATGACCGATGAAATTGTGCAGCAGGTGACCGATCTGATCGAAGGTGTCATCGTGATGATCGTGACCTCATGTGTGATTCCTCTACTGGTGCTCGTGGCGTTCCTATGGCTAGGACACGTGCTGCTGGGGATCGATATCTCCGGTCCCGCGAACTATCTGACGGGTCGCTTTCTGAGCGCTCCGTCCAAACATGCCAAGAAGAGCGGACGGTCTGAGTAGCTAAAACAGCTGTATATACCGGGGAATACCGCCGAAGGGCGGCCGAGACACGTTCTCGGTCGCCCTTTTGTTTGTTGAACACATGGTCGCTACGTCCGCACCGGGTCCAAACGGTCGGCAACCATCCGTGAACGGTATTTGTTCAAAAAAGAACAAAGATAAACAAATAGTTGTTGCAGTCGATGTTCGAATGTGTTCAAATAAACATGAACAGTGAAGAACCGCACATTCAGATGCCCGGACCTGAACGCGATTCAACACTTCCAAACAGAAACTACGCACCTGCGTATCTCTCAAGGAGGATGTCATGAGGGTTGTAATCGCTTCCGATGCCGACGGTATGTCGATGAAGGAGTCCATCAAGGAGATGCTCATCGCCGACGGTCACGAGGTCGTCGACTATTCCGAGACCCCTGCCGCGGACTTTGTCGATTCCGCGACCGCCGTTGCCAAGGACCTGCTGGAGCACAAGGATTCCCAGGGCTTCGCATTCGATAAGTACGGCGTCGGCTCCTATATGGCCGCCGTCAAGATCAAGGGCATGGTCGTCGCCAACATTTCCGATGAGCGTTCCGCTTACATGACCCGCGAGCACAACGGTTCGCGCATGGTCACCATGGGCCCGGGTGTTGTGGGCACCGAGGTCGCCAAGAAGATCGCCCGCGAGTTCCTGCGCGCCCAGTACGCCGGCGGCCGTCACCAGATCCGTGTCGACATGCTCAACAAGATGGCCTAACGAGAGCCACCGAGAACTCGAACTTCTACCTCAACTTGTGAATTCAGACGAAAGGACGTTCTGATGAAGAAGACCATCGCAATCGGTTGCGACCATATCGTTACGGACGAGAAGATCTATCTGGCCGACCGCCTGGAGCAGGCTGGCTACAAGGTGCTCGACTGCGGCACCTACAGCCACACCCGTACGCACTATCCCATCTACGGTAAGGCCGTGGGCGAGGCCGTTGCCAGCGGCAAGGCCGACTTTGGCGTGGCCCTGTGCGGCACCGGCATCGGCATCACCAACGCCGTCAACAAGGTTCCCGGCGCTCGCTGCGCCCTGGTCCGCGACATGACCTCTGCCCTGTATGCCCGCCGCGAGCTCAACGCGAATATCGTGGGCTTTGGCGGCAAGATCACCGGCGAGTTCCTGATGGCCGACATCATGCTTGCCTTCCTTGAGGAGCCCTACGAGAAGACTCCCGAGCACGACGCCCTGATCGCCAAGATCGACGCCTGCAACAAGGCCGACGCCGAGGCTCAGGCTGACCCGCACTTCTTTGACGAGTTCCTCGAGAAGTGGGACCGCGGCGAGTATCACGACTAAGGGGCTCCGGCGTTCTACCGAACGCCGGACCGGCCGACGCTGCGAAGCCATCTGGCGGGCAATCTGCCGTTCAGCTTCGGCGGCATGACCAGAAGGTCAATGCCGCCTCGCTTCACGGCACCTTGCCTCGCCAGCTGGCTTCTCGCTGATGTCTGAGTGACCTGTGGGGTTACCGCTGTTGTTGCGAAGCGTTCTGGTATGGCGAGCTGCTCCGATAACACGTTTGCTTGCTTGGCTTGAGTGCTTCGCTCTTGGCGGTACCCGGCATTCTGCAGCTTTTCAATTGACGGCTCGCGTTTCTGTGAGGGGGCGCGGGCCGGTTTTCTATCAGCCCTATTGACTTGGCGGGCTGTCGTAAGAAAGGGAAGGCTCCTATGGAGTTTGTTCTTGATAACGGTTCTGTTCGCGTGACACTGAGCACGGCTGGCGGATCGTTCACTTCGATTAAAGCCAACGGTCGCGAGCACCTGTGGCAGGGCGATCCTTCGGTCTGGTCGGGCCAGGCACCCATTTGTTTCCCGATCTGCGGCGGCCTTCGTGGCGGTCGCGCAATGACCATGGGCGGCCGCGAGGTCAAGCTTGCCCGTCACGGCTTTGCTCGCAAACAGGAGTGGAAGCTCGAGGAGCAGGGCGACAACATGGTCGCGCTGAGCCTAAGCTCTGCCGACCATGCCGAGTTGCTCGAGCAGTACCCGTATCCGTTTAAGATCGTTGCTCGTTACACGATCGATGCGGAGAAGGTGGCCGTGTCGTACGAGGTGACCAATGAGGGCACCGAGGACATGCCGTTCTTTGTGGGCGGTCACCCTGGCTTTAAGTGCCCGCTTGACGAGGGCGAGTCCTATGACGACTACGAGCTCCGTTTTGAGCAGCGCGAGGCCGCCGAGCTCTGTACTGCCGTTCCCTCGACGGGCCTGATTGATGTTGAGCATCGCAGCAAGAACCCGATGGTTGGCCATGACCTGCCACTGACCCACGAACTCTTTGACTTCGCGGAGACCATCTTCGACGTGCTCGAGAGCCGCGTGGTTACGCTGACCAAGAAAACCGAGGACAAGGGCGTGCGCCTGACGTTCCCCGATATGCCGTACCTGATTGTGTGGAGCAAGCCCGAGGGCGACTTTGTGGCTGTTGAACCGTGGGGTGGTCTGTCCACCTGCTCCGACGAGGACGATATCCTGGAGCACAAGCGTGGCTGCCTGGTGGCCAAGCCGGGAGAGACCGTCACCCGCGGCTTTGAGATCGAGATCCTTTAACGAGTTATCGTATGTTTGGGGCGGGTCGTGCCGCCCCGGAACAGGAGTTCAACATGATTCTGACCGTTACCATGAACCCGTCGATTGATACGCGCTACCAGCTCGACAAGCTGATCATCGACGATGTTAACCGTGTGACGCCCGAAAAGACCGCTGGCGGCAAGGGTCTCAACGTGAGCCGCGTGCTGCTGCAGTTGGGCGACGATGTGCTCGCGACCGGTCTGCTCGGCGGCCACATGGGTGCCTATATGGCTGAGCTTATGGATGCCGACGGCGTCAAGAACGACTTTGTGCCCATTGCCGGTGAGACGCGCATTTGCCTGAATATTCTGCACGAGGGTAATCAGACGGAGCTGCTGGAGAGCGGCCCGCAGATCGCCCCGGCCGAGCTCGAGGCCTTTACGGCCAAGTTCGCCGAGCTTGCAGCGAAGGCGGACGTTGTGACGCTTTCGGGTTCGCTGCCGCGTGGCGTCGATGCCGGCTACTATGCCGAGCTCGTCAAGATCGCCGAGGAAGCGGGCGCCAAGGTGCTGCTCGACACTTCGGGTGCATCGCTGGAGGCCGCGCTGGAGTCCGACGCTAAGCCTGAGCTCGTAAAGCCCAACCTGACCGAGATTAACGGCCTGCTGGGTACGTCCTTTACGACCGATGATGTCGATGCCCTGCGCGAGGCGCTTGCCTCCGATGGCCGCTTTGCCGGTATTCCCTGGGTTGTCGTTTCGATGGGTGCCGCCGGTTCGGTGGGCTTCCATGAGGGTCGCGCGTTCCGTGCCAAGACGCCCGCGATTGCGGCTGTGAACGCGACGGGTTCCGGTGACTCGACCATCGCCGGCTTTGCACATGCCATTGCTGCCGGTGCCGACGATGTCACGGTGCTCAAGACCGCCAATACTTGCGGCAAGCTCAACGCCATGGATCCCAAGACCGGCCACCTGGTCATGGACCGCTGGGACGAGATCTACAACAGCGTTGTCGTGACTGAACTGTAGGGTTACGCGGTTTTACCAAACCTATTGGTTCCGCCGTTCTACCGAACGGCGGACCGGTCGACGCTGCGCGGGCCGCATTTGGACAATCTGACGTTCAACTTCAAGGGCGCGACCAGAAGGTCAGCGCCCTTTCGTTTCGCGTCACCTTGTCTCAAATGCGACCCGCTCGCTGTCCGTCCTCTACCTGCGGCGTTGTCTTGCTCCGGATGCGGCAGTTAGGGACGTTCCTTTTCTGCCGGCAGTCTGGGACATTCCTTGGGGTAGTCATCGGGGACGTTCTTTAATGACTAGTCGTTTAAGAACGTCCCCAATGACTACACTCAAAAAACGGCGCCCGTCGGCGATGTTGCCGGCGGGCGCCGTTGTCTTGAAGACGAAATGATTCGTTTTCCTCCGTCCCCAAGGGATCATTACAGTGAGTCGATAAAGCGCTGCTGGGCGGCGCGGCCGGCTTCGTCCCACTTGAAGACGCCAGCGTTGTCGAGCACGTGGCCAAACACCACGCCGACCTCTTCGTGCAGGATATCGATGGCGTTGTCGGCCGTAAGCTCGTCGGCGCGGCGGGCAAAAACGTCCTCGGCCCATTCGGCGTGGCCGTGGCAAAGGTCGTCGCCCTCGAGCGCGCTGGCAAGGTCGTAGCTGGTATCGGCTTTGGCCGCCAGTAGGTGCTCGCGGACAGCGCCGAGCTCGGGGACCAAGCGCGGCGGCAAAATGGCCAGGCCCATGACCTCGATCAGGCCGATGTTCTCCTTCTTAATGTGGTGGTACTCGGCATGCGGGTGGAACACACCCAGCGGATGCTCGTCGGTCGTGATATTGCAGCGAAGCGCCAGGTAGGCCTCGTAGATTTCGCCGCCGGCATTTCCGCGGGAGTCGACGCGGCGGATGACGGGCGTCACGGTGTTGTGCGCCACGCCATCGGCTGTGTGCGCGATGACGCCCACGGACTCGTCGGTCCACTCGCGCCAGGCGAGGATAATCTTCTCGGCAGCGTCGAGCAGCTGAGCGCGGTCATGCGAGCGCAGACGCAGCACCGAGAGCGGCCACTGCAGCACAGTGCCGGTGACCTGGTCAAATCCGGGCACGCTAAACTGCGAGACTTCGGTGGAATGCATCATGGGGAACTCATGCGCGCCGCCCTGGAAGTGGTCGTGCGAAAGAATCGAGCCGCCCACGATGGGCAGGTCGGCGTTGGAGCCAATAAAGTAGTGCGGGAACAGGTCGACGAAGTCGAGCAGACAGGTCAGACCCTTGCGGTCTACGTGCATCGGGCGATGCTCGGAGCTCATGGCAATGCAGTGCTCGTTAAAGTACGCGTACGGGCTGTACTGGAAGCCCCAGCGCTCGCCGTCGAGCTGGATGGGGATAACGCGCAGATTCTGGCGGGCGGGGTGAGCACCGCCGTCGGCTGCGGCGGAGCGTCCGGGATAGCCCTCGTTTTCGATGCAGAGCTGGCAGGCGGGATACTTCTCGCCCTTGTTCCTGGCTGCGCCTGCCGCGGCGATATCGCGCGGGTCCTTCTCAGGCTTGGACAGGTTGATAGTGATCTCAAGATCGCCCCAGTTGGTGGGGGTGCTCCATTTGATGTTGCGCGCGATGGCGGCACGGCGCACGTAGCCGGCGTCGCAGCACAGGCCGTAGAACCAGTCGGTTGCGGCGCGAGGCTCGTTGACGCCCATACGTCCGTTGAACTCTTCGTTTACAACCGAAGGCCTCGGCATGAGCGCGCCCATGATGCGCATGGCGATGCGGTCGCGACCCGACGCCGTGTCCTCGGCGGCGCCGTTGGCAACGGCAGCCTCGGAAAGCGCGGCAAGCGTGCCTTCAAGGTCAAAGTCGGGCAGGGTATCGGGGTGCAAGAGCGAGAGTTTCTCAACCTGGAGCGCCCAGGCCATATCGAGCGCGGGCCCCGTAGCGCCGATGCACTCCAAAATGGTGTTGTATGCCCAGATGCGGTCGTCCTGGCCGATCATCGATCGGTGGATGGCGTACTCGATCAGGTTCTGCGCGGCCTCGCGCACGTCAGTCATTACAGCCATGCCGCGTAAGCCCCCTTGTCAGAGATGGCGTAGTGACGGGCAGAGCCCTCGCCCAGCCAGCCGTTCATCTTGGCAATGAAGGTGTCGACCAGGTCGAGCGGCACGAAGGCCTGGATGGTGCCACCAAAGCCGCCACCGTGGATACGGACGGCGCCGCGGCCGTCGAGCACGTGCTCGGCCAGCGCCAGGGCATACATGGAAGGCTGCTCGGAACCCAGCTTGGCAACAACATTCTGCAGGTACATGGCAGAGCTGGCGCCGGACTCGCGCGTCAGGACCAGGAACTGGTCGATGTCGCCGGCGTTCAGAGCTGCCCAGCGCTTGTCGACCAGGCCGTTCTCGTACCAGTAGTGAACGGCGCGCAGGCAGGCACGGTCGCCCAGCTTGGCGCGCAGCTCGGGGAGCTTGGCGTCAAAGTCGGCAACGTTTACCTCGCACAGGCGTGCCTTGCCAAACTCGGCGGCAACGTCCTGCATCTCGCGCGGAACGGCGGCGTAGTCGTCGGTAGCTGCCACATGGTCGGCGCCAACCTTAACGAGCACGAGCGCATAACCGTGATCCTCAAAGTTGAGCTCGAGCTTCTGGGTCTTAGGCTGAGCCTGGTCCTCAAAGTCCATGTAGGCGAGGCCACCCAGGCATACGGCGGCCTGGTCCATCAGACCGCAGGGCTTGCCGTAGTAGTTGTTCTCGGTGCGCTGGCTCATCTGCGCGAGCGCGACGGGCTCGATGGCGGGCGCGCCCCAGAGCGTCTCCATGGCGCGGCCGTACGCGGCCTCGACGGCAGCGGAGCTGGAAAGGCCGCCGCCCGAGGGGACGGAGCAGGTGAAGGCGAAATCGAAGCCGTGGGGCTCAACGCCAAGGGCTGCAATCTCGTGGGCCATACCGCGCACGAGGCTTGCGGACGTGCCCTTCTCGGACTCCTGAACGCCTAGCGTGTCGAGCGCGATTTCAAAGGTGGGATAGCCCTCGTCGGCTACGCGAACCTTGTTGGAATCGGTTGCCACGGCGATGCCGTCGACGGCGACATCGAGCGAGCCGGCGATAACGTGGCCACCCTCGTGGTCGGTGTGGTTGCCGCTGATCTCGGAACGGCCGGGCGCGTGCACGTAGAGCACCTGGCGGTCGCCGATGGGGCCAAACTCCTCCTCAAACAGCTTGGTGAGCGTGGCGAATGTCTTTTCGTCGGGGGTGGTCATAGGAGTCCTTTCCTTGGCGCGCACGGGGAGTTTTGCGTCGTTATGAGTACGTTAACAACTTGAAGCGACATGAACCAAGTGTTCACGATGCCGCACGGTACGGGCTATGTTAACGTACTCATAACACATCGCTTGTCACTTTTTGAGAATCTGGTAATCGGTAGAAATACAGCCGTGAACGGTACTGCCGTATGGACTTATAAAGCAGAAGAGATGCGGATAGAAAAAGTAGAGTACGTTAACATGCGTCCGACGATAGCGGGCCTCGGCGCGGGGTGTATTTCTGCCCGGGCCGGCATTCACGCTATTCAGATCTCGCAAGGGTGAAGGTGATCCAGTGGCAAGGCGCCCGTCCAACGATACAGGTACGCGTCCGGTCTCCATGGCCGACGTCGCCCGCGCTGCTGGCGTTTCGCAGCAGACGGTTTCGCGCGTCGCCAACGGCTTGCCCAACGTTAACGAGCAGACGCGCCAGCGCGTGCAGGCCGCGATGCAAGAGCTCGGCTTTCGTCCGAGTTATGCCGGTCGCTCGCTGCGCGATGGCCGTTACCATTCGGTCGGCCTGTGCATCAACGATGTCACCAAGTTTGGTAACCTCTCAATGATCGACGGCATCGCCAGCGCTGCTCGCGAGCATAATTGCGCCATCACGCTGGTCGAGATGTCCAAGACCGAGGAATTCTCGCTTGCCGAGGCCACGCGTCGTATGGGCGCATTACCGGTGGACGGCATCATTATCGGCATGAGTCGCATGGCGCCTGATTTTGAGACGTTTGATCCACTGCCGGGCATTGGCACGGTCATCGTTACCATGTACGCGCATCCGCGCGTGACCACGGTCGATTCCGACCATTACGGCTGCTCGTTATTGCTTATGGATCATCTGTTTGAGCTGGGGCACGAGCAGATTCGCTATATTGGCGGCCCGTCCTTTTCGGTCGACGAGCAATTTCGTCGCGCCGGTTGGCAAGATGCACTCAAGCGTAAACACATCGAGCCGGTAGAGCCGCTCGAGGGTGACTGGTCTGCCAACAGCGGTTACGAAGCCGGCAGGTATCTGGCCGAGCACGACCGCACCATGACGGCGATCTATGCGGCAAACGACCAGATGGCCAACGGCGCGATCGCCGCGCTGCGCGATGGCGGTCTGCGCGTGCCCGAGGACGTGAGCGTGGTGGGCGTCGACGATTCGCTCGATGATTTTGTGGCACACAACGAGCTCACGACCGTGCGATTCGATCTACATCAGCGCGGACGCGAGGTATTCGAGCATGCGGTTCCCGAGGCGGGTACGGCGGGCAAAACCGTTGCCATTCGTATTCCCGGTCAGCTCATTATTCGACATAGTACGGCGATACCACGCTCATAGTTTGTGCAGGTAAACGGTGGTATATTCCGTCTCAATAACAATCGATAAGGATGTTGGCAGATAGCCGTGGCTATGGAGACGAGTGTTATGATAGACGGGTTCTTTTGTCTATCTAGGAGGCTTTGCCTGATGGAGATCACCAAGGATATCCGCTACATTGGCGTCGACGATCACGACATTGACCTGTTCGAGGGCCAGTATGACGTGTCCGAGAATGGTATGGCATACAACAGCTACGTTATCTTGGGCGACAAGATCGCCGTCGCCGATTCGGTCGACGGTGGTTTTGTCGACGAGTGGCTCGGCAACCTCGAGGCCGTGCTCGATGGCCGTACGCCCGACTACCTGGTTGTCCATCACATGGAGCCCGATCACTCCGCCGGTATCGCCGCCTTTATGGAGCGCTATCCCCAGGCACAGATTGTGGCCAGCATGGGCGCCTTCCGCATGATGGTCAACTACTTTGGCACCGACTTCCCCGAGCGCAAGATGGTCGTCAAAGATGGCGACGTGCTCGACTTGGGTGGCCACAGCCTAACGTTTGTCGGCGCCCCCAACGTGCACTGGCCCGAGGTGCTCTTCTCCTATGAGGCCACTGACAAGGTGCTCTTTAGCGCCGATGGCTTTGGAAAGTTTGGCGCCAACGACATCGAGGATCCCGAGGGCTGGGCTTGCGAGGCTCGCCGCTACTACTTTGGCATCGTCGGTAAGTTCGGCAAGTTCGTGCAGGCCGTGCTCAAGAAGGCCGCCGACCTGGACATCCAGATCATCTGTCCGCTCCACGGCCCCGTGCTGACCGAGAACCTGGGCTATTACCTCGACACCTATAACACCTGGTCGAGTTATCAGCCCGAGGACGAGGGCATCACGATCGCCTATGCGAGTGTGTATGGCCATCTGAAGGCTGCCGTCGAGGAGCTCGCCGCAGCGCTCGAGGCTCGCGGTCAGAAGGTCTCCGTCTTTGACCTGGCTCGCGACGATATGGCCGAGGCGGTTGAGGACGCGTTCCGCTATGATCGTCTGGTGCTCGCTTCCATCACCTATCAGGGCGAGATCTTCCCGTTCATGAGCACCTTTATCCACACGCTTGCCGAGCACGCCTATCAGAACCGTACGGTGGCACTCGTCGAGGCCGGCTCCTGGGCGCCCACCGCTGCCAAGGTTATGACCAAGGAGCTCGAGGGCATGAAGGACATCACCCTGGCGCAGAACAAGGTGACCGTCCTGGGTTCGCTCAACGACGCCTCGCGCGCTCAGATCGAGGTTCTCGCCGACGAGCTTTCCAAGTAGCGATATTTCGCTTTTAACGAGCAAACCACCACGAAGGGGACAGGCACCTTTGTGGTGGTTTTTGTTTAAGCGCCGGCGATGACGAGATTTGGGCGAGCGTCGTCGGCGGTCTCGGCGATTGAGGTAGCGACGGCGCCATCGGGATCACGGTCCATCACGATGGCGCCGACATCGGTCAGCCTGGCAAAGCGGTACATGCCGCGTCCGTTAACCTTGCTGGCGTCCATGAGGGCGACGCTTTGACGGGCGGCACCGACCATAGCCGCTTTGGTCTCGGCCATCTGCGGAAAGTCGGTCGTAAAGCCGCAGCCGGGAACAAAAGCGCCAGGGCACATGACGGCAAGGTCGGCGTGGACCATTTGGAGCGCCTGCATGGTAAGTGGGCCGTACAGATAGCGATGACCTTTGCGCAGTGCCCCGCCCAGCATGACGACATCGACCGAGGGCATGCTCTCGTCGATATAATCGGCGATGGTAATGTCGGCCGTGATGACGGTGATGCCATCGCGCTGGTCGAGGAGCCGGACAAACTCGAGAGCGGTGGTGCCCGAATCGACGAGTAGGGTGTCGCCAGTGCCGACGAGTTCAATGGCGCTTTGTGCGATGGCCTGCTTGGCGGCGACGTTGACATTGATGCGGCGATCCTGCGTGGAGACGGTTAGGCGTTTGTGGAGCGACACAGCGCCGCCATGTGTGCGGCGCAGCTTGCCTGCTTCGGCGAGCGCGTCCAGGTCGGCGCGGGCGGTGACGGAGGACACGCCAAAGGTCTGGGCGATTTCTGCTACCTGCACCGAGGCATTATGATCGAGCATTTCCATAATGGCGGTACGGCGTTCGTCGGCAAAAGCGCGGTTGGTGGCTTGGGCCATGCTTGCTCCATTCTCGGCTAAATTTGCAGGAATTGTGTTGACTCTATTTTCGTTCATTTTCTTTTTGAGTAAGAAAACACCTTTCTATTACTTATCTTTTCTATAAAAGAAAGACGCTGAACGCCCAAAATTCAATATCGAACATGTCCACTCGGCTCAAATTCCTTCCGTTTACTTTTCAAAAACGACTGTATTGACCTGCATGGGCTTAATATCTCGCGCGTGTAAAGCCGCTGAATTTCATACAATGAGCGCAGCAAAACGCAAGGTAATAGGCCTTGCGGACACGTACGCCCGATGTCCAGATGCGGGCGAGGGAGAGGAGCAAACGCTCATGGCACTTGTTACCACCGAAAAGATGCTTAAGGACGCTCAGGCCGGCCACTACGCCGTCGGCGCGTTCAACGTCGAGAACCTCGAGTTTGTTATGGCCGTTCTGGCTGCTGCCGAGGAGACCAAGTCCCCCGTCATCATGCAGACCACCCCGGGCACCATCAAGACCGCTGGTCTGGACTACTTCTACGGCATGGTCAAGGCTGCCGCCGAGCGCGCTTCCGTGCCCGTCGCTCTGCACCTCGATCACGGCGATGGCTATGACCGCTGCATGCAGGCTTTCCGCACTGGCTATACCTCTGTCATGATCGACGGTTCGCACGAGTCCTTCGAGGACAACATCGCCCTGACCAAGTCCGTCGCCGATGCTGGCCGCGCCATGGGCGTGCCCGTCGAGGCTGAGCTTGGTAAGGTTGGCGGCAAGGAGGACGACGGTCCCGCGGTTGAGGGCGAGAGCCCCTACACCGATCCTGCCGAGGCCAAGGAGTTTGTCGAGCGCACCGGCTGCACCTCCCTCGCAATTGGCGTTGGCACCAGCCACGGCGTGTACACGAGCGATCCGCACATCGAGCAGTCCGTGGTCAAGGCCATCCGCGACGCCGTCGACGTGCCGCTGGTTCTGCACGGCACCTCCGGTGTGCCCGATGAGCAGGTTGCCGAGGCTGTGAAGAACGGCATCTGCAAGGTTAACTACGCTACCGAGCTGCGTCAGGCCTACACCAAGGGCTTCATGGCCTACATGGCCGAGAACCCCGCCTGCTTCGACCCCAAGAAGCCGGCCAAGGAGGGCATGCGTGAGATCACCGAGCTGGTTAAGATCCGCATGACCAACCTCAACTCTGTGGGCAAAGCAGAGTAACAGCAAGGGTACTCCGACTCGCTACATATCCCGGGGAGGGACGAGGGCTTAGTTCCCCAATCGTCCTCGGGCATGCAAAAAGCCTCGCTGCGCACTTCGTGCGGCGAGGCTTTTTGCCCCCTGCGGAAAGATTGGGGAACTAAGCCCTCGTCCCTCCCAGGTTGACCTACTCGAGGTCATCGCCCTTGTGGCGTTAGGCGGAACAATTGGAGCGTTAGGGCTACTTTGTTGATGAGGGGTTAGTATGCCCGGGCTTGGTTGGGGAATGACTTGTTTAGGGATGATTGGAGCTTTTCGAACGATGCTCGCAAGTTGAGGTTTTGGTCGGTTGAGCGTTTTGGCTGCGAGGTGGGGGAGTCGAGGAGGCTGTCTCTCTGTGTCGGGGGGAAGGAGAAAAGGTTTGCATGTTTTAGGGATGGCTGCTGTGCTGCGTCATTGGAAGAATGCATGCTTATGCGGCCTCCTCGATGTCCACCAAAAGGTTGCGCACGGGGTTTGCTGCTAGGTCCCGTGCGTTGGCAGTATTATGCCGCGGCTGTTGCAAAGAAGCGCTAAAGAAAGGCTTAATCAGGTTTGATGTTGCGATGAAACCGCAGGTCAAAGTCATCGAGTAACACTCTTGAAAGGTTGGGGGCTTAAGGGCTTTCTAAGGTTTGTGACGTGGATGTGGCTCGCCTGTGTGGGGCGTGTGGACGGCTCGTTCCTAGCGCTGCGGTGCGGCGGCGCGCACCTGCTCGATGACCTTTTCCATCGTGGCGTCGATGCGGTCTTTCTTGAGCTCACATTCCCAGATGGTTATAGGCGTCCAGCCCATTTGAGTGAGTGTTGCCACGGCAGCGCGGTCGCGCTCGACGTTGCGACGGAACTTTGCCTCCCAAAACTCAACGTTGCGCTTGGGCTGGCTAGGGTTGCACTTGGGGCAGCGGTGCCAAAAGCAGCCGTTGACGAAGATGGCGATCTTGCGCCCGGGAAAGGCGATATCGGGTTTGCCGGGTACCTTCCATTCCAAGCGATAACCCGTAAGGCCCGCGGCGCGCAGGCGCTGGCGAACGAGCAGCTCGGGCTTGGTGTTGGCGCGTTTGTTACCCTTCATGGACTTTTTGATGGCGGCGCGGCGGCGCACGAGCTCACGCTCGTCGGCGGAAAGGTCCGAGGTATCGATGCCGTCGAGCAGACCTGGTTTGGGGCGCTTTTTGCTACGGCGCTTAGGTGCGCGCTTGGGTTTGGTGGCGGGCTCGTCGGTCGTGGTGGCCTCGGCGTCGTTGGCAGTGCCGTTGGCCTCAAGCCGATCTTCCTTCAACTTAATCAGTGCATCGATAAGCCCCTTGTCGGCGGGCATCCATTCAACCGTGGCAAGCGAGGTGCGCGGAATCCAGCGGATATCGAGCTGACGGTCGTGCTTCTGGGGCTCATCGGATTCATCGGCGAGCGAGCAGTAGTAGCACTCCATGGAGAGATGAAAATCGGGGTAGTCGTACTCAACGGTATAGAAATCGCGCAGGTTGGTGACTTTTACCTGCAACTCTTCCATAAGCTCGCGGCGTACGGCGTCCTCGTGCGTCTCGCCGCGCATGAGCTTGCCACCTGGGAACTCCCAAAGTCCCTGCATGTCGCCATAGCCGCGCTGCACGGCCAGTAACTCGTCGGATCCATCCTTGCGAATGATCCCAGCGGCAACATGAACAGTCTTCAACAGGAGTCCTCTCTCAATATCAACACGTGGCAGGGTAGCTACCCGTACCTTACACAACGGTAAGGCAAGCGTAAGCCATATCGATGGTAGCTGACTCGTCTTCTTGCGACTATAGATGCCGTAGACTAATCGCAAGAAAGGACTCGGTATGCAAACCACGCACATGGCGACCCCGGTACTGGAGGTCGCGCATCTCGAAAAGGTATATGGAGCGCTGGGCAACGTGACCCGCGCGCTCAACGACGTCAGTTTTACCGTCAACCGCGGCGAATTCGTTGGCATCATGGGCGCTTCGGGCTCGGGCAAGTCGACGTTGCTCAACTGCGTGTCGACCATCGATAGCGCTACAAGTGGCACGATCCGCATCAACGGGCAGGACGTAACACGCATGAAGCAGGCTAAGCTTTCGCAGTTCCGCCGCGAGGAGCTCGGCTTTATCTTCCAGGACTCCAACCTGCTCGATACGCTCACGGCACGCGAGAACATCGCCCTGCCGCTCACCATCGCCCGCACAAACTCGGCGGAGATCTCGACCCGCGTGCAGGATGTGGCAGCGCGCCTGTCCATCAGCCAGGTGCTCGACAAGTATCCCTACCAGATGTCCGGCGGCCAGCAGCAGCGCGTTGCCGCGGCTCGCGCGCTCGTCACCGATCCCACCATGATCATGGCCGACGAGCCCACCGGCGCCCTCGATTCCAAGAGCGCCCGCTTGCTGCTCGAGAGCCTGGAGGCTCTTAACCGCCGTCTACGCGCCACCGTGCTCATGGTCACGCACGACAGCTTTGCCGCCAGCTACACGAGCCGTGTGCTGTTTATTCGCGACGGCAAGATCTTCACCGAGCTGCGCCGCGGCGACACCGACCGCCGAGAGTTTTTCGACCGCATTATGGAGGTCGTTGCCATGATGGGCGGTGAGGGCTCCGATGCTCTGTAAACTCGCTTGGGGCAACGTCCGCCGCGCCGGCCGCGACTACCTTGTCTACCTTTTGACGCTCACCCTGGGTGTCACGGTCTTCTATGCCTTCAATACCGTCTCGATGCAGGTCGACATTGCCGGCATCAAGGAGCAGGGACTGTCCGAGCTCATGGGCAGCATGCTCGGCTACCTCACGTACTTTTTGGCCGGCGTCATGGCCTTTTTGATGGTGTATGCCAACAACTTCATTATGAAACGCCGCAAGAAGGAGTTTGGCCTGTACCAGGTGCTCGGCATGGGGCGCGGTCGCGTTGCCACGATCATGGCGCTCGAGACCGTGATCGTTTCGGTCGGCGCCTTTGTCGCCGGCATTGTGCTGGGCGTGGGGCTCTCCCAGCTCATGACATTCTTTACGGCCTCACTCTTTAAGACACAGATCGCTAATTTCCACTTCTTTTTCTCGGTGCATGCGTTCAACCTGACCCTTGCCTGCATGCTCGTAATGTTTGTGCTCACGCTACTGCTGAACCTTCGCGCCGTTCGTCGCACTAAGCTCATTGAGCTCATGGGTGCCGAGCGTCGCAACGAGAGCATCAAGACGCGCAATCCCTGGATCGCGATTGCCATCTTTGCTGTGGGCGTGGTGCTGGTGGGCGTGGCCTATTACCGTCTGCTACGTGATGGGTTCCCGCTAACCGAGACGGGCGACAAGCTGCACGGGGCCATGAGCCAGTTTGGCATTACGACCGCTATGGTTACCGTGGGCACCTTTGCCCTGTTCTGGGGACTCTCGGGCATGCTTATCAAGCTGCTGCAGAGCTTGCGCGGCGTGTATTGGCGCGGCCTCAACATGTTTACCGTGCGCCAGCTTTCGGCCAAGGTCAATACGGTGTGCTTTTCGATGGGCGTCATCGCGATGATTCTGTTCCTTGCAATCACTTCGGTGACGTGCGGTATGTCGATCGCCAACGTGATGAACGAAAACCTGGAGCGCTATAACCCTGTTGACGTGTCTCAGACGTATGTCTATTACACGCCCGATACGCTCGACTACTACAAAGGGTATGTCAATCCGTCTGAGGCCGATCGCATGGTGTTGGCCGATACAACGGTCGATTTGTACCCTGCATGGCACGGCAAGGGCAAGTCGGCGGACAACAACGACGAGACCGGCAAGAAGGTCAATATCGCCGATGTTGCCGGTGAGCATGTGCAGATCGATTCGTATCTAAGTTACCCGTTTGGCGGTTCGGATCCTTCGGTGACCCCAGGTGAGATGTGCAAGACCATGGGGGAAAAGCTTCCCAAGGCGTTCGGGGGTAGCAATGCCGATACGATGGGTCTGTTTGTGACGCCGGCGAGCCAGTACAACAAACTGCGTCAGATGATGGGCGAGGAGCCGGTGAGCATTGGCCGCGACCAGTACCTGCTTACGTGTGATATGGGCGGTGAGCTGGGCGACCTGTACACCAAATACATGGCCGGCGGCCATGCGCTCACCTTGGGTGGGCATGAGCTCAAGCCAGCAACCGATAAGTCGGACAAGGACACGGCGGCCATCGCCAACTCGGCGATGGGCAGTAATCCCGGTACCGTCGTCGTTGCCGACGAGCTGTTGTCCCAACTTAATCTGCAGCCGTGTTCCAGTAGCCTGCTCGTTAACTACAAACAGGGGATGGATGTGACCAAAGCAGACGAGAGCATTAAATACACCATGCTCGACAATCTGCTCGTTGACGGCAAGGAGCCGGGGTCATGGGGTGTCTTCATCACGCGTTCCGAGATGTACACGCAGGCGGCACAGATGAACGGCATGATTAGCTATCTGGCCATCTACATTGGCTTTGTACTGGTCGTTGCATGCGCGGCGATACTGTCGATCCAGCAGCTCTCCAACGTGGCCGACGGCAGCCGCAGCTATCGTGTACTGGCACAGATCGGCTGCGACGACCGCCAGATTCGCCATTCGGTGATGGCGCAGCAAGCGGTATTCTTCCTGTTCCCGCTGGCAGTGGGCCTGGCGCACTCCTTTGTGGCACTTAAGGTGATCATCGAGATGGTGAGTACGTTCGGAGATATGAGCATCGGCGGCACCGTGGGCCTCACCTGTGCAATCTTCCTGGCAGCATACGGTGGCTACTTCCTGGTGACCTACCTCATGAGCGCCGGCATGGTACAAGCTGCCATCGCCACCCGCTACAGCGAGTAACAAGCGAGCAAAACCGTTGCAAAACCAGTGCGAACAACCGCCGCGAAGGGAGTCCAGCCCCCTTCGCGGCGTTTTTTGCCTGACTGATGAGTCTCAAGACCAAGTGAGTAGACTTTTTTGGATCTGTCGAGCACATCGCGGGTGGCGCCCAATAAAACAGCAGGTCAGGGCTGTGGCGTTTTGGGGCGTGCTTGGCCTCCTGCAAAAAGCCTACTCACTTGGTTTTTTCTGCTAGAAAACCGCCGCGAGGGAAAGCAGCTCCCTTGCGGCGGTTGGCGTTTGCCCAGATAAAACCTGCCAAAATAAACCTGTTCCTTTTTGGCAGGTGGTTTCAACTGAACGGCGGGCGGTGCGGCTTGTAGTCATTGGGGACGTTCTTAAACGACTAGTCAAACAAGAACGTCCCCAATGACTACCCCTGAGCCGCCATAGCCACCCGCTACAGTGAGTAACTCACCCAGTTTGGAATTATCGTAGGTTGAGCATAAGTCAGCGAAAACGCCCCTAAGCGAGCAAGGTGACGTGAAAGAGGAGGGAAGCGTACTTTGGCACGCAACCGACGATTGAACGTCAGATTGCCGCTTAGGGGCGTTTGCAGCGTCGAGCGGTCCGCCGTTCGTTAGAACGGCGGAACCAAAGGAGCAGCGTCGAGCCGTTACGGCGTTTGGTAAAACGCCGTAACCTACACCCGCTCCGCGATCTCGTGGATGAGGTAGTCGGTCTTTTCCCAGCCTAGGCATGGGTCGGTGATCGACTTACCAAAGACACCGCCATCGACCGGCTGGTTGCCGTCCTCAAGGTAAGACTCGATCATAAAGCCCTTGACCAGCTTGGAGATGGACTCGTTGCGGCGGCAGCTGTCGAGCACCTCCTTGCAAATGCGATACTGCTCCAACGGACGCTTGCCCGAGTTGTCGTGGTTGCAGTCGATGACCGCTGCCGGATTGGCATAGCCGGCGTGCTCGGTATAGCGCTCGGCCAGACGCTCGAGGTGCTCGTAGTGGTAGTTGGGGTAGGTGCGACCGTCGAGACCAATGTAGCCACGCATGACGGCGTGTGCGAGTGGGTTGCCGTCGCACTCAACCTCCCAGTTGCGGAAGATAAAGCTCTGGTGTGCCTGCGCGGCGTAAATGGAGTTGAGCATGACGGTGGTGGAACCGGCAGTGGGATTCTTCATGCCGACGGGTACCGAAATGCCGCTCGACACCAGGCGATGCTCCTGGTTCTCGACCGAGCGTGCGCCCACGGCAACATAGCTCAGCAGGTCAACGAGGTACTGGTAGTTTGACGGATAGAGCATCTCGTCGGCGGTGAAGAAGCCCGTTTCCTCAATAACGCGCAGGTGCATATGGCGGATGGCCTTGACACCCTCGAGCAGGTCGTCGGGAGCCTCGGGGTTGGGGTTGTGCAGCAGGCCCTTGTAGCCGGTGCCCTTGGTGCGCGGCTTGTTGGTGTAGACGCGCGGAATGATGATGAGCTTGTCCTTGACCTCTTCGGCGGTCTTGGCCAGTCGGTTCATATACTCGAGCACCGAATCCTCGCGGTCGGCAGAGCACGGGCCGATGATGAGCACCTTACGTGCGTCCTCGCCGGTAAAGACTTTGGCGACCTCGGCGTCAAATGCCTGCTTTTTGGCGGTAAGCTCGGCAGAAAGCGGCATTTCCTCGCGGATCTCCATGGGGATCGGCAGCCTGCGTTTGAATTCCATGGCCATAGGGGCCTCCTCAATCTATGGAAAGAGCAATAAGCGTATTGTCGAGTGTTCGGCATTATCCGCTGTCGCACGCTAAAGTGCAAGCCCTTGTCACCCCGAAACCTACCAAAAAGGGACAGGTTTGTTTTGGTCGGTTTTATCTGGGTAAACGTCGGTGGCTCTGGAATGGAATGATGTCACGTGGCTTGGAAGAGACCGTCGATCGAGTTCCAGGGGAGGTGGTTCGAGGGCCGCAGAGCAAAAAAACGGGGGCGCAGGTTGTCCTGCGCCCCCGTTCTCGGGCGTTATTCGCTCCTTGCGGCCGAATTTATGCTGCCTCGTCGAACTGCGAGTTGTACAGGTCGGCGTAGAAGCCGCCTTGGGCGAGTAACTCGTCGTGCGTGCCCTTCTCGACGATGTCGCCGTCGCGAATTACCAAGATCACGTCGGCGTTGCGGATCGTGGACAGGCGGTGCGCGATGACAAAGCTTGTACGGCCCTGCATCAGCGCATCCATGGCGCGCTGAATGAGTTCCTCGGTGCGGGTATCGACGTTGGAGGTCGCCTCGTCCAGAATCAGCGCCGGGCGGTCGGCCAAAATGGCACGGGCGATGGTCACGAGCTGGCGCTGACCCTGCGACAGGTTAGTGCCCTCCTCGTTGATCATAAAGTCGTAGCCACCGGCAAGCGTATGGATAAAGTGGTCGCAACGTGCGGCGCGTGCGGCGGCTTCGACCTCGGCATCGCTCGCATCGGGGCGTCCGTAGCGGATGTTCTCGCGGATCGTGCCGTTAAACAGCCAGGTATCCTGCAGCACCATGGCAAACTCGCCGCGCAGCGCCGCGCGGTCCCAGTCGCGCACGTCGACACCCTCGACGCGCAGCGAACCGCCGTCCACATCGTAGAAGCGCTGCAGCAGCTTAATGAGCGTGGTCTTGCCGGCGCCGGTAGGACCGACGATGGCGATGGTCTGGCCGGGCTGCGCCTCGCAGCTAAAGTCGTGGATGATGGTCTTGTCGGGCGTGTAGCCAAACTTGACATGGTCAAACTCCACGTGGCCGGGGCGCTTCTCGGGAATCTGCGCGTCGGCCTTCTGCTCCTCCTCGGGCGCGGCCAGGAACTCAAAGACGCGCTCGGTGGCGGCTGCCATCGACTGCATCGTGTTGCTCACGTTGCCCAGTTGCTGCACGGGCTGCGTAAAGTTGCGAACGTACTGGATAAAGCTCTGGATGTCGCCGGGCGTGGCATTGCCGGTCAGCGCGAGCTGCGCGCCCACCACGACGACGCCCACGTAGCCCATGTTGCCCACCAAGCTCATAAGCGGCATCATCAGGCCCGACAGGAACTGCGAGCGCCAGCCACTAATAAAGAGGCGGTCGTTTTGGCGGTCGAATTCCTCGATCGAGGCCTCGGCGCGGTCGAACACCTGAATGACGTTCTGGCCGGCAAAATCCTCCTCGATAATGCCGTTGACGGCGCCCAGAACCTGCTGCTGCTCGCGGAAGTACGGCTGCGAGAAGTGAATCATCACGGTCAGGATAATCGCAGCGGCCGGCAGCGTGAGCACGGTGACGCCGGTGAGCGGCAGGCTGATCGACAGCATCATGACGAGCACGCCGATAATCTGCGTCACCGACGTGATGAGCTGGGTCACGCTCTGGTTGAGCGACTGGCCGAGCGTATCGACGTCGTTGGTGATGCGACTGAGCACGTCGCCCTTGCTGTGTCCGTTAAAGTAGCTCATCGGCACGACGGCAATCTTGGCGGCGATCTCCTTGCGCATTCGGTAGCAGATCTTTTGCGTGACGCCGGTCATGAGCCAGCCCTGGATTAGACTGCAGATAGAGCTCGCCAGATACAGGCAGAGCAAAAAGCCGAGCGTCTTGGCAATCCAGGCAAAGTCGACATCGCCGGTGCCGTTGACCTTGGCAACCAAGCCCTCGAACAGTTTGGTGGTAACCTGGCCGAGCACCTTGGGCCCCACAATGTTAAAGATGACCGAGCACACGGCAAAGGCGACGGCGGTAAACACGGCAATCTTGTGCTGGCCGATATAGCCGAGCAGCTGCCTCATGGTGCCCGTAAAGTCCTTGGCCTTTTCGCCGCGACGCATGCCGCCCATGCGGCCCATGGGACCACGCTGGCGGGTGGGCTTGGGAATCTGAGTCTTGGTCTCGTCTGCCATTAGCGCTCGCCTCCTTCCGTGACGGCTGCAATTTCTTCTTGGGTAAGCCCCAGCTCCTCGGCGGAAAGCTGCGACTGTGCGATCTCCAGGTACGCCGGGCAGCTGCGCAGCAGCTCCTCGTGCGTACCGGTGCCCACCACGTGGCCGTCGTCGAGCACAATGATCTGGTCGGCGTGCATGATGGTCGCGATGCGCTGGGCCACGACCACGAGTGCGGCGTCGGTAACGTTTTTGGCCAGCTCCTCGCGCAGGCGCGCGTCGGTCTTGTAGTCGAGGGCGCTAAACGAGTCGTCGAACACCACGACTTCGGGCTTCTTGGCCAGGGCGCGGGCGATGGCCAGGCGCTGGCGCTGACCGCCCGAGACATTGGAGCCGCCCTGGCTGATGGGGGAGTCGTAGCCGCCCTCGCGCTCGGCGATAAAGTCCTCGGCCTGGGCGATGCATGCCGCCTTGTGCATGTCGTCATCGCTTACCATGTCGCCGGCAAACTTGAGGTTGCTCTCGACGGTGCCCGAGAACAGGCGACCCTGCTGCGGAATATAACCGATACGGCGGCGCAGCTCGGAAAGGGTCATGTCGCGCACGTCGATGCCGTCGAGCGAAATGCTGCCGCCCGTGACGTCGTACAGGCGCGGAATCAGCTGTACGAGCGTGGACTTGCCCGAGCCCGTGGAGCCAATGATGCCGAGCATCTGACCGGCATGCGTGGTGAAGTTCACACCGCTAATGACGTCGGCGCGGGCATCGGGGTACTGGAAGCTCACGTCGCGGAAGGTGAGCTCACCGCGCGGCGAGCTGGCCGCGGGCAGTTTGGGCGAGGCAGGGTCGTTGATGCTCGTGGGGCAGGTGATGACCTCATCTACGCGCTCGGCTGCGACCTCGGCACGGGGCAGGATGACCGAAACCATGGTGAGGATCATAAACGCCATGACGATCTGCATGGTGTAGGAGATAAACGCCATCATGTTGCCGACCTGCATCACGCCGTCGGACACGCCCTGCGCGCCAAACCAGACGATAAGCACGGTGATGCAGTTCATGACGAGCATCATGAGCGGCATCATAAAGCTCATGGCGCGGTTGGTGTAAAGCTGCGTGGTCATTAGGTCGAGCGAAGCCTTGTCAAAACGCTTGAGCTCATGCTCCTCGCGGTTGAACGAGCGAATGGGCATAAGGCCGTCGAGCAGCTCGCGGGCGGTAAGGTTCACGCGGTCCACAAAGCTTTGCATCTTTTTGAACTTGGGCATGGTGAGGCCCATAAGCACGCCGACAACGGCTGAAACCGCGATGATGGCCACGGCGATGGTCCACTCCAGGCCGGTGTGGTTGGCCAGGACGCGCATGACGGCGACGATGCCCATGACCGGTGCCATCAGGCACATGCGGATAAACAGGGTTGCGGCCATCTGGATCTGCTGAATGTCGTTGGTGCAGCGGGTGATGAGCGAGGCCTGGCTAAACTTGCCCACCTCGGCCGGCGAGAAGTGCATCACCTTGTTGAAGGTCTCGCGGCGCAGGTCTCGGGCGATGGAGCAGGCGGTGCGCGAAGCCACGGCACCGGTCAGGATGGTGGCGACGAGCGACACCAGGCACAGCCCAAACATCGTGGTCGCCATGCGGCTCAGGTAGGCGTTCTGCACGTCGGCGGGGTCGATGCCCTGTGCCTTGTACTCGTCCTGCACATAGCTCACGGCGCGCTGAGTGACGATGGAGCCTGACATGGAGCCCATTTTGTCCGCCATTTGGTTGGCGCCCTCGACGAGCTTGCTTTGGTCTACCAGACCGCCCTCGACACCCAGGCGCAGGCTCTTCATAGTGATCTTACCGCCGTCGGCATCAATCTGCTTTTGCATGTTCTGCGCCGCTGCGGCCTTCTGCTGCATCTCGGCGAGCTGCTCGGGCGTCATGGTAGCCATCTGCTCGGGGGTGGGCATGGTCTGGGCAGCGTTGTTGTCTTTCTCGCTGGACGAGCCCATCATGTCACCCATGGAGTTGGCGTCAATGCCCTGGTTGAGCGAAAGGACGACGGTCTCGGGCAGGCTCATAATGTCGGCGAGCTTGCTGCCGTCGGCGCGCTCGTCCTCGGTACCCTCATACGTTCGAATGCCGTTTTTGTCAGCCTTGCTAAACACGGCCTCCACAGCCTTGGCGTCCTTGGCGCTCATAAAGAGCTCAAGGTCATCGAGCGATTCGGCACGAATGGTGTCGGGCACGGGCGAGGCGATGCCGCCTTGCTGCACGCCTACGTCGACGATGTCGCTCATATAGGTAGGCAGCGCCAGATCAGCGTTGCAGCTGATTACGATAAGTACGATAGCTGCGAATAGTGCCAGGATATGCTTTTTAAAGAGCTTGAGAATCCTCACTCGGCATCTCTCCTTTCTTGATTGCGGTCGATAATTTCGTTGGCACGCCTTAGAAGACGCACCATCTCTTGGGTATCTGTTTCGCCGAGCTGCTCGAGGAAAGCCGCAGTGCGGTTCTCGAATTCCCGACGTTTGATTTCGAGATCCTGGAATCCTTTGTCGGTCACCGTGACGTGTACGCGACGACGGTCGGTCTTTGAGTGCTCGCGCTCGACCCAGCCCTTGGCTTCGAGAGCGCGTAGGATATTGGCGATGCGGGCACTCGAGACCCAGGCGCGATCAGCGAGTTCGCTCGGCGTGAGCGAACCGCCGGCGAGTATGAGGGCGCGCATGACGGCCATTTCGCCGCCGAGGGCTTTGTCCGCAAAGCGCGAAATGCGCTGATGCATGCTGCCGAACTCGGTAAGGAGCTGACGCCCAAGTTCACGGAAATCGGTATCTTCCACCGAAAACCCCTAACACTAGAAACTATTTTCGGTGAAAGATGATACCACCGCTCAACCATCCCATTCGGTGGATTTCTAGGCATGTCCCAAAAATCTACTTGGCCGCTAGGCAATATTAAGAGTGCATTAAGACTTAAAATCATTCAATTGCTGAAGCGTTTCAAAGAACTATTATGCACGAGGTTAGGCGAGGGGTTGTCACCACCATGACGACTGGGACTCATATAATCGCCACGTGCGATGCTCCAACTTCCCGCAAGGAGACACCTTACATAAAGGGGGATGGAGTCATGGCATTTGACTTCACGGGCAAGACCGCGATTGTCACGGGCGGCACTCAGGGCATTGGCCTCGAGATCGCCAAGGGCATCGTCGCGGGCGGCGGACATGTCGCGCTCATCGCAAGGAACGCTGCTAAGGGCGAGGCCGCTGTGGCCGAGCTTGGCGAGGGCAACAAGTTCTATCAGCTCGATGTCGCCGATGCGCCCAAGGCGCGCGAGACCGTCGAGCAGATTTTTACGGACCTGCCGCAAACCAATATCTTGATTAACTGCGCTGGCGTCATCAGCACCAAGAAGTTCGACGAGATCGATGACACCGAGTGGCGCCGCACCATCGACATCAACCTCAACGGTACCTTTACCATGATGAACGCCGTCTACCCGCACTTTAAGGCGGCCCATGCCGGCACTATCGTCAACGTAAGCTCTGTTGCTGGCAAGATCGGCGGCGGCCTGCTCGGCACCGCTGCCTACGCGAGCTCCAAGGCCGGTGTTAACGGTCTAACCAAGGCAGTCGCCAAGGAAGGCGGCAAGTTCGGCGTCCGCTGCAACGCTGTGTGCCCGTCGCTCACGTTGACCGATATGACCTCGATTCTCTCTGACGAGAACTCTCAGCGCATCATCAACGGTATTCCTCTGGGCCGCGCCGCCCAGGCCAGCGAGCCTGCGCAGATGGTGCTGTTCTTCGCTTCCGACCTCGCCAGCTTCGTGAACGGCGAGATTGGTGACTGCGACGGCGGCATCGTCCTGGACGGGTAATACCCCACGACGATTGTTCGGCGACGGCTCCTGCGACTCGGGACCGTCGCCTTCTTTCTGATATAGGCGCGTGCGGCTACGAATCGCATGCATCCAAAGGAGATATATATGAGTGAATCGACTGCGGTGGAGGCGCCGGCGGCAAAGGAGCCGTTCTTTAAGATGTCCTCCATCCCGGGTGCCAATATCTTGGTGCCGCTTCTGTTGGGCTGCCTGCTCAACACGCTATTCCCCGACCTGTTCAAAACGCTCGGCAGCTTTACGCTTGGCATGACCCAGCAGGGTGCAGGCCCGCTCGTGGGCGCCTTTTTGCTCATCGTCGGTACGACGATTTCGTTTAAGAGTGCTCCTGCCGCCGCTGCCCGCGGCGCCATCATCATCGCTGTCAAGCAGATCGTGGTCGTTGCCGTGTCGCTGCTCATCCTTTATGTGTTCAACGACAACTTGTTTGGCATCTCTGCCATGGTGATGCTGGCGGCTTGCACCGGCGCCAACAACGCTATGTACGCTGGACTGATGGGCACCATGGGCAACGAGGCCGAGCGTGGCGCCGTCGCCATCACCACGCTCGTTGTCGGCCCTCCGGTCACGATGATTGTCCTTGGCGCCGCCGGTCAGGCTCCGATTGGCTGGTCGCTCGTGGGCGCCATCCTTCCGATTGTCGTTGGCATTATCCTGGGCAACCTCTTCCCGAGTTTTAAGAAGATGATGGCACCGGCACTTTCCGCCATCATCGTGCTCGTCTTCTTTGCCATGGGCTCGACCATGACCTTTGGCCAGCTTATCAACGGCGGTCTTCCCGGTATTCTGCTCGGCGTGATCTGCTCGGTGGTCTTTGCGATTCCCGTCATCGCGGTCGATAAGCTCACGGGCGGCACGGGTGTCGCAGGTGCGGCCATTTCGAGCTGCGCCGGAGCCAATGTGGCAACGCCTGCTGCCATGGCAAGCGTTAACGAGGCCATGTACGGTGGAGCCGTGCTCGCGACGGCTACGGCGCAGGTTGCAGCGTGCGCTATCGTGACGGCCATTTTGACCCCGCTGGTCACCAGCTGGTGCCACAAGCATTTTGAGGGCCAGGGCAACGGCGATAGCAAGGCAACGACCGACAAGGCCGCCGCCTAATGCCAAGCGACAATCAAAGCTAAAAACTAGCTACGCCACAGGGCGGCCCCGGGGGAAATCCCGTGGCCGCCCTGCAGTTTCTGTGGGGTCTGTGGGGCACTTTACCATGCTAAAACTGGCATAACAGCTAGAGTGAACGTCGTACAAAGGCAAGGAAAAATACCAAACAAATCGGTGAACGGTAGTTGTTTGCGCTCGCATTTCCTGCGGGTTTGTAAAAAAAGCCCTTATGTTATAAAAAAAGGAACATATAACAGCACTGATGAAGGGGGTGGCTATGTTATCCTTCTCAAACGGGTGAAATCTTGGGTTTTGGGTTGCAGTTCCAAGGTGGACAAACGTTTTTCCCTGTACCAACGTGTGGTGAAGAACGGAAGAAGCCGGTAGTGCAAGCCGATATTCAAGAATTCAATAAGCAGCGGTGTGAGAGAGCGCCGCATTACACGTAACTAGGAGCGTGGTTACACAATGCAGGAGGCATGGGAAGGCTTCAAGGAAGGCATTTGGACGGGAGAGGTTGACGTCCGAGACTTCATCCAGAAGAACTACACCCCCTACGAGGGCGACGAGTCGTTCCTCGCCGGCCCGACTGAGCGTACCAAGGAGCTGTGGGGCGAGGTTCTCGACCTGCTGCTTAAGGAGCGCGAGCAGGGCGGTGTCCTCGATATGGACACCAAGACCGTTACGGGTATCGTGAGCCACCCCGCTGGCTACATCGATAACGCCCATCGCGAGAAGGAGACCATCGTCGGTCTCCAGACTGACAAGCCGCTCAAGCGCGCGCTGCACGTCAACGGCGGTATCCGCATCGCTTGCCAGGCCGCCAGCCAGCACGGCTACAAGGTCGACGAGAACGTTGTCGAGCGCTACACCTTCGAGCGCAAGACTCACAACGCTGGCGTCTTCGATGTCTACACCCCCGAGATGCGTGCTTGCCGCTCGGCTCACATCATCACCGGTCTGCCCGATGGCTATGGCCGCGGCCGCATCATCGGCGACTACCGTCGTGTTGCCCTGTACGGCGTCGACTACCTGATCAAGGACAAGGAGGCCCAGAAGGCTTCCACCCCGACGGTCATGACCGCCGACAACATCCGCGATCGCGAGGAGCTGCAGGAGCAGATCCGCGCCCTCGGCGAGCTCAAGATGATGGCCGAGACCTATGGTTTCGATATTTCCAACCCTGCTACCAACACGCAGGAGGCCATCCAGTGGATGTACTTCGCCTACCTCGCTGCCGTCAAGGAGCAGAACGGCGCCGCTATGTCCATCGGCCGTACCTCCACGTTCATCGACATCTATGCTGAGCGCGACCTTGCCAACGGTACCTTCACCGAGGAGCAGATCCAGGAGTTCGTGGATCACTTCATCATGAAGCTCCGCATGGTCAAGTTTGCCCGTACCCCCGAGTACCAGGCCCTGTTCACCGGCGATCCGCAGTGGGTCACCGAGTCCATCGGCGGCATGGGTGTTGACGGCCGTACGCTCGTTACCAAGATGAGCTACCGCTACCTGCACACGCTCGAGAACATGGGCACCAGCCCCGAGCCCAACATGACCGTTCTGTGGTCGACCCGTCTGCCCGAGAACTTCAAGAAGTTCTGCGCCAAGACTTCTGTCGCCAGCTCCTCGATCCAGTACGAGAACGACGACCTCATGCGCGTCTATCACGGCGACGACTACGGCATTGCCTGCTGCGTGTCCTCCATGCGCATTGGCAAGGAGATGCAGTTCTTCGGCGCCCGCGCCAACCTGGCCAAGTGCCTGCTGTACGCACTCAACGGCGGTGTTGACGAGGTCTCCAAGAAGCAGGTCGGCCCCAAGTACCGCGCCGTCGAGGGCGATACGCTCGATTACGACGACGTTGTGGCCAAGTACAACGACATGATGAAGTGGCTCGCTGGCGTGTACGTCAACTCGCTGAACATCATTCACTACATGCACGACAAGTACTGCTACGAGCGCATCCAGATGGCTCTTCACGACAAACACGTGCACCGCTGGTTCGCTACGGGCATCGCTGGCCTTTCCGTCGTGGCTGACTCCCTGTCCGCCATCAAGTACGCCAAGGTCCACCCCGTCCGTGACGAGAACGGCATCATCGTCGACTTCGAGACCGAGGGCGAGTTCCCCAAGTACGGTAACGACGACGACCGCGTCGACCAGATCGCTCACGACGTTGTGCACCAGTTCATGGAGTACATCCGCATGAACGACACCTACCGCAACTCTGTGCCCACGACCTCGGTTCTGACCATTACCTCCAACGTCGTGTACGGTAAGAAGACCGGCTCCACGCCCGACGGCCGCAAGGCTGGCCAGCCGTTCGCCCCGGGTGCTAACCCCATGCACAAGCGCGATAGCCACGGCGCCATCGCTTCGCTGTCTTCGGTTTCCAAGCTCCCGTTCCGCGATGCTCAGGACGGCATTTCCAACACCTTCTCCATCATCCCGAGTGCGCTCGGCAAGGAGGACCAGGTGTTCTTTGGCGATATCGACCTTGATCAGCTGGGCGAGTAACTATTGTTAGTGCTATACTAACAATAACGATTACTGATTAGTGCGCCGGTTTCGGCCGGCGCCTATCGATCGAAGGAGACACATTATGAAGGTTTCTGAAGTTTCTGAGACTCAGGCCGATAACCTGGTCCACATGCTCGACGCTTACGCCGAGAAGGGTGGCCACCACCTGAACATCAACGTCTTCAACCGTGAGACGCTGCTCGACGCTCAGGCTCACCCCGAGAAGTACCCGCAGCTGACCATCCGCGTTTCCGGCTATGCCGTGAACTTCCACACGCTCACCAAGGAGCAGCAGGACGAGGTCATTGCGCGTACCTTCCACGACAAGTTCTAAAGGGACTCAACTCCCGCAGGATCGCCGGGGCTGTTTGGGCTACCTCCCAAAACGTCCTCGGACATGCAAAGAGGCTCCGCTGCGCGCGTTGCGCGGCGGGGCCTCTTTGCGTCCTGCGGGATGTTTTGGAAAATAACCCAAAAACGGCCAAGCGGGGTTCTTCGGAGTCACCCTTTAGGCGGAACTCTCCTAATTATTTGGATGAGTCGTTTACTTACTTGTGCTGTTACCGTCTTCCCGCTGTTGTTGGGGTATGCTTTGTTCGTATGTAAACGTATGACATGTTGATGGGGGAGGGTGCTATGGCTCGCGAGGGCACTCGTTCTAAGGATTCTGCTAAGCCTGGCATCAAGGAAGTTGCAGCGGTGGCGGGGGTTTCGCCTACTACGGTATCTCGCGTGCTTAATAACCGCGGTTATATTAGCCAAGAGACCCGCGATAAGGTCCACGCCGCGATGGAACGCATCAACTATACGCCCAACGATATCGCCCGTGCCATGCTCAACGGCCGTCTGAACCTTATCGGCATGATCGTTCCCTTTGTGAGCAGTCCGTTCCATGCTCAGGTTGTGCAGGCGGTCGAGCGCACGTTGGCGGAAAACGGCTTTAAGATGTTGCTGTGCAACAGCGCCAATCGACCTGATCTTGAGCGTTCCTATATCGACATGCTCCGCCGCAATATGGTCGACGGCGTCATCGTCAACTCCCTCAATATCGGTGCCGAGGCATATGCCGAGATGGGCTTGAGCCTGGTTGGCATCGACTGCGATCTTGGCGAGGGCTCTGTCCAGATTGCAAGTGACAGCTATGGCATCGGCGAGCTCGCCACGCGCCGTCTGATTGATGACGGCTGCAGGCGTATCCTGTGCCTGCGCAGCAATAGCCGCATGCGCATGCCTGCCAATAAGCGTACCGATGCCTACCTCGATGTTGTTGAGCAGGCCGGTTTGTCCGCGCTTGTCCGTGAGGTTGAGTTCGTTAAGCCCGACGACGAAAAGGGCGCGGTCGTTGCGAAGATCCTCGATGAGAACCCCGATATTGACGGCATCTTTGCGGGAGACGATACGATGGCGGCCATCTGTCTCAACGTGATGAAGCAGCGCGGCTTGAGCGCTCCAGACGACATTAAGGTCGTGGGCGCGGATGGTGCCCGCCGCACTATGACGTTTATGCCTGATTTAACAACCGTACGTCAAGATATCGATCGCATCGGAGAGCTCGCGGCGCAATCCATCATTGCTCTTATTAACGGTGAAAAGCCCGAGTCGAATATCAAGCTTCCCGTTGAGCTTATCGAGGGCAAAACCGCGTAATTCGCCCCGTGCCAAAAGAATTCCTCAAACGCCTCTGATGACCGTTCACCGGCATATGTCAACCGTTTGCCGACGACTGGAACTGCGAAAAGACGTATTGGTGTGAAAACGTTTGACATATGAAAACGATTGACATATCTTGCCATTGTACCGAGTTAGTATGTCGTGGAAAGGAAGTCTCGGATGCACAAGGTGTATTACCAGCCTGAGGGAATTTGGGTAGGCGACATCATGCCGTACGGCGAGGACGGCACGTTCTATCTCTATCATCAGCGTGACACGCGTAACCCCGAACCTTTCGGAGAGCCGTTTGGCTGGGCACTCGCTACGACCAAGGATTTCGTCAACTACAAGGACTTTGGCGAGAGCCTTGAGCGCGGCGGCGACGAGGAAGTCGACCAGTACATTTATGCCGGCACGGTGTTTAAGGTGGGCGACAAGTACCATGCGCTCTACACTGGTTGCAATCGCGATAAGGTCCGCGCACGTTTGATGAAGCAGGTTCTTCTTCACGCAACGAGCGACGACGCCGTCAAGTGGGAGAAGAACATCGCCGAGACGCTGCTTCCGCCCCAGGAGGGTTACGATGACCGCAACTGGCGCGATCCCTTTGTGCTTTGGGATGAGGAGAACGAAGAGTACATGCTCATCCTCGGCACGCGTGTGGGCGAGGACAAGCGTCTGATGACCGGCCGCCTGGTCAAGTTCACCTCCAAGGATCTGACCAACTGGGAGTTCCAGGGCGACTGGTGGAACCCGGGCCTGTACACCATGTTTGAGATGCCTGATCTCTTTAAGATGGGCGACTGGTGGTACCTCGTCTTTTCCGAGTACAGCGACGGCAACAAGACCCGTTACCGCATGTCCAAGTCCATCAACGGTCCTTGGATTACCCCCGCTGACGACTCCTTCGACGGCCGCGCGTACTACGCCGCTCGCACCGCATTCGATGGCGAGCGTCGCGTTCTCTTTGGTTGGGTTCCTACGCGTGACGAGGGCGGCGACCCCAGCTCTTACCTATGGGGTGGCACCTTTATGCCCCTCGAGATCGTTCAGCGTGCCGACGGAACGCTCGGCACCAAGCTCCCCGACAGCATGCTTGGCGCCTTTGGCGAGGCTAAGGCAGTCGAGACCTTTGAGCTTTCCTGCGAGTCGGGCAAGGTCGAGCAGGTGCTCGCCGCGGATGCCGGCTCCACCTACTTGCTCGATGCCGACATTGAGCTCGGCGGTAACGCTGCCGGCTTCTCGGTCAAGTTCGCCGAGGACGCCGAGACCGGTCTTGCCTATGAGTTCCGCGCCAACCTGCGCGAGGGCAAGCTCGAGTTCACGCCGGCTCCCCAGTACCCGTGGTTCCAGGTCAACAACATGGGCCTCGAGCGTCCGTTGTTCTTTAAGGGCGAGGGCACTCACCATGTGCGTCTGGTCGTCGACGACGACATCGCGACCATCTTTGTCGATGATGTTGCGCTCAACGCTCGCTTCTGCAATAAGCAGGGCCAGGGTGTGGCGCTTACCGTCACCGACGGTGCGCTCAAGTGCGCAAACGCAACGATCGCGTCTCTGTAGCGGCAACGAACCGTTTTATGATTTAGAAAAGGAATGGAGAGGAACATGGACTACAAGGCAGTGTCCCAGCAAGTCGTCGACAACGTCGGCGGACTGGAGAACATCGAGGGCGCCACGCATTGCGTGACCCGTCTGCGTCTGGTGCTCAAGGATACGAGCAAATACAACAAGGCCGAGCTCGAGAACATCGATGGCGTCAAGGGCGTGCTGTACAACAGCGGCCAGCTCATGATCAATTTCGGTACCGGTACCGTCAACAAGGTTTACGATGAGTTTATGGCTCTGACGGGCGTTAAGGAGATCAGTGCTTCCGAGGTCAAGGGCGCCGAGGCGGACAAGAAGGGCAAGTTCTTCTCGGTCCTCAAGGTATTCTCGGATATCTTTATCCCCATCATTCCCGCCTTCGTCGGCGCTGCAATCATCATCGGCCTTAAGTCGCTGATCGTTGCCAACGGCCTCTTTGGCATGGAAGGCAGCCTCGCCGATCACAGCGAGTTCCTCAAGAACCTCGCAAGCTTCTTTGCCATTATCGCCACCACGTTCGACTACCTGCCTGTCCTGGTTATGTACAGCGCGGTCAAGCGTTTTGGCGGTAACCCGATCCTGGGCATCCTCGTCGGTATCGTCATGGTTCACCCGAGCCTTATGAACCGTAACACGTTCGTTATGGACCCGACGGGTGCTGAGTACTGGAACTTCGGTCCGCTATCCATTCCCATGGTTGCTTTCCAGGGCGGCGTATTCCCTGCAATCCTGACTGCCTGGTTTATGGCCAAGGTCGAAAAGATTGCCCAGAAGTACATCCCCGAGGTCGTTTCGTTCGTCTTTGTCCCGACCGTTACCCTGATTCTCGCTAACGTCGCCCTGTTCACCGTGTTCGGCCCGCTCGGCAACCTGATCGGTGACGTCCTCGCCGGCGTAATCGATATCCTGTACAACAGGATGGGCGTCTTTGGTGCCTTTGTCTTTGCCGCGTTCCTGCAGCCGCTCGTCGTTACCGGTACGCATCAGTTCATCCAGGGTATCGAGGCCAACCTCGTTGCCACGACCGGCTTCAACTACATCCAGGCCATCTGGTCGGTTTCCATCATCGCCCAGGGCGGCGGCGCCATCGGTATGTACCTCATTCACAAGAAGCACTCCAAAGAGCGCAACATCTGCATGTCGTCCTTTATCCCGACGCTGGTCGGAATCTCCGAGCCCGCTATCTTTGCTGCAAACATGCGCTATTCGATCATTCCGTTCATCTGCGCATGCATCGGTGCAGGCTGCGGCGGTGCCTTCGTCAAGCTCTTTGAGGTGCGCGCTATCGGTCAGGGTCTGACCGGCGTGCTTGGCCTGCTCATCGTCACGCCCGAGACCCTCGTGTGGTATGTGGCTGGCAATCTCATCGCCTTTATCGTGCCGATCGTCTTGATCTTTGCCTACAACAAGGCAAAGGGCGTGCCGACCACCGATGAAGAGGGCGCTGGCGCTGGCTTCGACGTTAGCTTCTAGTTGAGCCGTTCAGTGTAATCTGAGGATAAGTCCATTTGAGGAAGGGCGTTCGACTCGTGTGAGTCGAGCGTCCTTCCCCATAGACGAGAAAGTCAACGGCGATGTTAAATCAAAAAAACAAGGTGACACGCGCGGACTATGAGCAGTGGCGTGCCGGACAGGATGAGACGGCTGGTCGCATCGCGTCCGACCCCGATAGGCTCCTGTTCCATGTGGAGCCTGAGCTTGGCTGGCTCAACGACCCCAACGGTTTGGTTCAGATTGGTGATACGTATCACATCTATCATCAATACGATCCGTTCGATGCTGCGCATGGCGGTCCAGTGCTTTGGAACCATCTGACGACAAAGGATTTTGTGACGTACGAGAATCATGGCCCCGCGCTGTTCCCCGATTCCGATTTGGATTCGAACGGAGCGTATTCTGGTTCTGCCTTTGTACGCGATGGCAAGATTCACTATTTCTATACCGGCAACGTCAAGCATTTTGACCGCGATGATTACGACTACGTGTTGACGGGCCGTGAGCAAAACCAGATTCATATGGTTGCCGAGAATCCCGACGAATTGGGCGAGAAGTGCATAGCTGTTGGACCGGTCGATTACCCCGACGATATCGGTACGCACGTGCGCGACCCCAAGATCCTTGAGCACGATGGTATCTACTACATGGTTCTGGGTGCTCGTACGAAAGACGACCGTGGCTGCGTGCTTGTCTATACCTCGCGCAATCTTGAGGACTGGAGCTATGCGACGCGCATTGAGTTGGGCGAGAAGTTTGGCTTTATGTGGGAGTGCCCCGATCTGTTTGAGCTCGATGGCGAGCTTATTCTCGTTTGCTGTCCGCAGGGTGTGCCTGCCGATGGTTGGCGTTACCGCAATCCGCATCAGTGCGTGTGGTTCCCCATCGAGGCCGATTGGGAGGCGCCGAGCTTTAAAATCGTCGGGCAGGGCATGCCCCCGATGGTCGATGCCGGTTTTGATTTCTATGCTCCGCAGTCCTTTGAGGATACTGCAGGCCGGCGTTTGATGATCGGATGGTCGGGTTGCCCCGATGCGACGGCAGAAAACCCGACGGTGGCGCGCGGGTGGCAGTGCGCGTTGACGGTGCCGCGAGAGCTGAGCATGCGCGATGGCAAGCTCTGCCAGCAACCGGCGCACGAGATTGAGAGGATGCGCGGCGACTGCGTTCGCGCGACAGGCGGTGAAACCGTTGAGGAGCCGGGCCGCCTGTTTGATCTTGTGGTTTCCTGTGAGGGCGCCAAGATGGTCGAGCTCGAAATCCGCAAGGGTGTCTTTGTGTGCTATGCAGACGGGATGCTTACCCTCGACATGGGTGACGAAGGCTATGGGCGCGACCAGAGGTCGATCGAGCTCAGCGAGCTTCGCGACCTGCGCGTGCTTTCGGACACTACGATGGTCGAGATTTTTGCAAATGGCGGCGAGGCGGCACTTACGAGCCGTACCTATTCGCCGGCGGTTCCGGCGATGGAGCTGCACGCCGAGGGCGCGGCATCGATGAATTTCTACCGCCTCGTGCATTAACCGTGCATGGGGCACGATTGGACTTGCTGGGCGGAATGTGTTGCAGTTGCCGCAGCGAACTACCGTTTATCGCGTATAGCTACCGTTTGCGGGATAAGTAACACTCATTTATAAACCGTGTAAAATCTCAGCCAAGCACGGAGTTTTCCAGGGAGACGCTGTCCTTTGTTGTGTGCAAGGGGCGGCGTCTCTTTGGCGCTTGGAGGCCGTTGCGCAACAGTGCGGCGGCGCGTGTCATGTATTGAAAAACCAACGTTGAGATGGGTCGTGATAATAATGGGCAAGTACGTAATCGTGGTTGAGTCTGGTTCGGATGTGACGCCGGAGCTTTGCGAACGCTACGGCATCGTGCGCGTGCCCATGCATGTCACGATTGGTGACGAGACCGTCGAGGACGGCTCGATCGATCCGCTCGAGATTTATTCGCGCTGCAACGAGTTTGGCGTGATGCCCAAGACCAGTGGCTGTGCGCCTGCGGATTTCGCTCACGTGTATGACCGCATTCATGCCGAGCAGCCCGACGCGACTATTCTGCATCTCGCGTATTCCGAGGCCACGACCTGCTCGCATCAATCATCGAAGATCGCCGCCAAGGGTCGCGACTACGTTTACTCCATGGACACGCGTTTTGTCTCGGTGGGCCAGTCGCTCGTTGTCGTCGAGACCGCCAAATACATCGAGGCTCACCCCGATGCCACCGTCGACGAGATCTTTGCATTTACGAATTCCGTCATGGACCGTGTGCTGCTGGGCTTTGTTCCTACCGACCTAGCCTTCCTTAAGGCAGGCGGTCGTCTGTCCAACGTGGCATTCCTTGGCGCCCACCTGCTCAAGATTAAGCCCTGCATTGAGGTAACGGGCGGTAAGTTTGTGGCGACCAAGAAGTTCCGCGGCTCTATGCTCAAATGCGCCCGCGCCTTTATTGACCACATGGTTGCGAAGGGCGAGATTGACTACTCGCACATTGGCCTGGCGTATTCGGTAGGTCTTTCCCAGGAGCTGCGCGACGACATGGAAGTCTATGCGTACGACCTGGGCTTTAAGGACGTTACCTGGACTCAGGTCGGCGGTGTCATCTCGAGCCATTGCGGCCCGACCGCCTTCGGTGCGGTGCTCACGCTTAAAGCGTAAGGCCTGGCGTCTATCGATTTCTATTGCCTCGGCGGCGGGCGGGTTGCGACAACCTTCCCGCCGCTCTTGCGTAGGGCCAAATAGGACAATCCAATTGACCGCTAAACCGTTTCGCCATCATGCATATGGGCTAGAATGACTCTGGCATTTATGTAGCTAAAACCAATGAGAGGCAAGGTAGCGGGAATGGCTGAGATGACGCTCGAGGGTGTGGACGCTCGTCCCGAGGACTCTGCGTTTGCCCTGGGCCGCGTGCATTCGATTGAGACGATGGGAACGGTCGATGGACCCGGCATCCGCTTTGTGGTGTTTGTTCAGGGCTGTCCCATGCGCTGTGCGTATTGCCACAACCCCGACACCTGGTCGGTTAACGGCGGCACCATGGTGACCGTCGAGCACCTGATGGACGAGTTCCAGAGCAACCATGAGTTTTACCGCAGCGGTGGTATTACGGTATCCGGCGGCGAGCCGCTCCTGCAGCCTGAGTTTTTGGCCGACCTGTTCCGCGCCATGCACAACAACCCCGATGGTCGCGTGCACACCTGCTTGGATAGCTGCGGCTATGCGTTCGACCCCGCGCATCCCGAGAAGTTCGATGCCGTACTCAACGAGACCGATATGGTGCTGCTCGACATTAAACACGCCGATCCCGTCGAGCATAAAAAGCTGACCGGTTGCGATCCCGCACGCATTCTGGCGTTTGGTGATGAGCTTGCGCGCCGCAAGATTAAGGTCGTTATCCGCCACGTGGTGGTGCCGGGCATTACCGATACGGTTGAGGAGTGCGAGGCGCTCGGCCGCCTCATCGCCCCGTGGCACAACGTGGTGGGCCTGGAAATGCTGCCGTATCACACGATGGGTGTCGTCAAGTACGAGCAATTGGGCATTCCCTATAAGCTCGAGGGCGTTCCACAGATGGATACCGCGCGCATGCCCGAGCTGCGCAGCGCCGTCATGACGGGCATGAAAAAGCGCCGCGCGGAACTCAAAAACGCCATCGGCTAGCGATCCATTTTCGCCCCCAAGGGCACTCATTGGGGACAGACTTAAATGAGTGCCCCCGGACACCAAGCTGATTGCCAAAGAGCCCCGTCAAGTTGCGGTGGAATAGTTCTTGTTTTTCGGCTTATGCCGCCCAAACAGGAACTATTCTACCGCAACTGCGTTTTGGACAGAGATGCGCAACAGAATCGTGCCATTTGGATAAATACGCTTGTGGTTTCTTTAAAGACACCTTAAACGCCGCTGAATATCTTTGGAAAGAAATGCCTGCTCGGTATTATGCTGCTCGTATATAAACGGTAGCAGTCAGGAGACCACGTGCGAAGCAACGCATCGCGGGACGAGTATGTGCCGCAGCATGGCAGCAGATATGAGACGAAGGGCACGCCTTCGCGTGGCCTCGCTGACGTTCGCATCCGCGTGACGAAGATTGCCGCCGTTGGGATGCTAACGTTGGCGGTTATTATCCTCGGAATTACCGCCAAAACCTACGCGTCGGAGCGAATGGCACACTCAGATGCGTCAACGGTACAGACGCAAAACAAAAAGGTCTCTGAATCTAAAGCCACCGCAAGTCAAACCCTGTCGACAGCGAGCCTTAAGACGAGGCTTTCGAAGGCGGACTTTAACGATATTCCCTCAGGCGATACCGTGCAGGCCTTCTCATTGGTTGATGACCAGATCCCCGCCCTGGAGGATGAGAGCCTCGCCGCACTCCAAGATGCCCTTGATCAGGCCCAGGAATTCGGCGATGTGGGCGTGGTGTTTTACGATCTGTCGAGCGGCAAGGGCGTGACGTATAACGCCGATGTCGAGGTTTACGGCGCGAGTAGCTACAAGGCACTCTATGCGTTGTATATCTGCGAATCCCTAGTCGAGACGGGCCAGGTCTCACTCGATGATTCCCTTGGCACCTATGGTGGCTACAACATGGGCTGGCAGACGGTTCGCGAACTCATCGAGGCTGCGGTCGTTAATTCGGATAACGATTCGTTTATTGCGTTACGCGCGGCGTTTGACCATGCCGGTTACGAGGATTGGATTGTCAGTCTTGGCATCGATTACGATACCGCGCTCGATCCGATGAGTGATTTTCCCACCTATTGCCCGCGCACTTCTGCTAGGTTATGGCGTGAGATGAGCGAGTATCTGAGCACGGATACCGAGACTTCACAGTGGTTGTCGGGCCTTCTGGCATCAACATCGCGCTCGTTTATTCGCGATGGCATTGCGGACAATCAGGTCTTGGTGCGCAACAAGGCAGGCTGGATTAGCGAGGACGGTTGCTATTCGACATGTGATGCCGGACTGATCGACGTCGACGGCCATAGCTATGTTATGAGCATCATGACGTCGATGCCGTGGAGCGACCAATCGAGTGAGGCCGTGGCCGCGATTGCAAAGGCGCTCTATGATGTGCGGTCCTCGTTGGCCTAGCGACTTCGTAAAAAGTGAAAGAGCCAAAATGCTGGTACCATACCGTGGATAAGCAATTTGCACGGATTTGGGGGATGGCATGGCAACCATCGCGATCATAGGCGCACTCGAAAAAGAGGTTGCGCAGATTAAAGAAGAGCTGAGTGGCGCACATGAGGCGCAGGAGGCGGGCTTGACCGTTGTGAGCGGCGAGCTTGACGGTCTGACGGTGGTCGCCACGACCGCTGGCATGGGTACCGTGAACGCCGCTGCCGCAACGCAGCATCTCATCAGCAAATACGCCCCGCAGGCCGTTGTGTTTTCGGGTATCGCGGGAGGCCTAAACCCTAAACTGCATATTAACGACGTGGTTATAGGCAAGTGCCTGCGCTATCTGGATACCGATACGGCACTCATCGCCGAGTCCGCGCCGGGGCTCGAGGAGTTTGTCTCGACGCCGGCGTTGGCTGATGTTGCCGCCGCCGTGCTTGCCGAGCATGGATTTGTGGATGCCTCGGCGGATGAGACTTCTGCGAAGAAGGACCCCAAGCAGTTCCTGTGTGGCACTATCGCCACGGGTGACCGCTTTGTTACGGGTGACGCCATGCGTAACGCTGCGATTGAGGCCACGCATGCCGATTGCGTCGAGATGGAGGGCGCGGCAATTGCGCACATCGCGGCCAAGAATGGTGTCGATTGCCTGGTGCTGCGCGCTATCAGCGATAATTGTGACGAGGCATATGACGCGTTTTGCGAGCGCGAGTTCGATCTGGATGAGTACGCCCGTACCGCGAGCGGCATCACGCTTGACATCGTTCGTCGTATCGCCGCTATCTATTAGCGCGCTTTTTTTGTAAGAACCTACGACCAAGGAGTGTCCATGGCCGATTCCATTAACTACCAGCTTGCTAAGTTCGTTGCCAGCTATGGCAAGGTTTCGCAGATTCCCGAGTCCACCTGCCCCGAGGTGAGCTTTGTGGGCCGCTCCAACGTGGGCAAGTCCTCCATCATGAACAAGCTCTTCGGCCGCAAGAACCTCGTCAAGGTTTCGAGCACGCCGGGCAAAACGAGCAATATCAATTTCTTCGAGGCCGACGACGTGCACTTTGTGGACCTGCCGGGCTACGGTTTCGCTCGCCGTTCCAAGGCCGAGCGCGACCGCTGGGCCGAGCTCATCGGCGACTTCTTCGACTCCGAGCGCAGCTTTAACCTGGTTGTATCGCTGGTGGACATTCGCCACGATCCCAGTAAACTCGACCATGACATGATCGACTACCTGCAGGGCAACGAGTTCAACTTTATCGTCTGCCTCACCAAGGCCGACAAGCTCAGCCGCACCCAACAGGCCCGCCAGGCAGCAGCCATCAAAAAGCAGCTCAACGTCCCTGCCGAGAACGTGATCATCACAAGCTCCCAAACCGGCGCCGGCATCGACGAGCTCAAGCGCCGCATCGCCGAGGCTTGCCTCTAATCAGGCCTAACCTTTCAAAAGTCCCTATCTGTATCACCTCAGTGATAGTTTTTTAGGAGACCTAGGTATCCAATATGCGCTTATGAGTGAGCGCGCGTTCTCGGCGATCAGGTTCCGCGACTGGAAGCAGGCCTCGGGAGCCGAGTTTTATCCCAAACGATTTGAGCGAGAACAGAACGCTCGACGTAAGTATCTGGATACGGTAAACGGATTTGACTCTGATGGTGTCGACATTAGGGATTTGATGGCAGGGAGGGTTGATTTAGATGATCCAAGAGTTGACGGATTGTGGACCGAGTAGAACATATCCCGTCTATTACCTTGAGGACGCAATGAGCAACCTCGGCGACTGTTTTGACTATGCCGTAAACGACTATGGAGCGGAAGGGTCCGAGGTCGCTGAACTCTTTTGCCTGAGCGGCGTAGCCCGCGAGTTTGAACGCGGCAACGCATGGGTGGTGTCGGGAAAATCGGGCGTTGAGCTGTTCGCGCTCATTGCCGAAAGGTCCGGCTATCAATCAAGGCCGATGCCAAATCGAACCTACCGATTCGAAAAGACACCGGAATATTGGACAGGCTGGATATTGGCATACCTTCAGTGGCGGCTAGGAGAGTCTTTCGAAGATTTGCTGCATGTCGTTCCATTCGATGTGCTACGCAGTCTGTACTACCCCTGGCACGAAGCCTCGGAGGAACGCGTGGCTCGCCTCGTCTGCGATATGGCGAAAAAAGCGTCCAGGCAAACCAAACTTGCGTTAGCAAGAAAGAGGCTCAAGAAAACCCAACAAGACTTGGCATACGAATCGGGTGTGTCACTCCGCTCAATCCAAATGTACGAGCAACGCCAGAGAAACATCAACGAAGCCTCGGTAACAACCGTAAGGGATATAGCAAAAGCCCTCCACTGCAACATCGAAGACCTCCTAGAACCAGTCTTCGAATACAAAGAAACAAGCGCCGCCTAAAGGGGATTCTGGCCACTGATTGCTCAACTTGTGGTTCACCAAGGGCAATTTGAGCAGCGAAGCCGGCTGTCTCGTTGGAGCGTGCAGGCCTTGTTGATATTTAAATCCGCTTTCATATTGAAATGCCCCGCCAAGCTAAAGTGCTCGGCGGGGCAATTTTCGATTGACGATGCTGCCAGGGGTTGAGTTTTAATATATCGCGAGTAAGAGGCGTCTGAACTTAGTAATCAAAGAAAATTATTCAATTCGAGCGCTTAGCCAGTACTCTCCATTCGAAGCTACGATTGCATACGTAATTCCATTTTTGACAGTTGGCGTATCTACGCAGGCAGCACCAACTTCCTTGGCGTCTGAAAACGAGAGTGTTGGATCGATTGCTTGTATAGTTGCCAATGCTGTCGCCGCGGCATAGTCGGAGTTTTCGAAGTACATGACTATGTTTTTGAAGCAGTTTTCGGATCCAAGATAGCTGAGTAGCACCGGGTTACTCGAGTCCGAAAAGAAGCCTCCAATACCGGCAATCTTTGAACCGTTTTTGATCTGAAGTTCGAGTCCCATGCCGCTATCGTCTAGTTCGTAATCCGCATTCATGCTGCTGCAATTGGGGATATCGGAGAATTCCTCGTTAAGTCGATCAATAAAGCCTTTTGGGGAAATTGAAAACTTTCCGTCGCCAAGAAAAGATGTGATTTCCTTCTCGTTGCGGGTGTCAACGACCTCTCCGCATTTTTCGCATTCTCGTATTTCCTTTGAGGTGGCGTCCACGTAGTCAACTTCGGTAGTCCACGAGCCCGGTTGATGCCCAAGGGGTTCCCCCTCGGTTTTACCGCAGCGTTGACAGGTCTTCGGAACCGTGCACGTTGCTTCTTCCCATTCGTGTCCAAGCGGTTCCCCCTCGGTTTTGCCGCAACTTTTACATGTGCGAGGGCTTGTACAGGTTGCATTGGCCCATAGCTTGTGAGTGCAAAACAACTGAGGAAACATCATGGGCAAACAGAAAATGACAATAACTAACGCAGCGGCCGCAGTGACTGCCCGTTTTTTACCGCCGAATTTTTGAATAACGCGAGTTAGAAGTGAGGCGCTTTCATCTTTTTTACATGCGGTGCCATCTTCATTAGATGGCTGTTCTTCTGGGAGGGGGGTGTTGTCAGCGCCCTCAGAAAACTGGCTCTCTTCGATATCCGGCATCCGCTCGTCAGACTCGCCGGGCCCCTTCATCTTGTCACTCATATTTATCAAGGTTCCTTTCCCGTACTTAAGTGTGTTATGCGAACAGCTACGGCAGGTGAAATGGCCGGTGACATAACTATATCC
>CABQLK010000011.1 GCA_902465015.1 uncultured Collinsella sp.
TGCGTAGGCATTGCATCCCCGCCCCTTGCTTGTTGAGCTGCCGAGTATTTGTGCCGAGCGTTTAAGCTTGGCTAGAACCACCGTGCAATCTGGTGGGTGAGCAGGCCCGTTGGAACCTGCGGTGCGGCGCCTGCGACCTGCGCGGCGGGGAATAGCGCGGCAATGGCGAAGTTGAACGGCTCTTTGCCCGTGTAGGTGCCGGCTGCGCGGGCATCGTCGGCCAGGAGCTGTGCCGCACCTGCCAGCGCGGCGGCGTAGGCGGCATCAGCCGGCGTCGGTTCCGGCGCCTGGTCGAGCATGGCACGGATGGCGCCGACGGCGTCCTCGCGCTTGACCTCCCACACGCGGTGGGTAATGCCCACAGGATCGGTGACGGCGTAGAGCGAGGCGCCCTCTTTGGCGGCGCTCAGGATGATGTCCATGACGGGAGAGGCTTCGTATGCGAGCGACACGGGGCGCGGCTGAACTTTGAGTTCGGCGATCGCGTGCGCAGCGGCGGCCACGTCAGCGCTGGCATCGCCCTTGCCGCCCGCAAGTACACTCGTCGGGCAGATCGCCACAACGCCCGTCACGCGTCCCGGCTCGCCCGAGCATTCGTACACGTAATACGCCGCACCTGGGTCCTTAAGCATCAGGCCATCGGCAATGGCTCCGCACAGAGCATCGTTGCCGCTCAGGATGCTGCCCATTGCAGGCAGCGCTTCGAGCACGCGGTCCTGAGCTGGGCGGATGCAGGGAAACGGAAGTGCTTTCATGGGCGGTCCTAACGCACGAGTCGGTTTGTTCGCGGCTTATTATGCCCCAACTTGGCCGCTCGCGTCCCAGAGCACGTTATCAGCGAGCGCGATTAGCACCTGCTGACAACGAACGATATCGGCGTGGGGCACATATCCGTTGGGCTTGTGCGCGAGCGCGAGCGACCCGGGACCGTAGCTCATGCAATTGCGGTTACCTGTCTTGCCGGCAATGACGGCGGTGTCGGTGTAGCCGGTAAAGAAGCCGACGGTCGTGTCCGCGTCCGTCACGTCATCGGCGGCACGCTTGAGCGCTGCTAGAAGGGGAGAGTTCGGGTCGCGCTCGATGGCGGGGCGGTCGCCCGTCACGGTGTAGCTGCCATGGCAACCGGGAACGGCGGCTTCGGCGACGGCGATGGCCTGCTCTACCATGCGCGTTGCGGCGGCCGTATCGGTCGGCGGGGTCAGACGCATATCGACCCAGACCTTGGCGTGGTCGGGCACGACATAGGGACGATAGCCACCCTCGATCTGTCCAAACGTGATGGTCGATGGCCCCAGCTCATTATGCACGGGCAGCGCCGCAAATGCGCGGTGAAGCGAGCACACGGCCTCGGCCATGGCGGCGACGGCATCCGCGCCCTTCCAGGGCTGGCTCGCATGCGCCGTCACGCCAGCCATTTCAATCTCGAACCACGTACGCCCCTTGTGCGCCACCTGGATCTGTCCGTCGGTGGGCTCGGTGTCCAGCACCCATTCGCGCGAGCCGACCCAGCCAGCATCGATCGCGGCCTCTGAGCCGCGCATAAAATCTTCCTCGTCGACCGAGCAGATGAGCGAAAAGCCGCGGCGGGGCAGCGCGCCATCCGCCACCACGCGCTCGAGCGTATGGACCAGCGCGGCAATGGCGCAGGCCAGGCCACCCTTCATGTCGCAGGCGCCACGGCCATAGAGTTTGTCGTTACGCACAACCGTCCCGAGCGGCGGAATGTCCGCGTCCCAGCCATCGCCCAGCGTAACGGTATCCATATGGCAGATATAGACGAGTCACGGCTCGTCGCTTTGGCCCGGCACGGTGACCATAAGGTTGCGGCGCCCGGGGAGTACTTCGAGCTCTGCAATCTGCACGGCATCGAGTACCGGATGGCTCAGCTGCGCCAACCGTTCCTCAACCAACGCTTTGATATAGCGTTCAATCTCGCCCTCATACGCACCTGGGTCGGAACTGTCGATCCGCACGAGCCCTTGCGTAAGCCGCCAAGCAAAATCTGTATCAACCATAGGCACCTCACATATAGTTAGGTCAACATACAAATTGTATGTCAAGAAGCGGCTCGGTGCATTTAATGGAGCGCTCATAAAAACGGGGGCGCCTCTCGTGCGAAAGGCGCCCCCGCGGGCATTCAATGTCAGTGACGGGCAGGCCACATGGGGAACTGCCCGTCAGATCAGCCGGCGCTACTTGATCACGCGTACGCGATACATCGACGGAATCCGCTTGAGCGCCTCGATGGTGCTGCTGTCCAGGTGCTCGTCCGTGTCGAACATGGTGTAGGCGTTCTCGCCGGCGGACTCGTTGGTCATACGCTGCACGTTGGCATTGTCCTTGGCCAGGATCGCCGTGATCTGGCCGATCATGTTGGGCACGTTGGCGTGCAGGCAGGCGATGCGGCTTGCGGCGCGCGCCTTGCCCATGCTGCAGGCGGGGTAGTTGACGCTGTGTGCGATGTTGCCGTTCTCCAGGTAATCCTTGAGCTCGCTGATGGCCATATCGGCGCAGTTGGCCTCGGCCTCGCCGGTGCCGGCGCCCGAGTGCGTGGTGATAAACGTATTGGGCATCTTGACGGTCTTGGGCGTGGCAAAGTCGCAGCTAAACCAGCTGAGCTTGCCCTCGCGCAGGGCGGCGTCGACGGCGTCCTCGTCAATGATGGTCTCACGCGCGTAGTTGATGAGCACTGCGTCGGGTGCCAGCAGGTTGATCTGCTCGGTGCTGATCATGCCGATGGTGTCGGCCTTGCTGGGCACGTGCACGGTGAGGTAGTCGCAGCCGCGGCACAGATCTTCGAGCGTGCCCACGCGCTGCACCTCGCGGCTCAGCACCCACGCGTGCTCGACGGAAATGAACGGATCGTAGCCGTAGACGTCCATGCCCAGGTCGACGCAGGCGTTAGCGACCTTGGAGCCCACGTTGCCCAGACCGATGACGCCGATGCGCTTACCCTTGAGCTCGCGGCCCACAAAGGCCTTCTTGGCCTTCTCGGCATCGACCTGGATCTCGGGGTCGTCGGCGTTGTCTCGCACCCAGTTCATCGACTGCACCACGCCGCGGCTCGAGAGCACTAGCATGCCCAGGACGAGCTCCTTGACGGCGTTGCTGTTGGCGCCGGGGGAGTTAAAGACGACGACGCCCTTCTTGGCGTACTCCTCAACGGGGATGTTGTTGACGCCGGCGCCGCAGCGGGCGATGGCGCGGATGCCCTCGGGCAGCTCGTAGCCGTGCAGGTCAGTCGAGCGCATCAGGATGGCGTCGGCCTCCTCGGCGGTGCTCACAAATTCGTAGCCCTCGCCAAACTCGACTTTGCCGTCCTTGGTGATGTCGTCGATGGTCTTAATCTTGCGCATGAAAAACTCCTTAGCAGGTTTGTCTAAAACAAGTGGTTTGAAGTGGCTGGTCGGCCCGCGCGTTGCGGGCTAGTTAGATCGCGGACTCAAACTATGCTGCGCTTCGAAGTCCTTCATGTACGAGGCCAGTGCCTGCGTGTCTTCCATGGTCACGGCGTTGTAGACGCTCGCGCGCATGCCGCCCACCAGGCGATGGCCCTTGACGTTTTGAATCTGGTGCTCGGCCGCGCCTGCGACAAAGGCCGCGTCGAGTTCGGCGTCGTCGGTGCGGAAGGTGACGTTGGCGATGGAGCGGCTGTCGGCCTGCGCGGTGCCATGGAACAGCTCGCTGTGCTCGAGCAGGTCGTAGAGCAGGTTGGCCTTGGCCCAGTTGCGTTCGGCCATGGCGGCGAGTCCGCCGGTCTGCTCCACCCAATGGAACACCTTGCCGCACACGTAGATGCCAAAGGTGTTGGGCGTGTTGAGCATGGAGCCCTTGGCGGCCTGGGTCTTAAGGTCCATGTACTGCGGCGTCTGCGCAAAAGCGGGGCCATCTGCGATGAAATCGTCGCGCACGATGACCATGGTCACGCCCGCGGCGCCGGCGTTTTTCTGAGCGCCGGCGTAGATGAGCCCGTAGCGCTTGACGTCGAGCGGCTGCGACAAAAAGCAGCTCGAGACATCGGCGACCAGCGGTACATCGCCGCAGTTGGGCAGCTCGTGGTACATGGTGCCAAAGATGGTGTTGTTCTGGCAGATGTAGACGTAGTCGAGCCCGTCGCCTGCGGCCTCGGCGGCAATGCGCGCGTTGATGTCGGCCATGTCGGGGATGCGGTCGAAGTTGGTGTCCTCGGAGCTCGCGAGCAGCACGGCCTCGCCGTACTTGGCGGCCTCCTTGTATGCCTTGTTGGCAAAGTTGCCGGTCACGACGTAGCCGGCGCGGCCGCGGCGCATGAGGTTCATCGGGATGCCCGCAAACTGTAGCGTGGCGCCGCCCTGCAAAAACAGGACGCGGTAGTTGTCGGGGATGCTCAGCAGGCGACGCAGGGTTGCCTCGGCGTCATCGATGATCTGCTGGTACATGCTAGATCGATGGCTCATCTCGAGCACGGACATGCCGCAACCGCGGTAGTCCATCATCTCGTCGGCGATCTCGGCGAGCACGCTTGTGGGCAGTGCAGCCGGGCCAGCTGAGAAGTTGTGCACACGTGCCATCTTCTAGTTCCCCCTCGTAGTCGTTTGAACGTTCGGGATACTTTAGCACAGTGGAGCGCCAGGCGCGACCGCATCACAACAAAACCCGAGTGCGCCGCTATGATTTACAGGATGGTTACATGGGGGAGGGGTGCTTTACTCCTCAGGCAAATCCGAATCTGTGAGCGAAGGCATGAGGTTCTCTAGGCGCTTGATCTCTTCGTCGCAAATTAGCCACTTCCTGGTCACTACGACGCCAGTGTGGCGATGACGGCTTCGTCGCCGGCGTATATTAGGGTGTTGCCGTCGGGGATGATCGTTTGGCCGTCGCGCTTGAGCATCACCACGATAAAGGGGTGCTTGCCCTGCGGCACATCGCGAAGACGCTGGCCGGCCAGGCGACCGTGGGGCGTCACGGTGACCTCACGCAGCGTAACCTCGGCACGCTCTTCGAACGTTGGGGCGGCCATCACCAGCAGATCGCCTTCCTGGATCACGGTATCGCCGTTGGGCAGCACCGGGTGCGCCCCGTCGCGCAGCACCAGGACCACGAGCATGTCCGTCGCGCTGCCAATATCGGCGAGCGAGCGCCCGGCAAACGGATGGCCAGCACCCACCTTGAGCTTTACAAATGACATGCCGTCTTCGTCGCGATAGTCGTTAAAGGTGCGGCGCACGTCGCCGGTCGCATCGATCATATCGAGCTTCTTCGCCACCGCTGGCAGCAGCGAGCCCTGCACCACAATGCTCGACACGGCAATCACAAACACCAGGTCAAATAGGTCGTGTCCGCCGGGAACGCCGGCCACCACGGCAAAGAGACTAAAGACGACCGAAGCTGCTCCGCGCAGGCCCGCCCAGCTTATGAGCGCGACCTGGCGGGGGTTCGTCTTAAAGGGCGCCAGGAGCACGCCGACGGCGATGGGGCGGCTCGCAAAGAGCATAAACGCCATGAGTGCCAGGCCCGGCAGCAGCATCTGCGGCAGGCGCGCGGGCGTCACGAGCAGGCCGAGCAAGAAGAAGATCGTCATCTCTGCCATCTCGGTGAGAGTGTCGAAGAAGTGCGCCATCTCGACCTTGCCGGTGATGTCGCTGGCACCCAGCACAATGCCGGCCAGGTATACAGCCAAAAAGCCGTTGCCGCCCAGGTAGCTCGGCAGCGCGTAGGCGACGATGGCCACGGCGAACAAAAAGATGGTCTGCGCGCCCTCGGCCGTTGCGTGCGCGCGTTCAATCAGGCGGCCCGCCGCCCAGCCGATGGCGAGGCCCAGGCCCACGCCCAGGATAATCTGCTTGGCCAGCAGCACGGGGATGTTAATGTCGCCGCCGGCCGCGAGTGTGGCGAGCACGGCGGTGAGCATGTAGGCGACGGGATCGTTGGAGCCCGATTCGACCTCGAGCAGCGAGTCGGTGCCGCCCCTCAGCGACAGACTGTGCTCGCGCAGAACACTAAAGACGCTGGCCGCGTCGGTGGATGCCACGACCGAGCCCAGCAGTAGGCCGCCGATCCAGTCGAACCCCAGCGCGAAGTGGGCGAACACGCCGGTGATGCCTGCGGTGATGACGACGCCGAGCGTGCTCAGCAGCACCGCGGGCACGGCGACGGGCTTGGCGCGGTCGATATTGGTGTTAAAGCCGCCATAGAACATGATGAACAGCAGCGCCGTGCTGCAGACGGTTTCGGTGAGCGCGTAGTCGCTAAAGTCGATGTGCGCCGGGCCGTTGACGCCCAACAGCATGCCGAGCGCGATAAAGATGAGCAGGGTGGGGAAGGGGAGTTTTTTGCCGACGGGTTTGATGGTCAGGCACAAAATGATGACGAGGCCGATAAAAAGAAGGATCTGGTTCATAGATGGTGTCCGCTCCTGGGTGGTTGGCGTGGCACGGTCAGTTGCCTGCGGTTATTTGTACCCAAAGATGGTGGGTTTATGGGGTTGGATTGCGGGCGTGCGCGATATCGTCATAGACGGCTGCCGTCTTTGCCTCTGCTCGGAAACCCTTTCCAGCTTTATTGCAACGGAGTACAATGGGTAACGTTTAAGTTCAACTTGAAGTTTTAGTTGCGGCACCGGGCTTCGGCCGCAATGCAAGGAGAGGCGTACCATGGCGATCTATGTGACATCTGATGCTCACGGGCACGTGCGTGCGCTTGACGAGGCCCTGTCTAAGATCTCGTTGACTTCCGACGACACGCTGTACGTGCTGGGCGACATGATCGATCGCGGGCCCGATCCGGTCGGCGTTATTAAGCTCGTGCGCTCGCTGCCCAACGCCCGCGTGCTCAAGGGTAATCACGAGCAGATCATGCTCGATGCCATCGTTGGCCAGGATCCGCTCGATGCCGAGACCTGGGATATCAACGGTGGCTGGACGACGCGCGAGCAGCTCAACGACATGGAATATGAGGCATACGAGGAGCTCGTGCGATGGGTGGCCGCGCTGCCGCTCTACGCGGTGGTCGAGACCGAGGAGCGCCCGTATCTGCTGGTACATGCCGGTATTGAGACCGAGGCGGCGCGGGCGTTTTTGCTTGAGCATGGCGTCGATTGTGCCGATGGCGTTGGAGCGGTGGGTGCCGATCGCGAGCTGCTGCAGCAGATGCTCGCGGTGCAGTCGTCCGATGACCTGCTGTGGATTCGTCATGGCTATTGGGATGCGTCGACCGGGCTGCTTTCTGCCGAGGGCAAGGGTCCGGTCGTGGTGAGCGGTCACACGCCAACGGTGTCGCTCGGGCGTTATTGCGAGGTCGGTGGTCTTGCGGGGCTCGATGAGGAGTCGGGCCGCGGGCAGATTGTGCGCCTGGGCGGCGAGGATGCCGCCGGTGTGCCCGATCGCATCGACATCGACTGCGCTGCCGCCACCGGCTCCGAGTTCGGTCGCGTGGGCATCCTGCGCCTGGACGACGGGGCGGAGTTCTACGCGAACATCAACCCGGGCGAATAATCGGTGCAAGGGGTAGCTAATTTGGGACGGGGCTTATTTGACTACTTTTGCCCTTCTGCCCGCTAATTGATTTCTCTGGGACGGGGATTAAATAATCATTTGGCTGCCCGCCGGCTAAGTGAGTAGACTTTTTTGGAAATGCCGAGCACCCAACATATTTGCCTCAATAAAACCGCAGGTCACAGACTTGTGCTCTGTTGGTGTGGTCGGGGATTCGGTAAAAGTCTACTCACTTAGTTTTGCGTGATGAATATTGTCCGCAACGAGACCCCAGACGGGGTGATTCCATCGCAAATTCCGGTGACCGGGCAGCTAATTAGGCGCCGTATGGGTTGCGGTCGCGTTCGATGCGTTGGCGGATGCGGCGGTACTCGATTATCAGCAGCACCAGGAGTAGGGCCATGATGGCTAGGTAGCTCACCACAGCGCCCATCAGACCCAGCAGCTTAATCAGGATCATCGGCAGCACCACGCTTACGGCGAAGCAGATCAGGTAGATCTTGGTGACGTCTCCAGCGTGGCGCAGCACCGTGATGATGGCGTAGATAAAGTCGATGGCCGCGGTGACGCCGCCGGCGACGACCATTAGCAGTGCAAGCGTTCGGTAGCGCTCAAAGTTGAGGCCGTACATAAAGCTCATGAGGGGAATGCCGGGGCCTGCCATAAATGCGGCGCACACGCCGGTGATGACCACGATCAGCGCCATAACGGCAACAATAATCAGGTCAAAGCGATGACGCTTGCGAGGATTAGCCCAAATGCTCGACAAGCGCAGGAGCTGCGGTTTATAGATAAATCCAATGCTCAGCAAAATAGCCTGCGCCGGAAAGAACAGGGCATTAAAGTACAGCTGATATTTGTATGCCAGTGTGCCTTCCATCACAAACTTGGGCATGCTCTCGATAAGGTTGAACAAGAACAGTGCACCAAAGAGTGGAGCGCACTGGACAAACAGGTGGCCGACCTCGCGAAGGCTCACGCGGCGCGATTTTTCGGTCTCGAGCAGGGCGAGCGGCGCGGTGACCAGCACGAGCGAGGCGATCGCGGCGACACCCATGGCCATGGCCGCGATGGGCATGCTGCGCGTGAGGAACAGCGCCACGCTGAAGACCGCGATGACGCCGACGGAGCGTAGCGTTTGGCTCATTCCAGCCAAGTAGAGTTTGTCGGCCTGCTGCAGGCGGCCTTCGTACACGTCGGCGACGCCGTCGATGACCTTATACAGGTAGACGCCCAGGCCGATCGTCGCCATCTGCGCGTCATAGCCGCGGGCGCTGCTGTACATGAGGCCGCAGCCTAGGGCGAGCGCTCCGCAAAGCCAGCGGTTGAGCTGGTAGGAGGCAAAGGACGTCTTTTCGTCGATGTCTGAGACCTGGAAATTGCGCACGCCGTAGTTGCATGCGATCATGATGAGCGTGCCGGTGACGAAGGCGATGGAGAACTTACCGGCCTCCTCGGCACCCGCGAGCTGTGTCGACACGATGGTGAGCAGAGGAAACGCCATGCCCCACACGGCGGTGCCCAGGGTATTCCAGAGATAGTCGCGGCGGGTGGCGTGCTCCTCGTATTCCGCTTCCTGCATGGAGAAGCCGCCGCCGTAGACGGCGCCGAGCAGGCGGTTCCACCAAGCGTTGACCATACGGCGGACGGGGCCGGGCTCCCGATCGCGTTCGCGCCGGCGACGTGTGGCTTGGCTGCTATCGGGTCCGCCGGCGTTGCGCTGACTCAGCTCATGGATGCGTGCGAGCTCTTCGGCCGTGTGGGAGGCAGGGAAGAGGCCGTTCTCGATGCGGCCGCCCTGGGCCTTCGCGGCGCCGTCTTTCGATGCAGCGGGGTTGGAGATGCCGTTGCGGCGGGCGATGGCGCGGCGAATGCTATCGAGGGGCGTGATGCTCAAAGCGGGGTCCTTTCTATTGCTGCGCTCTAGTATAGACACCGCGGTGTCCGCTCGTGTTTTTGAACAGGTTGTTCGATAATTTCGGCGGCGCCATTCGGTAGTCGGCACTTAGGGACGTTCCTTATGTGCAGGCACTTTGGGAACGTCCCTAAGTGCCGGCATCCGGGGACACTCCTTGAATGTTGCCTGTTCAAGAGTGTCCCCAATGACTAGTCGTTTAAGAACGTCCCCAATGACTGGGCCGCTTGCCTGCGATTTTTGACCGTTGGGCGGGCTTGCCGCCGTTGCCGCAAAAACGTTTTTGCATATCGGGTACAACGGGCTTTACGTGAGTAAAGTGCGCGCCGCGTCCACGTGTCGCGTTTTTAAAGGAGGCCCCATGCCTGGTGTTACCCCTGCAGAAGTTCTATCCAACTTTGGTATTGCGCTGGTCGAAGATCCCGCCGAGAACCAGCCCCGTCTGCTGGTCGATCTACCCGCCGCGGAGCTCGTCGAGCACGCTATCCGCCGCGAAGAAGGTCGCATGGCTTCCAACGGCGCGCTGGTGATCGAGACGGGGGAGCGTACCGGCCGTTCCCCCAACGACCGCTTTATCGTCGACACGCCCGACGTGCACGACAAAATCGCCTGGGGCGCGGTCAACCGCCCGCTGTCCGTCGAAAGCTACGAGGCCATCAAGGCCGGCATCGTCGACTATCTCAACGAGCACGACGTGTTCGTCACGCGCGGCATGGCGGGCGCTGACCGCAACCACACGCGTCGCCTGCTCGTTGCCTGCGAGCGTGCCAGCCAGGCACTCTTTATTAAGCAGATGCTCGCCCGCCCGCTCGCCCGCGAAATCGCGCGCACCGGCGAGCCTGATTTCTGCGTGCTCGCAGCGCCCGGTTACCAGTGCGATCCTGCCATCAAGGGCCTCAACTCCAGTGCCGCCGTGGTCATCAACTTCCAGGAACGCGTGATTCTGGTCGCCGGCACCGGCTACTCCGGCGAGATTAAAAAGTCGATCTTTAGCGTCATGAACTATCTGCTGCCCGTCGAGGACGACGTGCTGCCCATGCACTGCTCGGCCAGCATGGATCCCGTCACGCACGAGACCGCCGTGTTCTTTGGCCTGTCCGGCACCGGCAAGACCACGCTTTCGGCCAACCCCACGCGCCTGCTGATCGGCGACGACGAGCACGGTTGGTCCGACATGGGCATCTTTAACGTCGAGGGTGGCTGCTACGCAAAATGCGAGGGCCTGGACGCCTTCCACGAGCCCGAGATCTTCAACGCCGTCCGTTTTGGCGCCATTTGCGAAAACGTGGTGCTCGACGAGAACCGCAAGCCCAACTACGATGACATCTCGATTACGCACAACACGCGCGTGGCCTATCCCGTGGAGCACATTCCTAACGCGTGGACTAAGGGCATGGGCACCACTCCGAGTGTCGTGCTGTTCCTGACTTGCGACGCTTTTGGCGTGCTGCCGCCCATCTCGCGTCTGACGGCCGACGCCGCCATGTACCACTTTGTGACGGGCTTTACGGCTAAGATTCCCGGCACCGAGGTCGGCGTCACCGAGCCCACACCCACGTTCTCTTCGCTGTTCGGCGAGCCGTTTATGCCACTCGACCCCATGGTTTACGCCAAGATGCTCGGCGAGCGCATTGCAGACGGCCGCACGCGTGTGTACCTGGTCAACACCGGCTGGATCGGCGGCGGCTACGGCGTGGGCCATCGCATCGAGCTTGCCTACACGCGCTCGCTGGTCGCGCGCGCCCTCGACGGTACCATCGAGGACAGCGAGTTCGTGCACGACGACATCTTTAACGTCGACATCCCCACTACGTGCCACGGTGTGCCCGACGGCATCCTGGTGCCGCGCCAGTACTGGCAGAGCACCGCTCGTTACGACGAGGCTGCACACAATCTGGCCGTGATGTTCGAGGAGAACTTCGAGAAGAAGTACTCGCACCTGCCCGAGTCCGTCAAGGCCGCCGGCCCGCACGCCCAGGTGTCCGCCGAGGCCCGTCATCGCGGCCGCGGTCTGCTGGGACTTCGCCACTAGCTTCGCCGTGAGTCCATATCCACCACAAAGAGGACAGGCACCTTTGTGGTGGTTTTGCTCGCGTGGATGACTCGGGTTACAATACGCCTGACATATCGTTCCCTTCTCCGGATGGGGACAGCGCAAGCGTTCTTGTGACGGCACCGTAGGACTTTGAAGGTGGCCGTTGTAAGGGCGCTTTTTGTTTAGGCGCCCTCACTCGGGCGCGCACAATGAAGGGAGAGCGTATGAAGAGCTTTATTGCCGAGGATTCATTCTGGGAGCTGTTTCCGCAGGCAGCGGTCGGTGTTGTGGTCGTGGAGGGCATGAAGCCCACGGCTCAGATTCCTCAAGAGGACGTGGATGCGATTGCGGCGTTGCTTGACCGCGCCAATATCGATGCGGAGCGTCATCTGACCAGCGACACTATCAGCGAGAACGCACCGGTCAAGGCATGGCGCGAGGCCTATCGTCTGTTCAAGACCAAGAAAGGCGCGCGCTGCTCGATCGAGAACTTGCTCAAACGCGTGCTCAAAGGCAAGCCGGTGGGCCACATTACGCCCGCGGTGGATATTTACAACACGGTGTCGCTGACCTACGCGCTGCCCGTGGGAGGCGAGGATCTGCATGCGATCGAGGGAGACCTTCGCCTGAAGGTGACCGACGGTGGCGACGCGTTCTTGCCGCTTGGCGAGGAGGCGGACGATCCGACGCTGCCCGGCGAGCTCGCCTACATCGATGATGCGGGCGCCGTGTGCCGCTGCTGGAACTGGCGCGACGGCGTTCGAACGGCTCTGTCCGATGATTCGGCCGATGCGTTCCTGGCGATTGAGTGCGTGGAGCCCGAGCGAATGGAGGACTGCCAGGCCGCCATCGACCGTCTTGCCGATCTGCTCGAGCGGTATTTGGGGGCGACGGTTGTCGTTAAGACGCTTGTGACCCGCGACAATCCCTGTGTGGAGCTGTAGCGGCGTCTGCGGATCATGTTCGCCGGTCAAAACCACCACAAAGGTGCCTATCCCCTTTGTGGTGGTTTTTATGTTGATGGGTTAACAAATAGGGCGTGCAGGGCTGGCGGCCGTTAAGTACGGCTAAGATGTTTACCCGTTAGCATTATGCAAGCGAAAGGCGGTCGTCTCCCATGCAGCAGAGCGACGAGACACGTTTCGAGGACTTTGTCGGACTGATCAGCGGACTCTACAAGGAGATCCAGCGCATTAAGACGTCTGAGGGCGCAAGGCTGGGTCTCAAGGGCTCCGACGTTATGTGCCTGTACTATCTTGAGCGCAGCAAGGACGGCCTGACTGGCGCCGATCTGGCTCGCATGGCAGGCGTGACCCGCGCCGCCGTCTCGCGTACGCTCGCGCATCTGGAGGAGGGTGGCTACGTCGAGGTCGATGATTCGGGCGATGCCGCCGTTAAGTATCGTGCTCCGGTGCGCCTGACCGCTCTGGGCGGCGAGAGCATGAGCGAGGCGGACCGCATCATTCGCGAGGTGCTCGATACCACCGGTAAGGCTATGGGTGTGGAGCAGCGCGAGCAGATGTATGCGTCGCTACGCACGATTCTCAACACCCTGCGCGAGATCTAAGGCCGCCAAGGCATTTGCTTCCAATTAACAACTGCATAGTCCCGTTTGAGCGCGTATGCCGTGCCGGGGCATTGCTGTCAAAATTCCCTGCGCGGGACCTGCGCAAGAAAGGATTCGCTATGTCCATTCGTATTATTACCGATTCCGCGAGCGATATGTCGCCGGCTGAGCACCCCGCTCTGCGTGTACTGCCGCTGTCCGTCACCTTTGGCACCGATGTGTACATGGATGGCGTCGACATCGATCACCAGCGCTTTTACGAGATGCTCGTGGAGCGCGATGAGCTGCCCAAGACCGGCCAGGTCAACCCGTACGCGTTTTCGCAGGCCATCGCCGAGGCGCGTGAGGCCGGCGATGAGGCTGTGATTATTACCGTGGGCGCTAAGCTTTCGGGCACCAATCAGAGTGCCCGTACCGCACTTGCCGAGGCGCCGGGCGGCGACGTGTTCGTGGTAGACAGCAACAACGTCACCCTGGGTGAGCGCGTCCTGGTCGAGTATGCGCTGCGCTTGGTGGACGAGGGCCGTAGTGCGGCCCAGATCGCGGCGGCGGTTGAGGCTGTGCGCGACCGCGTGGTGGTTATCGGCCTGCTCGAGACGCTGGAGTACTTGGTGCGCGGCGGTCGTCTGTCTGCTGCGGCCGGCGCTGTGGGTACGCTGCTCAACGTAAAGCCCGTGGTGGCTGTCGAGGACGGTCTGATCGTGCAGCTGGGTAAGGCGCGCGGTTCCAAGAACGGCCGCAATCTGCTCAATCAGAAGGTCGAAAAAGCGGGCGGCATCGACTTTTCCATGCCGCTGGCGCTCGGCTATACGGGCCTTTCGGATGCGGTGCTCAAGAAGTATATCGAGGACAGCGCGGCACTTTGGGCTGGCCACACCGAGGGCGAGTTGCCCGTTCACACCATCGGCGCCACCATCGGTACCCACGTAGGCCCTGGCGCCGTAGCCGTAGCCTTCTTCCAGCCCGCCAACTAACCGATCTGCCATAAACCACCACAAAGAGGACAGGCACCTTTGTGGTGGTTTATGCTTTTCCGGGTGGAAGGGAGCGAGCAATGGCGTCTGAGGGCTTTTTTGAACGGGTGTACGAGGTGGTCGAGCAGATCCCCGAGGGGATGGTCGCCACGTATGGTCAGGTGGCGCTGCTTGCCGGTCGTCCACGAAGTGCGCGGTACGTGGGGTATGCCCTGCATAGCAATCCGCGCCCCGGCGAGATTCCCTGTCACCGCGTGGTGTTTGCCGACGGCCGTATCTGTGAGGGCTTTGCCTTTGGCGGCCCCGATGCTCAGCGTGAGCTCTTAATGGGGGAGGGTGTGACGTTTACCGATCCCATGCACGTCGACCTGGCCGTCTGTCGTTGGCCTGCCGGACTCTAACAGCTCTGCCGTGGCCAGAACCACCACAAAGGTGCCTGTCCCCTTTGTGGTGGTTTTCTGTTGCAGGTTTACCGGGGCTAACTTATGGAGAAGCTATGGCGGCGAATATTGATGCTGCAAAGTAAACCACGGTGAACTATATTGTATTCAGCAACGGAGCAGGCAATAGGCGATGAAAAAGCCTGCCCTGTTGAGTTTGATTCGCATTCCTCCCCTCTGTGCGATTCAACGGTGTACTTCGGGAACGGGCCCGCCGGCAACTGACTGCCGGCGGGCCCGTTCCTGTTTATCGGGGGAGTGCAATGGGCGGAGCCGAAGCAGTCCGGCTCCAAAAAAGGCGGACGCCGTAGCGCCCGCCCTAAAGCAATCGAAAGCTCAAGCCAGCAGATCGGTCTAGTACACCATGCCCATGGCGTCCTGAACCTCGGCCAGGGTCTGATCGGCGATCTCGTTGGCGCGACGGTTGCCCTCGTGCAGGACGTCCTTTACATAGTCCAGATCGTTCTCGTAGCGCTGACGACGCTCGCGGATCGGCGCGAAGTACTCGTTGACGGCCTCGGTCACGTACTTCTTGAGCTGGCCGGAGCCGCCCATGCCGATCTCCTCGGCAATCTCGACCTCGGAGCGACCGGTGCAGATGGCGGCGGTCGAAAGCAGGCCAGACACGCCGGGGCGGTTCTCGGGATCGAACGTGATCATGCGCTCGGAGTCGGTCTGGCTCTTCTTGATGCGCTTGGCCGTCTCCTCGGCGGTCATCGAAATATTGATGGCGTTGCCGTAGCTCTTGCTCATCTTGCGACCGTCCAGGCCCGGCAGCAGCGGGGTCTCGGACAGCAGCGCGTCGACCTCGGGGAACACCTTGCCGTAGCGGTTGTTAAAGCGGCGCGCGATGGTGCGGGTAAGCTCGATGTGCGGCAGCTGGTCGCGACCGACGGGCACCACGTTGCCCTTGCAGAACAGGATGTCGCAGGCCTGGTGCACCGGGTAGGTGAGCAGAAGGCCGGTGAGCTCGTGGCCCGAGGCCTCCATCTCGGCCTTGACCGTGGGGTTGCGCGCCAGCTCGGCCTCGGAGACCAGCGACAGGAACGGCAGCATGAGCTGGTTTGCGGCGGGCACGGCGGAGTGTGCGTAGATCATGGTCTTGTCGGGGTCGATACCGCAGGCAAGGTAGTCCATGACCATGTTGTACACGTTGTCCTGGATATGCTCGGTGGTGTCGCGGTCGGTGATGACCTGGTAGTCGGCGATGAGCACGTTGGTCTTGGCGCCCATGTTCTGCAGTTCAACACGGCCCTTGAGGGTACCAAAGTAGTGGCCCAGGTGCAGACGGCCGGTGGGGCGATCACCGGTGAGCATGGTGAACTTCTCGGGCGTATTGGCCAGGCCCTCGCGAATGGCGTTGCTCTTTTGCAGCGCGACTTCGTAGCTGTTCTCGTTTGGCATGATTGCTCCTAACGTATGTTCATGGGTCAAGATGATAACGCGTTTATTGGAGGGGCGGGAGAGGGGCGGCTTGTGCGATGGGTGCGGCGCGGCCGCGCTTGACCAACGGTGCCTTAGCACATCCTCGGCAGCTTGCCCTAGAGCTTGTGGTGGTGCTCTTCTTTGCGCTCCTCGGCTGCCTGCTCCTCCTGCTTAAAAGCGGGGTCGTCGGGGGTGACCAGCTCATCTTCGTGCGTGCGCTTGTTGTAATGGTGGCGCAGCACGGGTTCAAACAGGTGTAGGTGCTTGGCGAAGGCAGCCGAGCCAATGGCGAGCACGGTAAAAATGAGCACGCGCATGGGCACCTCGACCTGATTGATGGCGGCGGCGCCGGCCGAAAGCATGATGCACCAGGCATAGATGAGCAGCACGGCCTGTTTTTGGTTGTAGCCTTCTTGGATCAGGCGGTGGTGGATGTGGCCCTTGTCGGCCTGCCCGATGCTAATGTGGGCGCGCTTGCGGCGCACAATGGCGCTAAACGTGTCGATGATGGGCACGCCGGCAACGATGAGCGGGATGATAAGCGAGGTGAGTGCGGCGGTGCGGCTCACGTTGAGCAGCGAGATGGAGCCCAGCGCAAAGCCCAAAAGCAGCGACCCCGAGTCGCCCAAGAAGATGCTTGCGGGGTTGAAGTTGTAGCGCAAAAAGGCCAGACAGGCGCCAAAGAGCGCAATGGAGAGCGCGGCGGCGTCGATGCGGCCCGAGAGAACGGCCATCGAAAACATGGTGAACGACGCGATGCCGCAGATGCCCGTGGCCAAGCCGTCGAGGCCGTCGATGAGGTTAATGATGTTAGTGAACGCAACCAGGTAGACCACGGTGATGGGGTAGGCGAGCCAGCCGAGCATAATCTCGCCGGGAGCAAACGGGTTGACGATGATGCCGATCCGCAGGCCGCCCATGCAGGCGATAAGCGCGGCGAGGACCTGTCCGGCCAGCTTTTGCTTGGGCGTGAGCTGGAAGACGTCGTCGATAGCGCCGGTCGCAAAGATAACGGTAAAAGAAAGCGCAAGTATGGGGTAGCTGATGTGCAGACGGGGGTGGGGCACCAAAACGGGCGGCCAACCCAGGTACCAGGTGCCTAGGATTTGCACAGTGCAGGCGACGACCAGGCCCAAAAACACCGCCGTTCCGCCCAAACGCGGGATGGGCTTGGTGTTGATGCGGCGCTTAGAAGGATAGTCGACGGCATCGAGCTTAATTGCCAAGCGCTTGACCAGGGGCACCGCGAGGAAGGTCGTGATAAAGGCCGCTGCTGCCACGCATAGGTACGGTATGTAGCTCGGGGATGAAGCCATGAATCTAAAAACCGCCAAGCGTCGAAGGAAAAGGTCAGAAGAACGCCATGCGCAAAGGGCATAGCCGAACCATAATACTCGACCAAGGGGGTGCATGGAATTGCACGCAGCGATAATCACGCGCTTACCAGATATTGGGATGTTGTCGATGGCTTGTCGGGATGCCGGCGGGGATCCATATGGACTGTAATGGTGATTTTCGGCAAAAGAAAACCACCCCCCACGTTACGAAAATGAACCCACCTAAAACAGGTGGGTGCCCTCATCGACTGTTCCAGCGTCCTTAACAACGAAGGATACCTGTACTAGGTACGACTGTGTGGGCTCCCTAAATAAACGCGACGGTTCACCCAGTTGCTCCGCGGGGGGCGGAATACCTACATCATAAAGCGGCACTTTATCGATTCCAGTCTTGACATTACAAAAATCGTGTCGGACGATTACGGCGCCTTGGGCTCGAGCCGTCTGTGGGGTTGATCCCTTTACGTTTGAGCTGCTGAATCGTTGTTTTGGAGCATGGTTTTATGCCGACGTCGTTGACCGAACTTTTTTCGCCCGCCTGCCATTTGTGTCCGCGCCGTTGCGGTGCGGCGCGCGATGAGGGCGCGCACGGCGTCTGCGGTGCTAACGACACGCTCAAGGTGGCCCGCGCCGCGCTTCATATGTGGGAGGAGCCGCCTATCTCGGGCGAGGCCGGTTCGGGCACGATCTTCTTTAGCGGCTGCTCGCTCAAATGTATCTACTGCCAGAACCACGAGATCTCGACCGGCAATTTTGGGCTTGAGATTTCGCCTGAGCGCCTGGTCGAGATTATGCTGGAACTGCAGGACCAGGGTGCCAACAACATCAATTTGGTGACGGCGACGCACTATGCGCACCTGTTGCCTGCCGCGATTGCCGCGGCACGGGCGCGCGGACTGGTTATCCCAATCGTCTACAACACGAGTGGTTACGAGCGCGCGAGTGCCGTGGCGGCGCTGGGTGACCTGGTCGATGTGTGGCTCACCGACTTTAAATATGCCGATGCCGGGCTTGCGCAGTCGCTCTCTCATATAAAGGACTACCCACGTGTGGCTGTGTCAGGCCTGGCTCAGATGGCGCGCGAGATCGAGCGCCGTGGGGGAGAGCTGGTGGACGAGGACGGGCTCATGAAGCGCGGCATCATCGTGCGCCATCTGGTGCTGCCGGGACATGCGGATGACTCGTGCCGCGTGCTGGACCTGGTGTGGCAGACGGTGGGCGACGTGCCGATCTCGGTCATGAACCAATACACGCCCAATGCCCTCATGCGCGAACAAGGCGGCGATCTGGCGCGCGCCGTGACGCGCGAGGAGTACGAGCAGGTGCTCGACCATGCCGACGACCTGGGCTTTACGACGATGTTCTGGCAAGAGGGCGGCGCGGTAGACGAGAGCTTCACCCCGGCCTTCGACACCACCGGCGTCCTCACCAGCGCAAAGTAGTGCGTTCGTCGATGATTTTTCTGGGACGGGGATTAAAAAATCATCGAGAGGATCGCCTGTTCGAAAAGTTGCCAAAATAGCCGCGCTCCAAAAAGACTGGTTATTGGGCGTTGACAGTTGGCGAGCCGTAGGTAAAATATCGACTTGTCCTGGGGACGTAGCTCAGTTGGGAGAGCGCTGCCGTCGCATGGCAGAGGCCGAGGGTTCGACTCCCTTCGTCTCCACCCTTGGATTTGATAAGCCGCTGACATTGTGTCGGCGGCTTTTTTTAAAAGAAAGGGCTGTACCATGGCCGAGCTTGAGTCCCAACCATTGTCCGACGATGAGCGCGCTGAGTTGGAAGAGCTCCGCGCCGAGAAGGCCCGCCGCGAGGCTCGGGAAGAGGCCCGTCGCGAGCGTGAGGAGCTGGCTGCCCTGCGTGCCGAGCGTGCGAAGGCCGAGGAGGTCGCCGCGAACGCCGCATCCGCATCGGCGCCCGCGCCCGCACCCAAGCCCGCTGCAGCGAAGCCTGCACCTGCCGCGCTCAAACCTCAGCCTAAAAAGGCCGCTCGTCCCAAGTCCGTCGAGCCCAAGCCGAGCCGTGACGAGATGACCTTTGCCCAGCGCATGGTTACCTCCAAGGAACCTACGGGCGAGAACGAGATCCCCGGCATGGCGCCGGCTCAAAAAATCATCATTGTCCTTGCCCTCATCGCGTTTATCGTCTTTATGGTTTACACGATCACGGGCAGCATGGGCCTGCACTAACCTGTTCGCGCCGGGCTCCATGCCCGCACGTCCGCCTCGCCCAACCCTCAACCTCTGCACCACACATTCGAAAGGTCGCCCCATGGCTTTGACCGACATCTCTCATCCCACCGACATCGCAATGCTCACCGATCTGTACGAGCTCACTATGGCCCAGGGCCTGTGGGAGAGCGGCAAGGCCAATGAGCAGGGTTGTTTTACCGCGTTTTACCGCGACCATCCCTTTGGCAGCGCCTACGCCGTCATGTGCGGCACCGCCGAACTGCCCGAGCTGGTCGAGAATCTGCGCTTTACGCCCGAGGACATCGACTACCTCGCCTCGCTCCAGGCCCCTGCCGGCGGCGCGATGTTCAAGCCTGGATTCCTCGACTACCTGCGCGATTTTCGTGCGCATGTAAACATCGACGCCGTGCCCGAGGGCGAGCTCGTCTTTCCGCGCGAGCCCATGGTACGCGTCACCGGCCCCGCGCTGGAGTGCCAGCTGCTCGAGACAGCGCTGCTTAACATTGTCGGCTTCCAGACGCTTGTCGCCACCAAGACGGCGCGCGTGGTGCTCGCCGCCGACGGTCGCCCCGTGGCGGAGTTTGGCCTGCGCCGAGCCCAGGGTCCCGATGGCGGCCTGGCCGTTGCACGCGCGAGCTACGTTGCTGGCTGCTCCTCTACGTCCAATGTGCTCGCCGGCCGCCGCTACGGTATTCCCGTCTTTGGCACGCATGCGCACAGCTGGGTGATGAGCTTCGATTCCGAGCTCGAGGCCTTCCGTGCCTTTGCCAAGTCGAGCCCCAAGAACTGTACGCTGCTCATCGACACCTATGACGTGCGCGAGGGCTGCGAGCATGCCATTACGGTTGCCAAGGAGATGGAGGCGGTGGGCGAGCGTCTGTCGGCTATTCGCATCGACTCCGGCGACCTCGCCAAGCTCTCCAAGTATGTTCGCGGCCGTTTTGATGCCGAGGGCCTGCCCTATGTGGGGATCTCGGTTTCTAACGATCTGGATGAGTACACGATTCAGTCGCTGCTCGACCAGGGCGCGCCCATCGACAGCTTTGGCGTGGGTACCAAGCTTGCGACCTGCTATGACCAGCCGGCGCTGGGCGGCGTGTACAAGCTTTCCGCCCGCCGTGCGAGCGAGGCAGATCCATGGACGCCGGTGGTCAAGCTCTCCGAGCAGCCCTACAAGCGCACGATCCCGGGTGTGCAACGCGTGCGCCGTTATTACGACGGCTTTGGCGGCCCGGTCTGCGACATGATCTACGACGAGGATCATCTGGCGGGGGAGGGCTCCGCGCGCGGCAATACTCTCGTGGCCGTGAATGATGCTGCCCTGGTGACCGACGTGTCCGAACTTGAGTATCGCGAGCTGCTGGTGCCGATCGTGCGCGATGGCAGTGCGGTGGCTCCGCGTGAGAGCATCCAGGACGCGCGCGAGCGCTGTGCTTGGGCGCTCGATCATCTGGACGCAGCTTTCAAGCGCTTCCTGTACCCGCAGACCTATGTGGTGGGCATGGAGCAGGGCCTGGCTCAGGTGCGCGACGAGCTCGTGCGCAAGAACATGGCCGCGGCCTCTGCCTTTCCCTGGGCTCACTAATTCCTTGGGCGGTAGGGGCGAGTCACGCTCCCTTGGCCGCCAGCTCGGCCGTTCGCTGAACAGTTGATTGGTTTGACGTATGACGACTTCTTATAAAACGATGGTGGTAAAGATCGGTTCGTCCACGGTGGTGGGTGCCGATGGCAAGGTCAACCGCGCCTTTATCGGCGGACTTGCCGATCAGGCCGCAGCGCTGCGCAAGCTCGGCTGGCGTCTGGTCGTGGTGAGCTCGGGCGCTATCGCCTGTGGCTATCCCGTGTTGGGTTTCGACCGCAAGCCGGTCGGCGACCTGCCGAGCCTGCAGGCCTGCGCCTCGGCCGGCCAGTGCATCATCTCGTCGGCCTACGACGAGGAGTTCCATGCGCGCGACCTGCTCACCTCGCTCGTGCTGCTCACGCGCCACGATACGGCCCGCCGCACGTCCTACCTGCACGCGCGCGACGCCCTGCTGCGCCTGGTTGAGCTGGGCGTGGTGCCGGTCGTCAACGAGAACGATACCGTCACCGTCGACGAGATCAAGTTTGGCGACAACGACACACTGGCGGCGCTTGTGAGCTGCCTGGTTTCTGCCGATCTGTGCGTGACGCTCTCGGACATCGATGGTCTCTATACTGCCAATCCGCATGAGGACCCCACGGCCGAGTTTGTTCCTGTCGTGCATAAGATCGATGCCAAGATTATCGCCTCGGCAGGCGATTCTTCGACTTCGGTGGGCACGGGCGGCATGATCACCAAGATTCGCGCGAGCCGCATCCTGATGACGGCGGGTATTCAGAGCGTGATTTGCTCGGGTGAGGAGCCCGATGCGCTCGTGCGCCTCGCCCGCGGCGAGGGCGTGGGCACGCTGTTCGATCCGCCGGCGGAGCGTCTGGACATCGCACCCCGCAAGCTGTGGATCGCACTGGGCGACAAGGCGCATGGCTCGGTGACGGTTGATGATGGTGCTGCGAAGGCGCTGGTCAGCCGTGGCTCTTCCTTGCTTGCGGTGGGTATTCGCGAGGTCGATGGCCAGTTTGCCGAGGGCGATGTGCTCGATGTGTGCGATCCGAGCGGTATGGTCGTCGCCCGCGGTATCGCCGAGGCCGATTCGGACGTGCTGGAACTTGCTGCCGGTCGCCGCCAGGACCAGATCGCCAGCAACCGCCTGCTTGCTAACCTGGCCGAGAAGCCGGCGATACACAGGGATAATTTAATCGTCTTCGCCTAACCAATTGACGCTGCAAACGCCCCTAAGCGGCAATCTGACGTTCAATCGTCGGGCATGACCAAAAGGTCAATGCCCTCCTCTTTCACGTCACCTTGCTCGCTTAGGGGCGTTTTCGCTTTCCGTCCTCTACCTGCGGCATTGTCGTTGCCGGCACTTGTTCGGCACTTGGGGACGTTCCTTTTGTGCCGGCAGGTGGGGACTCTCTTTAGTTAGAAGATCCGGCGCAGGTCTCCGCGGTTGAGTGCTTCGTCGAAGAGGCGCTTGAACACCACGCTGCCGTGCAGGCCGTCGTGCTCGAACTCGTTGGTTACCCAGGCATGCGAGTTGCCCACGCGGCTGAGCGTGTCGAGCTGCAGGTCCGAATCCACGTACATGTCGTCGAAATACACCGCGGCCTGGAGCGGCACTTCGTTGCAGGCCAGGCGCTGCGGGTCGTAGATCTTGTCCCAGCTTGTGTCTTCCATCAGCAGGTCCATGGCGGGCTTGAAGGGCTTGAGCTCGGGCATCTGCTCGAACATCCACGGGAACATGGCCTCGCCGGTAAACATGAGCGGGCGCGCGAGGGTGTCGAACTCGGTGCGGTGAGCCTTCTCTTCAGCCGCGGCCCAGCCAATGGGCATAGTGTCACCGTCGGCGTATATGAACTCCTGCAGCGTCCAGTACAGCGGATTCGTGCGCGTGTTGGTGCGCTCGAAGGCGCGCATCAAAAAGCTGTCAGATACCGAGGCGTTGCAGGTCAGCGTGCCGTCGCCATCAACAAAAGCGTGATCGATAATCCAATGCATGCGTTCAAAGCTCGGCTTCATGCCAAAGTCGCTGCCCATGAGCTGTAGGCGCTCGACCGTCATCGGCGAGCCGTCGGGCAGCACGGGCTTCTGTGCCTCGAGCGCATCGGCCAGGGCTGCCACGCGCTCGACGTCGGCGGGGTAGCGGTCGTAATACTGCTGCGTCTTGGCGGCCATGCGCGGGAAGGTGTGCGCGTAGACCTCGCTGGCGCTCGCCGGCACGTGGGGGATGCCGCCGCAGGTAAAGCTCGCCGCCACGCCCTCGGGGAAGAGCGACAGATAGCTCAGCGTCAAAAAGCCGCCGTAGCTCTGGCCGAGCGTGACCCACGGCTTGCCGCCAAAGCCCACCAGGCGCAAGTACTCAAAATCGCGCACGATGGAGCTGGCGAGGTGGCGCTTGAGGAAGTCCGCCTGCGAGCGGGCCGCATTGGCGCCTGCTGCCTCGGCGCGATCGCCCAAGGCGGCAATCGTGCGCCCGTCCACGCAGCTACTGCGTCCGGTGCCGCGCTGGTCGGGAAGGACCACGCGGAAGTGCTTGACGGCCTCCTCGATCCAGCCGTCGCTTGTGGGCGACAGCGGACGCGGGCTCTCGCCGCCGGGGCCGCCCTGCAAAAACAGGAGCAGCGGCAGATCGTCGTTGATGCGGTCGGGCGCGCAAACCACGCGGTAGAAGAGCTTGATGCTCTCGGGCGCGCCGGCGATGGGTGCCGGCATAGCGCCGCGGCGTATGGTGCTGCCGACGGCCAGGAGCATCGGCTCCAGGCCGCGCCAGTCAAGGGGGACGTCGATGCTGTGGTCCTCGACGTAAAGGCCGGGGACGTGGTACGAAGTGATGAGGGCCATGTGAGTCTTCCGTTCGTTGCGGTGTTTCGGGTTGACCAATTCTACCGCCGCGGGCGAGGCCATGCGCAAATCGGCTACCATGGTTGCAAACTTCTAGGAGAAAGGGCCGCCCATGTCGGTCGATATAGCCACGTATGTCCACGATCTTGCCATTGCCGCCAAGGCAGCGTCGGCCTCGCTTGCCACGGCGAGCGATGAGCGGCGCCAGGAGGCCGTGCGCGCCATGGCCGCAGCACTGCGCAACGGTGTCGACTCCATCGTCGCCGCCAACGAGCTCGATATGTCCGCTGCGCGCGATGCGGGCACCTCAGCGGGGCTCCTCGATCGCCTGCTGCTGACGCCCGAGCGCGTCGAGGGCATGGCCGCCGGCCTGGAAAAGCTCGCCGAGCTGCCCGATCCCGTCGGCCGCGTGCTCGACCACCGCGTGCTTGCAAGCGGCGTGGACCTGACCCGTGTGAGCGTGCCGCTGGGCCTGGTCGCTATGGTCTACGAGGCGCGCCCCAACGTGACGGCCGACGCCGCGGGCATCTGCATCCGCACCGGCAACGCCTGCATTCTGCGCGGCGGCTCGCTGGCTTATCACTCGTGTGCCATGATCGCCGAGCTGCTGGCCGATGCGCTCGAGACCAAGGGTTTCCCGCGCGAGGCCGTGTCGATGATCGAGTCCACCGACCGCGAGGCCACTGGCGAGCTCATGAAGCTCCGCGGCGTTGTCGACGTACTCATTCCGCGCGGCGGTGCAGGCCTGATCCAGCGCTGCGTGCGCGAGTCGCTTGTGCCGGTGATCGAGACGGGCACGGGCAACTGCCACATCTACGTGCATGAATCCGCCGACTTTGATAAGGCGCTCAACATTATCGTTAATGCCAAGACCCAGCGTGTAGGCGTGTGCAATGCCGCCGAGTCGCTGCTGGTCGACCGTGCTGTGGCTGATGCGTTTTTGCCTGCGGTCGTTGCCGTGCTGCACGACCACGGCGTGCTCATTCACGGCGACGAGGCCACGTGCGCCGCGTGCGCCGACGCCGGCTTTGTAGAGGGCGATGACTACGTCGCCGCGACTGAGGAGGACTGGGGTCGCGAGTACCTGGCGCTCGAGATGAGCGTGAAGGTCGTGGCAAACGAGGACGAGGCCATCGCACACATCAACCGCTACGGCACGATGCACTCCGAGGCCATCGTTGCCGAGGACACGGATGCTTGCGAGCGCTTCCTGGATGCGGTCGATGCCTCGGCCGTGTACGCCAACGCCAGCACGCGCTTCACCGACGGCGGCGAGTTTGGCCTGGGCGCCGAGATCGGTATCTCGACCCAAAAGCTCCACGCCCGCGGCCCCTTTGCCGCCGAGGCTCTCACCACCTACAAATACAAGCTCCGCGGCACCGGCCAGGTCCGCCCCTAACGCCCGCGCAAAGAAAAACCACCACAAAGGTGCCTGTCCCCTTTGTGGTGGTTATAGGTGGCGTGGGCGGTTAGGCCTGGAAGGTATCGCGGTCGGGGGCGAAGGACTGCATAGCCGCGATGGTGCGGTCAAAGAGCTCGGGGAGCTCCCAGCCCAACATCTCGGCGCCCTGCGAAATCACGTCGCGCGAGCAGCCGGCGGCAAAGCGCTTGTCCTTGAACTTCTTCTTGAGCGACTTGGTCGTAAAGTCCATAACGCTCTTGCTCGGGCGCATGATGACTGCAGCGCCGATCAGGCCGGTGAGCTCGTCGCAGGCAAACAGGATCTTTTCCATCTGCAGCTCGGGTTTGGGCAGCGAGGTGTTGAAGTCGGACGTGTGCGTCTGGATGGCGCGAATGAGCTCGGGAGACGCACCTTCGTCCTCAAGAATCTCGGCAGCATAGATGGTGTGGTTCATGGGGTCGTCCTCATGCTCCTCCCAATCCAGGTCGTGCAGCAGACCGACGATGCCCCAAAACTCCTCGTTCTCGGGGTCGAACTCGCGCGCAAAGTAGCGCATAGTGCCCTCGACCGTCTCGCCATGGGTGATGTGGAACGGGTCCTTGTTATGCTCGTTGAGCAGTTCGAACGCGCGGTCGCGGGTGATTCCGGCGGTAAGCGGCTCTGCCATAAGAGACTCCTTGTGCTCGTGGGTATCGATGAGAATGAATACTACTTGAACAAGAAAACCACCACAAAGGTGCCTGTCCCCTTTGTGGTGGTTTTTGGCGCGGATGGGTTAGTTGAGGGCGGCTTGGGCTAGGCGGGCTTCGGCGTCCTCCTCGGTGACGCCCAAGGCCACTGCGAACTCCTCGATGGAGCGGCGCTTGGCTTCCTTGAGTACGCGCATGTAGTAGGAGCTGGGCTTTTTATCAGCTTCCTCGGCTTGGCGAATGCGGTGCATCATGGTCTTTGCCACACGGACCGTCTCGGGCGCGCCCAGCTTGAGCTGCTGCTTAAAGTGCGTCTCCTCAAGTGAACTGTTGCGCTCGGTAAAGGTGTCGCACTCCAGCTCGTCGTAGTGGCTCAGCAGGTGCTCGGCATCTTGCTGAGAGATGGCGGCGTGCAAACGGTCGGCCTGCGCCACGGGGTACATGAGGATCGTCTGCGCATGTCCCTGCTTGGTCTCGAGCAACAGCATGGGCTGCGGTGTGTCGTCCCTAAAACCGACGACGGTGCAGACTCCCTGACCCGGATGAATGACGTGTTGACCGATTGAGAACATGCTACCTCCAACTTATACGAATTTACGTATGTCTAGAATAACACGCTGACGTGCGCAAATCCTCACTTTATGCAGGAAAAGCACACAACTCCGATAGGTAAGAGTATTCGATAAAAGACGCAGCTCATTCACACCTTTATGCATTTTCAACGCGTGCATAATTTGCAGGCAGACTGGCATCTTTGAGTGACTCTATACAAGCTGTAGTCAATTTTGTGCATATGCAATATCTATTAGCTTTACCCTGCGACAGTAGCTACCGCTTGTGATAGAGTGCTACAAACTCTGGCTTTTGCCCTACGAGTGACCAAGAGCTCGGGGGCTTTAACACAAGGAGGACCTATGCCCGAGAAGATTGAAGAGCTGGTACGCGCTGCGCTTGCTGCGGCCCAGGAGGCCGGCGACCTTTCCGCATTTGAACTTGACGATTGCGCCATCGAGCGACCGGCTGACACTTCTCATGGCGAGTGGACCTCCACCATGGCCCTGAAGTCCGCCAAGCTGGCTCACTGTGCCCCGCGCAAGATCGCCGAGGCTGTCGTTGCCCACATGCCCGAGGACCCCGCGATCGAGAAGGTTGAGATCGCCGGCCCTGGCTTCATCAACTTCTACCTCTCCGTCGCCGTCAAGAATGCCATCTTTGGCGAGGCCCGCGAGAAGGGCATGGACTTCGCTAAGTCCAACGTCGGTGGTGGCCTGAAGACCCAGGTCGAGTTCGTTTCCGCCAACCCCGTCGGCCCCATGCACATCGGTCACGGCCGCTGGGCCGCGCTGGGCGATTCGCTCTGCCGCGTCATGGACCACGCCGGTTACGACATCCAGCGTGAGTTCTACATCAACGACCACGGCTCTCAGATGAACACCTTCGGCAACTCCATCAGCACGCGCTATATGCAGCTTGCCGACATCATCGCCAAGCAGGGCGTTGATATCGACGAGGCTCACAAGCTGCTGATCGCCGACCGCGACGCTTTTGTTGCTGACGAGAACGACGAGCACCCCGAGACCCATCCGTATCAGGACAACTTTGCCGAGACTCTGGGCAAGGACTCCTACGGCGGCGACTACATCATCGACGAGGCTGCCGAGTTCTGGCGCACCGACGGCGATAAGTGGGTCGACGCCGATCCTCAGGAGCGCATGGAGAGCTTCCGCGAGCGCGGCTACGTAAAGATGGTCGACAACATGCGCGACCTCTGCCACGCCGTCAATTGCGACTTCGATCGTTGGTACTCCGAGCGTTCGCTGTACGTGAAGGACACCGAGGGTGAGACCGCCGGCACCTCCGCCGTTGACCGCGCTTTTGAGAAGCTCGACAAGATGGGCTACCTCTATACCAAGGACGGTGCCCTGTGGTTCCGCTCCACCGACTTGGGCGATGACAAGGACCGCGTCCTGATCAAGTCCGACGGCGAGTACACCTACTTCGCCTCCGACGTTGCCTATCACTGGGATAAGTTCCAGCGCGTCGACCATGTCATCGACATCTGGGGCGCCGACCACCACGGCTACATCGAGCGCGTCCGCTGCGTCTGCGACGCTCTGGGTTACCCCGGCAAGTTTGAGGTTCTGCTGGGCCAGCTCGTCAACCTGCTGCGCAACGGCAAGCCCGTCCGTATGTCCAAGCGCAAGGGCACCATGGTGACCCTGCAGGAGCTCGTCGACGAGGTTGGCTCCGACGCCGCTCGTTACACGCTCATCTCCAAGAGCTCCAACCAGATGGTCGACTTCGATATCGAGGCTGTTAAGAAGCGCGACAACTCCAACCCGGTCTATTACGTGCAGTATGCTCACGCCCGCGTGTGCTCCATCCTGCGCCGTGCCGCTGACGTTACGCCCGAGCAGGCTGACGAGATGGGCATGAAGGCCGTTGCCGCCAAGGCCATCGGTGAGAACGTTGATTACTCGCTGCTGACCGACCCGACCGAGCTCGCCCTTTCGCGTAAGCTCAACGAGCTCACCGACCTCATCGCCAGCTGCGCTCGCGACCGCGCTCCGTTCCGTCTGACGCACTTTGCCGAGGAGCTTGCCGGCGACTTCCACAGCTTCTACGCTGCCTGCCAGGTGCTGCCGAGCGAGGGCCGTCCCGTCGACCCCGAGCTTTCGCGTGCCCGTCTGGCCGCTTGCGATGCCGTCCGCGTGACGCTCGCCCTGGTGCTCACCCTCGTTGGCGTTTCCGCGCCCGAGCAGATGTAATCTGCGAGTCATTTGACCGTACAGACTTGGTTTAACTGAGCCTTGAAAGCCCGATCTCCCACGGAGGTCGGGCTTTTTGCGTTTGGTGAGATTATTTGGTTTGCTGGGAAATGCTACCAAATCGCAACTATATCGGTTTACGGGGCTGAATCGCCAACTGGCGAGCATGGTGCCAATAGCAAAATTAAACCAGCAGGTAGATGGCTTATTGTTTCTTGAAAATGCAGGATATGGTTGGCTTGCAGCATTCTGGCCCCGTAATCCGGCGTAGTTTTGAAAATTGTCCCTTGGGGACGGTGGAAAATGGATCATTTTTGTCTCGCGGAGGGGTGGCGCGGACCCGTCCGCCGCGAATCGTGCCCATCTCCTACGTTTTGCCGCATACCCCGAACCATGCTGTAAAGTTCAATATTAAAACAGCAGGTAGCGGACTTGCTGTTTTTGATAAAACAAGGGTATGGTCAGGGGTCTGGGGGCAAGCGTAGTAGATAGGCGCGTTTCGTGGCGCGGCGAATCCCGACGCCATGGATTTGCTCCCTAGTCGCTCCATTTCGAGGCGCCTTGGGGGAAGAGTGTCCCTTTTGACTAGTCGTTTAAGAACGTCCCCAATGACTAAGTTGCAGGTGGCGGCGGTTGTGTTACACTAACGCTGCGTAATTGACGCAATCATCTCGATACAGATCAATGATGTCCGTCGTTTTGAACGGAACTAGACTGTTTAGCCGCCCTGAAGGTTTATGCAGGGAGCATGTGATCACAGGGCTTGAAAAGAAAGTTGAGCAAACACTGTGTCTGATCAACAGCAAGAAAACGAAATAACGACGACGCAAGCCGCTCCCGCTGCACCGGTTGCGTCGGACCAGGTCGCGGCGCCCGCGCAAACCTCGGCTCCTGAGACGCCTAAGGCTGCAACGGCTGAGAAGGCCGTGCCTGCAACTGGTGAGGAGGCTGTTCCGGCAAAGCCCAAGCGCACGCGCCGCGCGGCCAAGCCTGTCGCTGACGGCGAGGAGGTCACCAAACCCAAGCGCCGTACCACGCGCACGACGCGCGCCAAGCGCACCGTTGCAGCTGACTCCTCGGCGCCGATTTCCGATGAGGTCGCGCAGGCACGTGCGTTGGCGCAGATTAGCGAGGCTCAGGTGGTGCGCGCCCGCCGTCGTGCTGCCGAGCGCGAGGCCGCGGCTCTGACCGAGCTTGCAGCTCCGTCTGTGCCCGAGACCCCTGCCGCCACCGAGACCCCTGCCTCCGACCTGCCGACCGAGAAGCCGGCACCGCGCACACGCCGTCGCACGGCTGTTAAGGCCGAGCAGGTTGCTGAACAGGTAACCCCCGAGCTCACTGAGCCTTCGGTCCGTTCCACGGCAGGGGAGGGCGCATCGCCTGCTGAGCACGCTGCGTCTGTCGAGGCCAGCGAAGTTCCCGTTGTCGATCCGGCTTTGCGTCCGCACCGTCGCGGTCGCAAGCCCAAAGCCTTCGTCGAGGCAGAGAAGGCCGCAGCCGCAGCCGCAGCCGCTCGGGATGCTGCGGCGACCGCCGAGTCTGCAACCGCTGCCGATGCACCCGTTCAGGATGCTACGACTTCCGAGGCCGCTCCCGCCGATGTCGAGCCCGCCGACGTCCGTCCTGGTCGCAGCCATCGTACTGCTGCTAAGCGCACGTCCAAGGCCAAGGCTGCCAAGAAGGGTGCGTCCGAGGATTCCGCCGAGACGACCGCCGATGCATCGACTGATGCCGCCGAGCCCCAAGACGTCGAACAGTCTGCGTCCGAGAAGCCCAAGCGCGGTCGTAAGAAGTCCGCTAAGGCCAAGGCGTCCGAGCAGCAGGCTGATGCCGAAGCGCAGATTGATTCCGGCGCCGAGGCCAATGACGCCGCTGCGGCCAATGCCGGCGCCGCCGCAACCGATGGTGCCGCCCCCGCTGAGGGCGAAGACGGCGCTCGTTCCAACCGTCGCCAGCACAAGCGCAACGAGGAGCGCAACGATCGCAAGGACGAGCGCAACAACGACCGTCGCAACCGTCAGCGCGATCGCAAACAGCGCAACAAGGAGCGCAACGCCGCCCCCACCGAGCCCACGCTTTCGCGCGAGGAGCTCGCTGCCATGAAGGTCGCCGAACTGCGCGAGAAGGCCAAGGAGTTCGAGATCGAGACGACCGGCAAGAAGAAAGCCGAGCTCGTCGAAGAGATCTACGTCACCGCTGCGAAGGCCGAGGGCTTCCGCGACATCAAGGGCATTCTGCAGATTCGCCCGGACAGCTCCGGCATCATCCACGCCCATGGCTACATGAAGTCCAACGACGACGCCTTCGTGCCCGCCTACCTCATCCGCTCCGCGCGCCTGCGCACGGGCGACGTCATCGAGGGCTCGCTGCGTCCTTCGCGCGGCGGCGACAAGCGCGCCGGCCTCGCCAAAATCACGACCGTCAACGGTCTGGACCCCGAGCAGATTCGCAACCGTCCCAAGTTCGGCGACCTCACCCCGGTCTATCCCAATGAGCCGCTGCGCATGGAGCACGGCAAGGACTCCATTACCGGTCGCGCCATCGACATCGTGTCGCCGATCGGCAAGGGTCAGCGTGGCCTGATCGTGTCCCCGCCCAAGGCCGGCAAGACCACGATCCTCAAGAAGATCTGCCAGTCTATCTCGATTAACAATCCCGAGGTGCACCTCATCTGCCTGCTCGTCGACGAGCGCCCCGAAGAGGTCACCGATATGCAGCGTTCCATCAAGGGCGAGGTTGTTGCGTCGACCTTCGATATGCCCGCCGACAACCACACTCGCGTGGCAGAGCTCGTCATCGAGCGCGCCAAGCGCATCGTGGAGCTGGGCGGCGATGTTGTGGTGGTGCTCGACTCCATTACGCGTCTTGCCCGCGCCTACAACTTGGCGGCGCCCGCCTCGGGCCGCATCCTTTCGGGCGGCGTCGATTCGGCGGCCCTGTATCCTCCCAAGCGCTTCCTGGGCGCAGCCCGTAATATCGAGAACGGTGGCTCGCTCACCATCCTGGCCTCTGCCCTCATCGACACCGGTTCCAAGATGGACGAGGTCATCTTTGAGGAGTTCAAGGGCACCGGCAACATGGAGCTTAAGCTCGATCGCGAACTGGCCGACCGTCGCATCTTCCCGGCTATCGACCCCGTTGCCTCCGGTACGCGTAATGAGGACCTGTTGGTCGACGAGCAAATGCGTCCGTTTGTCTTTGGTCTGCGTCGCATTCTTGCCGGCATGAACAACACCGAGCGCGCAGCCGCATCGTTTATCAAGGGTCTTAAGGGCACCAACACCAACCAAGAGTTCCTGGTGCGTTCGGCCAAAAAGCACAGCGACTACGAGCAGACGTTTTAGGTTGTCATCCACGCGCAGCGATAGTCATCAATGCGATAAAGGGTCGGGGCTTTGAGCCTTGGCCCTTTTCCATATCGCCGCTCCGCGCTTATTTTTAACCATAAGACCGACGAGCAGCAGGTTTCCCGTTTCAATCCGACATCGTCGCTTGCAATCGACAGGGCGGTTTCGCATAATAGCTTTTAAGCTTCGCGACGGAAAACGCAGATGAAACGAACCATATACCGTTGCTTTGGGGCATAGCCCCGCTTCATCTTCTCTCGCGCAGCCAACTGAATGATGCGATTTGGGTGCTGGAAGATGGGGAGAGCTCATGGCTTCTTCTGATGCAACACAACGAGCAGTCCTTGCCGGACTTTCGTGCGGGATCGGCCTTGCCGCTCCCGTGGTTATGTATGCCGCGACGCTGCCGTTTTCGTCGGTGAATGAGACGGTCGTGGCGGGTGCGGTTCCCTTCGCCGTGGGCGCGGTGGCGGGCGTGGGTATCTATGCCGCCTCGCTGGGTATTTCCGAGTACCGTGCGCAGCGTGAAGAGCGTCTGTTCCAGCCCGATGCCATGGGCGGTGCCGCCAATCTCAATCAGCATCAAAGCGAGTTCAAGACCGCCTCGATTCCAGCTCAGCAGCAGGATGCGACTCCTTACGCTGCGGCTTCTGCTTCTCAGGCTCAGGCGGAGCAGTCTACCTCGGCATTCCTTTCCGGCCTGACTGGTGCGTTCCAGCGCCGTCATGCCGATGATGGTGTCCCTACCATCGCTCGAGCCGCAGATGCTATGGACGAGGACGAGGCTTGGTCCATGATCGACAGTATGCTCGACGACGATTCGCCGGTGAGCTGCGACCCTGCACACTCGCGCGACGTCTATCAAGTCGCCATCGACGAGCTCACCAACGGCGGGCAGACCGGCTCCTTCAATCGCGACGACATCGCCGCCGCGGCACGCGCCGTGTCTGGCTCCCAGGCCGCCCCTGCGGGCAGCACGGCGGCTTTCGTAGCACTCGTTGCCAACGCGGCATCCAATAACGCCTACAGCACTACCTCGGCGGATGCGAGCGCTTTTGCCGACAATTCGTACGTTGATGAAGCCATTACCGCAGACGAGGAGGCTGTTGCCGCCCGCTGTGCCGCCGAAAGCTCGCTTTGGGGCGCTCCTGCCCAGCAGCAGGCGGCTGAGGCTGCGCCGTACAATGAAAACCTCGCCAGCATGCCTATCATCTCCGGTGCCGCGGACATCGATCTCGATGACCTTGACGAGCCTGCAGCTATCACCGCGTCGATTGATGTCCAAGATCGCATCGACACCGGCGACCTTCCGGACGCCTCGCTCGAGGTTGATGTCCCCATGGCCGATTACTCGGGCCACGAGGACATGTGGGCCGCCGCCACCGCGATTCTGGATGAGATTGACGAGCCCGCTCCTGTTGCGGCCCCCGCTCCCGTCGCTGCCCCTCAGCCTGCTGCCCCCGCCTATGTCGGCCGTCACAGCGCTGTGTTCCCCGAGGATACCGCCCGCATCTCGCGCGAGAGCATCGAGCGGGCCGAGGCTATTGCCGCCGGCATTATGGAAAATCGTCGTCACGAGCGTGTCAATCAGATCCTCGAGGAAGAGATCGAGCGCTTGCAGTCCTCTACCGCCAAGCGTACGGGCCGTGCCTATCTGAGCGTTATCGAGGGCGGTACCGCCAGCTTTGCGCCGCTCCGCGCGGAGGCATAACTTCTGCATGGTTAAGATCAATCGAAAATGGGCGGTCGTGGCCTGCCTGATGACGCTCTTGATTTGGGGCAATTCGCTGGTTCCCGGCTCGGGGTCGGGCTCGCTGAGCCTAACGGTCATGGAAGCTATCCGCGGTTTCCTGCACGGCGTGGGACTTCCATATGAATGGGTGACCAATTTTGTTGTTCGCAAGTGCGCGCATTTTACCGAGTATATGGTGCTCGGCATCCTGGCAACGCACGCTTTTGATTATGAGGGCCGGCGCACCTTTGACGTGCTGCTGCCCACGGCGGTGTTCCTGCTGCTGATTCCCTCGATCGACGAGACGATTCAGCTCTTTGTGCCGGGACGCGCCGGCATGATCACCGATGTGATGATCGACTGCTGTGGAGCGGCAACGGGCGTTGTGCTCCGATATCTCTTACGGTCGCTGATGTGCGCCAAAAAGGCCGCCTAGGACGTATTGTTTGGTCCTAGGCGGCCTTTTTTATTTGAGGGCTTATATGAGGCGTGGTGGCGTCGTCCCATTGGTCGGATTTGCTGGGTGCGCCACGCCCCGTGGGTGCGTCTGCTACTGAAGCGCCTGTGCGCCCAGGGCCAGGCAGCCCATGATGCCCTGCTTGCCCTCGAGGCTGTTGTTGACGATGTAGCTATCGATGTCGTTGACCTCGGGCGTGACGATATAGCCGTTGAGCATCTCGGCGCACTTCTTGCGCGCGAGCGGCACGATGGGGGTGTGGTCGGCCACGCCGCCACCGATGATGATCTTTTGCGGCGCGTAGCACAGCGTGTAGGTCATGAGCGCCTGTGCCAGATAGCCGGCGAGCAGGTCCATGGCCTCCGGGTCATCGGCCATGTCTCCGGCGCTCTTGCCATCCCAGCGCTTTTTAACGCCGGGGCCGGCGATGAGGCCCTCTAGGCAGTTGTCGTGGAAGGGGCAGGCGCTGTGCTCGCCAATGGTGTCGCGCGGGTCGCGCGTGACCAGGATGTGGCCGGCCTCGGGATGCATCATGCCGTGCACGAGCTTACCGCCCGAGAGCACGCCGGCGCCTACGCCGGTGCCGATGGTCAGATACACAACGTCAGTGAGGCCCTGGGCGCAACCAAAGGTGACCTCGCCCAGGCAGGCGACGTTGACGTCGGTATCGTAGCCGCAGGGGATATTGAGCTCGTTTTGGATAGTGCCCAGCAGGTCAAAGTAGCGCCATGCCGTTTTGGGCGTCTCCAGGATCTTGCCGTATTGGGGCGAGGCGGGGTTGACTGCGGTGGGGCCAAATGCGCCGATGCCCAGCGCGGAGATGCCCTTGTCGGCAAACCATGCGTTGACGGCCTCAACGGTCTCCTGCGGGGTCGTGGTCGCGATCTGCTCGCGCTTTAGGACCGTACCGTCCGCATAGCCCGTGGCGCAGACCATCTTGGTGCCACCGGCCTCGAGCGCTCCGATAAGCTGCTGCTCTGCCATAGTATTCCTCTCTCTGGGACGAGTTGCTCCGTGACTAAAGTATAGAGCTCTAAACCATTTAAGAAAGCGCTATAGAAAGAAGCCTCGCAACGCGGCGGGCGGTGCGAGGCTTCTTTGGTTGCTTTAGTTGCCGGGCCGTCCTTACCCGCGCGGCTTGATTTTATCACGTAGCGACTTGAGGTTCTCCAGCGCCGCGTTAAGCGTCTCGTCTCGCTTGGCAAAGTGGAAACGAATCAGATGGTTGACGGGCTCGCGGAAGAAGCTCGAGCCGGGCACGGCGCCCACGCCCACCTTTGAGGCCAGGTCCTCGCAGAACTCGAGGTCGCTGTCGTAGCCAAACTCTGAGATATCCATCATCACGTAGTAGGCGCCCTGCGGCACGTTATGCTCAAGACCGATGCTGTCGAGTCCCTGGCAGAACAGGTCGCGTTTGGCGGTATAGAGGTCGAGGACCTCATCGTAATAGCTGTCGTCGAATTTGAGGGCGGTGACGACGGCTTCCTGCAGGGGAGCGGCGGCGCCCACGGTGAGGAAGTCGTGGACCTTCTTGATGCGCTCGGTGATTTCGGCAGGGGCGATAGTGTAGCCCAGGCGCCAGCCGGTGATGGAGTAGGTCTTGGACAGCGAGCTGCAGCTGATGGTGCGCTCAAACATGCCAGGCAGCGTGGCCATGTAGACGTGCTCATGGGGTGCGTAGACGATGTGCTCGTATACCTCGTCGGTGATGCAGTAGGCGTCGTACTTTTTGCAGAGGTCGGCGATAAAGGTGAGCTCATCGCGTGTAAAGACCTTGCCGCAGGGGTTGGAAGGGTTGCACAAGACGATGGCTTTGGGGTCGTTGTCGCGGAAGGCCGCCTCGAGGACCTCGCGATCGAAGTCGAACGTAGGCGGGTTTAGCGGCACGTAGATGGGCTCGGCTCCCGAGAGAATGGTGTCAGCGCCGTAGTTCTCGTAGAACGGCGAGAAGATGACGACCTTGTCGCCGGGGTTGGTGACCGTCATCATGGCGGCCATCATGGCCTCGGTAGAGCCGCAGGTGACTACGATATTCTCGTTGGGGTTTACCGACATGCCCATAAAATGCTCCTGCTTGGCGGCAAGCGCCTCACGCATGGCCTGGGAGCCCCAGGTAATGGAGTACTGGTGATAGAGCGGCTTGGGATCGGCGGCGATGGTGCTCAGGCTGTTGAGCAGCTGCGCCGGGGGATCGAAGTCGGGGAAGCCCTGCGAGAGATTGACGGCGCCGTATTTATTGGAGATGCGTGTCATGCGGCGGATGACCGAATCGGTAAATCTTGCCGTGCGGTTGGAGAGTTCTTTCATGACGGTCCTTTCGAGCATTTGCAGTGGGGCAAGTTTACTCCTATGGAACCGGTAGGATTTGCCCGAAATGGATCCAAAAAACTCTTTTCAAAATTCTTGAAAATTGGGGCTTGCATCGCGTGGCGTTCCTTGCAATAATAGTCGAGCGCGAAGCGCACAGGACACGGTGGGTGTAGCTCAGTTGGCTAGAGCGACGGGTTGTGGTCCCGTAGGTCGAGGGTTCGAGTCCCTTTACCCACCCCAGTTCTTGCTTCGTGTTGATATCGGGTCGTTAGCTCAGTTGGTAGAGCAGGGGACTCTTAATCCCAAGGTCCAGGGTTCGACCCCCTGACGGCCCACCACACGATATCTCTTCTAAAGTCCGTCACAACGGACTTTAGCTTTGGGTCGTTAGCTCAGTTGGTAGAGCAGGGGACTCTTAATCCCAAGGTCCAGGGTTCGACCCCCTGACGGCCCACCACACGATATCTCTTCTAAAGTCCGTCACAACGGACTTTAGCTTTGGGTCGTTAGCTCAGTTGGTAGAGCAGGGGACTCTTAATCCCAAGGTCCAGGGTTCGACCCCCTGACGGCCCACCAAAGATTGTTAAAGCGACTGGCTCAGGCTGGTCGCTTTTTTGTTGACCTCGCAGTGGGTCGAACCCGAAAGGGCGCGGAGCTGAGGAAATGCGTAAGCATTTACCAGCGCAGCGCGCAAGGCGCCTTGGCGCCGCAGCGGCCGCCTGCGCAGCAGGCTGACCCCCTGACGGCCCACCAAAGCATTGTAAAGCGACTGGCTTCGGCTGGTCGCTTTTTTGTTGACCTTTCATGGGGTCGAACCCGTCGGGGCGCGAAGTTGGGGAAACTGCACCGTGATTCCCTTAGGGAAACACGGCTAAAGCCCCATAAACGTGCTCTCCTTATGGGAATTATGCTCACGGGGCTCGATGCATGTTGAGAAGTTGTGATCAAACTCAAAGTGAGAATCGATTTAGTCTGCTCGATAGTGCGATCCGAGACTTTCGGTTCGCTTACGCATGGCTTTGACCATTTCCTGTGCTAGTTGAATCTGCGATTGCAGGCGGGCGAGGGCTGCGACTTCGCTATCCTGCGCTTTCTGTGTGCTCAAGGTCGTTGCCTCCGTCTTCAAGCCTTCAAGCTCGTGTAGTGCCTCGGATAGGCCCGTCTCGGTGCGGTTGATCATGCAATAGGTGCTCATTGTGTGCTTGAAGCTGCGAGTCAGGCGTTCGGCGTCTACTGTTGCGATGCCATGCTGGGGGAGGGCGGTATCAGCCGGTGCGCCAGCCTCGGGAGCGTTCAGTGCTGCTCGAGCCGCTGATGCGCCTGCGATTCGCCCGAATACAATGCCATTGGCGCTCGACAGACCTCCGATGCGGTCGGCGCCGTGCATGCCGCCTGTTGCCTCGCCACAGGCGTAGAGGCCCTCAACGCCCGTGTACGCGGTCTTGTCGATCCTGATGCCGCCGTTGGCGGCGTGGGCATACATCGCCACGCGCATCTCGTCGGTCGGCGCGATGCCGTGCTCGTCTTGCAGCCAGGTGGCAAAGGTCTGCACAAACTCTGGGACATCCACGCGGGGGAAGTCGTAGTGGAGTGCCAGGCCTTCGGCACCAGCCTGATCGATGACGAGATCGATAGCGCGGGAGGCCAAGCGTGACGTGAAAGGACCATATCCAGAGCGCTGCTCGAGCAGGTCGTCCAGCTTGTCGTCGGTGATATCTGCCGGCTGGTCTACATGTACGTAGCGCCAGGTTTTCTCGTTGAAGACCAGGTTGCGCTTGGGTTCGATGAAGCCGGGCATCATCTGCATGAACTCTATATTAGTAAGCGATGCGCCGTGCGCCAGTGCGATGGCCTGCGAGGAGCTGAGCACATCAGCCGACGTAAGGCTGCGCTCGAACAGGCCGCCTGTGCCACCGGCTGCGATGATCGTGGCCTTGGCAGCAAAGGGCACGATTCGATCTTCGGTGAGGTCGTAGAGCACGGTTCCGGTGATTCTGCCGTTCGTGTCCTCAACAAGGTCGATAAGCTCATGGCGGGGGAGCAGGCGAATGCCGAGCGACTCGATCAGGGTCGTCAGAGCGTCCTCAAGGGGCTTGCGGGTGAGGCCGCGCCAAATGCGCGTCTTGTGGTCAAAGCAGGGGATAAACTGCTTTTGCTGAGCGCTCTCAGCGCTTTGCGGACGCTGGAGCTCAACGCCAAGGTCTTGCTCGAGCCATTCAATTGCCTGGGGAATGCCGTGGACAAACGTCCGGACAAGCTCGGGGTCGGCGACACCGCCGCCGACGGTCTGGATGGTGTCGATGAGGTCCTGCTCGTCGTCTTCGTCGACGGGACCGATGAGGCCGAGGCCCCAGGTACCCGGGAAGAAGCTCGATCCACTCATAATCTTGCCGGCGCTTGCCACAGTGACGGTTGCACCCGTGCGTGCCGCTTCGATGGCGGCGCAAAGGCCCGCAATGCCAGATCCAATTACCAGTACATCAGTCGATTCCATCGGATTCCTTTCTCGTCCGGCGCATTGTCGCACGGGTGATCGGCAATGGGGTCGCAAAGACTCGGCAAATCGGTAAAGGGTAAATATGGCAGGTGGGCGTCATGGACGCTCTGACGCTCCATCTCATCACATCTCGTATTTCGCCCCAGCTGATATATCGGCATTAGCTACCCTGCGCCAGCGCAAACAAAAAGAGCCGCCACCTCGAAAGGTAGCGGCTCCAAGCTCAACTATATGAGCATCGCGCAGGCGCGATTAGGCCTTGAGGGCCTCCTCGACGGCGACAGCGCAGGCGACGGTGGCACCGACCATGGGGTTGTTGCCCATGCCGATGAGACCCATCATGTCAACGTGCGCAGGCACGGAGGAAGAACCGGCGAACTGGGCGTCGGAGTGCATACGGCCCATGGTGTCGGTCATGCCGTAAGAGGCAGGGCCGGCGCCCATGTTGTCCGGGTGCAGGGTACGGCCAGTGCCGCCACCAGAAGCGACGGAGAAGTACTTCTTACCAGCCTCGAGGCGCTCCTTCTTGTAGGTGCCAGCGACGGGGTGCTGGAAGCGCGTGGGGTTGGTGGAGTTACCGGTGATCGAGATGTCGACGTTCTCGTGCCACATGATGGCAACGCCCTCGCGGACGTCGTCGGAGCCGTAGCAGTTAACGGCAGCGCGGGGACCATCGGAGTAGGGGATGGTCTCGACGACCTTGAGCTCGCCCGTGTAGTAGTCGAACTGGGTCTTCACGTAGGTGAAACCGTTAATGCGGGCGATGATCTGAGCAGCGTCCTTGCCCAGACCGTTGAGGATAACGCGCAGCGGCTTCTTGCGAGCCTTGTTGGCGTTCAGAGCCAGGCCGATAGCGCCCTCGGCAGCAGCGAAGGACTCGTGGCCGGCCAGGAAGGCGAAGCACTCGGTGTCGTCGGAGAGCAGCATAGCGCCCAGGTTGCCGTGGCCCAGACCGACCTTGCGGTCCTCGGCGACGGAGCCGGGAACGGTGAAGGCCTGGATGCCCTCGCCGATGATGGCAGCAGCCTCAGAAGCGGACTTGGCGCCACGCTTGACAGCGAGAGCGCAGCCGAGGGTGTAGGCCCACTCGGCGTTCTGGAAGGCGATGGACTGGGTGTTGTTGACGATCTCACGCGGGTTGAAGCCCTTGTCGGTGCAGATCTGCAGAGCTTCCTCGAGGGAGGCGATGCCGTTGTCGGCGAGGCACTTGTTGATCTTGTCAGCGCGGCGCTCGTAACCTTCGAACGTAACAGTCATAGTTATTTCCCTCCCTTTCTACTCGTGAACCGGGAACACGCTGGCGACGGAGTGAGTCTCCTCGTCGGTGCGCGGGTCGATGTACTTGGCAGCGTTCTCCCACTGACCATAGTGGCCCATAGCGCCAGCGATGGCCTCCTCGGGGGTCTTGCCGGCCTTGACGGCGTCGGTGAACTTGCCGAGGTTCAGGAACTCGAAAGCGATGATCTCGTTCTTGTCGTTGAGAGCCATGCGGGTGACGTAGCCCTGAGCGAGCTCGAGGTAACGAGCGCCCTTGGCCTTGGTGCCGAACATGGTGCCGACCTGAGAGCGAAGGCCCTTGCCGAGGTCGTCGAGGGAGGCGCCCACGGGCAGGCCGCCCTCGGAGAACGCGGTCTGGCTGCGGCCGTAAACGATCTGCAGGAAGATCTCGCGCATAGCAACGTTGATGGCGTCGCAGACGAGGTCGGTGTTGAGGGCCTCGAGGATGGTCTTACCGGGAAGGATCTCGGAAGCCATGGCGGCAGAGTGGGTCATGCCCGAGCAACCGATGGTCTCAACGAGGGCCTCCTCGATGATGCCGTCCTTGACGTTCAGCGTGAGCTTGCAGGCGCCCTGCTGAGGTGCGCACCAACCCACACCGTGCGTAAGACCGGAGATGTCGGAAATCTCCTTAGCCTGGACCCACTTGCCCTCCTCGGGGATGGGTGCGGGGCCGTGGTATGCACCCTTGGCAACGGGGCACATGTTCTCCACTTCCTGTGAGTACTGCATGCCTCTCCTCTCTATCGTGTTGGCGTCCCGTCTGGGGGTCGTGGCTGGCGATTGCCGGGCGACCCTTCGAAAGGGACATGACATGCAGCCCCTATAATACCGCGAAATGCACGGAATATTCGGCGAACGGCTCAGTTTTCGTAGCGAGAAGTCCGGAAGTTTTAATTGAAACGGTTTAACTCTATGTTCTGTGGTCGCGAACTTCCATAGATGGGGTCCGTCTTGGGCAAGCTTTTGGTCAGCTCTTGTAAGCGTTGCGGGGGTTGACCTGTTGCAACGGTGCCGTTCGCCGCCTGTTTACTGCCTTTTGCCGCGCGAGTGTATTGTTTTGCGTGAATGTTTTGATGGCACGCTTCAATCGTGCTGTATTGGATGGCAAGCAGATCCCGGCGAAGGGAGCGCCATGCAGCGCGTTTGGAGAACGGTTACCGGCTTTTACCATGTCTGCGCCCGCGGTATGGGCAAGCAGCTCATCTTTGAGGGCGATGAAGACCGGTGGGAGTTTTTGGAGCTGATGCGCGAGTGCTGCCGCGAGGAGGGTGTGACGGTTATCGCCTGGTGCCTTATGGGCAATCACGTGCATTTGGTGCTTGCGGATTACGAGGACAGGATGAGCGCGGCGATGCACCGGCTGCTTTTGACGTACGCGCGGCGGTTCAATAAACGCACGGGGCGCACAGGCAATCTGTTCCAGAACCGTTTTGACCGGCGCTCGCTCGATACCGACTGGCAGGTGATGGAGGCTATTCGCTCCGTACACGCCGATCCACAGGAGGCGGGCGTTAGCCTAATCGAGCGTTATCCCTGGAGCAGCTTTGCGGAGCATTTGTGCGCTTACGACGGTGACGTGGCTGATGTCGCGAGGGGATTTTCTGATCCTTCTTGCGTGCTTGAGCTCTTTGGTTCTGCCGAGGACTTTATTGCCCATTCGCTTTCGACGCCCGACGGCTGCGATCCAGCGATGCCCGTTCTGGAAGAGACGGAGTGGGAGCGGCATGCCTTTGCCGAAAAGTTGGCGAAGGGGCTCGGGGTTCCGCTCCACGGGGTTAAAGCCGCGCCGTCGGCGCAGCGCAATATCGTCATTCTTGGATTGCACGATGCCGGTTTTACGGTGCGTCAGATTGAGCGATATACGGGGATTGGCAAAAGTACCGTTTCTCGTATCGTGCGTGCCTGTGCACGAACGGCGGTGCAGACTGGCCGAAACGTGGCGTAGGACTGCCTGTTCACCGCAGCTGGGGTCGCCCATATGCCACGACCATTGTTCTAAAAGCCTGGTACGGTAACTGCACTTCTTAATATGCATAGAACAATCGCCATCTTGCATAAAATAACGGCTCAGTCCGGATTTGCCCGTGCCTACCCCCGTCTGCGCCGTGCAATAAACCGAGTTTTCAGCATCGTGTTGCTGTCGGCACCGCCGCAATCTTGCAACATACGGGTCCCGAAGCTATTGATTCCTGCCGTTGCGCCCCCGAAGCACGTGCCTGCGTCCCGTCAGACCGCGATGCTTGTTCTAAAACACAATATATATGCGCCTAAAGACATTGATTAACGCTTTCGATGCGTATACACACAGCTTGGCGTGCTGAATACTCGCAAAAATGCACGCCGCTCCCTATGGGACCCGTCTGCGGCAGGCGCGAAGCGAGTCGGAGTTTCGCAGAACGGGGCTTGGCGCATTGCTTGGCGGGCCCGGGGCCCTGCCGCAGGCCTTTGGTGCTGTGGAAAACGCCCGTGCTCGCGTCTGGCTGTGTGGCAAATGTCAGACGGGGCGCCGGACGCGCGGACTTTGTGCGTTCGCGCTCATTAGGTAAAAACAGAGCCGCCCGTATCGGGCGGCTCGGCAATCAAAAAACTTGGATTCGGGGCATAAACTACTGGTTTGTTTGCCCCTCGAGCATGCCGTCGAGGGTGCGCCAGGCGAGCTCGGCGCACTTGACACGAGCGGGCATGTGCGAGATGTCCTGGAGCTGGGCGGCCTCGTCCAGATCTTCCAGATCTTCCTCGGAGAGCTCCTCGCCACGGATCATGGCGAGGAAAAGCCCTGCCAAGCGACGTGCCTCCTCGACCGTCTCGCCGGTGATGAGGTCGGCCATGATGTCGGCGCTGGCCTGGCTGATGGCGCAGCCGTGGCCGGTAAAGGAGGCCTCCTCGATTACGCCCTTCTCGACACGCAGCTGCAAGGTGAGCTCGTCGCCACAGCTGGGGTTGATGCCGTCGTGCTCGTGCGTGGGGGCATCCATCTCGTACTTATAGTCGGGGTGCGAGTTGTGCTCCATAAATGTGGTGGAGGTGTACAGATTACCCATTGAACGTGCTCCAAACGTGATGCAGGCCGGCGATGAACTTGTCGATGTCGGCCTTGTCGTTGTAGAAGGCCACGCTGGCGCGGCAGCAGGCAAGGTTTTCGACACCCAGCCAGGTAAGCAGCGGCTGCGCGCAGTGGTGGCCGGCGCGGATGCAGACGCCGTCCATGTCCATGATGCTCGCGACGTCGTGCGGGTGGATGCCCTTGACGTTAAAGCTTACAACGCCGTGGTGGTTGTCCCAATAGATGGAGCCGATGATCTGGGCAAAGTCGAGCTGCATGAGCTCGCCCATCAGGTAGTGGACGAGTGCCTGCTCGCGTGCCTGGATGTTCTCGTAGCCCACAGTGTTGACCAGGTAGTCGAGTGCGGCGCCCGTGGCGAAGATGCCGGCGGCGTCCTGCGTGCCGGCCTCGAACTTCTCGGGGACAGGAGCCCAGACGGCGTCCTGCTCGGTGACCGAATCGATCATTTCGCCGCCGGTGAGCATGGGCGGCATGGCGTTCAGCAGGTCCATCTTGCCCCACAGCACGCCGATGCCCATGGGGCCCATGGCCTTGTGTGCGCTAAAGGCAAAGAAGTCGGCTCCCAGGTCGGCCACATCGACCGGCATGTGCGGCAGCGACTGCGCGCCGTCGACGACCAGATAGCCGCCGTACTTGTGGACGAGCTTGCCGAGGTTCTTGACCGGGTTCTCGACGCCCAGCACGTTAGAAACCTGACCCACGGCCAGAATCTTGGTCTTGGGACCCACCTTGGCAAGAACCTCCTCGGTGGTGAGCTGGCCGGTCTTGGTGGGGTAGAGGTAGACGAGCTTGGCGCCGGTTTCGCGGCAGACCTGCTGCCACGGGATTAGGTTGGAGTGGTGCTCCATGATGGTGATGACGACCTCGTCACCAGGCTCGAGCACCGTGGGTGCAAAGCTCTTGGCGATCAGGTTGAGCGACTCGCTCGTGTTGCGGGTGAAGACGACCTCGTTGGCCTGGGCGGCGCCGATGAGGTCGGCGATCTGCTGGCGGACCTTCGCGATGGCGTCGGTGGCCTCGACGGACAGCGAGTACAGGCCGCGCAGGGGGTTGGCGTTCATGCGCTGATAGAAGTCACGCTCGGCGTCGAGCACACAGGCAGGGCGCTGCGCGGTGGCGGCGCTATCGAGGAAGGCGATCTCGGGGTGCTGCTGGAACAGCGGGAACTGTGCCTTGTAGGGATTGGTCTCGATGTCGACGGTAGGCCAGCCGCGCGAGGCCTCGTCGCTGGCGTCGAGCTCCATAGGCTCCGGTGCGGTACAGGTATCGCATTTAACGTGCTCGGTGTCGATCATGCGAGCTCCTCTTCAAAGTTGTCGATCAGGTTGTTGCCCAGGCGGACGACGGCGGCGCGGGTGCGCTCGTCGGTGGCGGAAAGCGCGGCGTCCTCCAGCTTGGCACGGACGAACAGGTCCTCGGCGGCGTTTTGGTCAAGGCCACGGCAGGCGAGATAGAACAGTTGCTCGTCGCGGACGTGGCCGATCGTGGCGCCGTGGTTGCCGGCGACGTCGTCCTCGTCGCAGAGAATGACAGGAACGGTCTTGTTGTCGACGCCCTTGTTGGCCAAAAGCACCGTCTCGCGCTCGGTGCCGGTTGCGCCCTTGCAACCGTGCACGAGGTCGATGGTGCCACGGTAGACCTTCTTGGACGTGCCGGTCAGCACGCCGTTGGCGTCGATCTCGCACTCGGTCTTGCGGCCGCGGTGGCGCAGCTCGTAGTTAAAGTCGCGCACCTGCTCGCGGGCGCCCAGGTAATCGGTATCGATCGTCACCTTGGCGGTATCGCCCAGCAGGTCGCCGGCAAGGCCGGTGGCGCTGGCGCCGGCACCCAGGACGGTGTGCTGCACGTTGACGCGCGCGCCCTCGTCCAGGAACAGGCCGGTGTCGTCGAGCGCGATCCAGCTATCGTCGAGCGTCTGCGTGCAGGTCACGTTGACGGTGACGTACTCGTGGGCGCACACGCGTAGCACGGAGCCCACGACACCCTCGCCGGTAACTGGGGAGTCCAGGGCAATATGCAGATTGAGCGTCGACTGGGGACGGGCGACGACGTCGATGGCGGCGATGGCCGCGGCGGCATCGACACCGCTCACGCGCACGGTAACCGTGGCGTGCTTGTATGCGGGCACTTCGATGACGATGCGCTTGGTAGCGTGCTCGGCCAAGTAGGCGTAGGCAGCCTCGCCCATGCCGGTCTCGAAGGCTTCAGCAGGGGAGAGCTCCTCCTCGAGCTTGATGGCGCCGGCCTGGTAGACGGAGGTGGCGGGCACGTCGAGCTCGGTCTCGGGCGTGATGCGGGCGCGGTCGGCTGCATCACCGGGGGCGGAGGCGCGGCGCTCGGGGAAGCGCTCGGCCATGGCGTCCATGGCGGCTTCGAACGCGTCTGCCACGCCAGTAAACTGCTCGTCCAAGCCCTCGACCTCAACGGCCTCGGTGGGAGCGGCGGCAAGCTCGTCAGAGAGCTCGAGCTTGGTCTGGTTCATCTTGAGCCAGCCCCAAGTTGCAGCCGGCATCGCATTGACCTGCTCAAGGGTGGTAGCAGCGGTGTTGGTTTCCTGTTTCATTATCCGATCGCTCCTTCCATCTCGAGCTTGATCAGGTTGTTCATCTCGACGGCGTACTCCAGCGGCAGCTCCTTGGAGACCGGGTTGGCAAAGCCGTTGACGATCATGGTACGGGCCTCTTCCTCCGAGATACCGCGGCTCATCAGGTAGAACACCTTGTCGTCGCCGATGCGGCCGATGGTGGCCTCGTGGCCGATATCGACGTTTTTGGCGCGGATGTCCATGGCCGGAATGGTGTCGGAGCGGCTCTGGTCGTCGAGCATCAGCGACTGGCAGCTCACGGTTGCCTTGGAGCCCTCGGCCTTGGGCGTGGCCACGATGGAGCTGCGGAACGTCTGGATGCCGCCGCTCTTGGAGATGCCCTTGGTCTCGACGGTTGCCGAGGTATCGGGTGCGTTGAGCACGACCTTGCAGCCGGTGTCGAGGTTCTGACCGGCGCCGGCAAAGGTGATGCCGGTAAAGCTCGAGCGGGCGCGGCGACCATTGAGCACGCTCATGGGGTAGAGGTAGCCCACGTGGCTGCCGAAGGAGCCGCTGATCCACTCGATGTCGCCGTCCTCGTCCACGCGCGCACGCTTAGTGTTGAGGTTGTACATGTTCTTGGACCAGTTCTCGATGGTCGAGTAGCGCAGGTGCGCACGCTTGCCCACAAAGAGCTCGACGGCGCCGGCGTGGAGGTTTGCCACGTTGTACTTGGGCGCGGAGCAACCCTCGATAAAGTGCAGGTCGGCATCGTCCTCGACGATGATGAGCGTGTGCTCAAACTGGCCGGCACCCTTGGCGTTGAGGCGGAAGTAGCTCTGCAGCGGGAAGTCGAGCTTGGTGCCCTTGGGCACGTAGACAAATGAGCCGCCCGACCACACGGCGCCGTGCAGGGCCGCAAACTTGTGGTCGGTGGGCGGGATGAGCGTCATAAACTTCTCGTGGATGAGCGGCTCCCACTGCGGATCGTGCAGAGCCTCCTCGATGCCGGAGTAGACGATGCCCATCTTGGACGCCGTGTCCTGCATGTTGTGGTAGACCAGCTCGGAGTCGTACTGCGCGCCGACGCCTGCCAGGTAGCTGCGCTCGGCCTCGGGGATGCCCAGGCGCTCAAAGGTGTTCTTGATGTCGTCGGGCACCGATTCCCAGTCGTGTTTTTGGTCGGTGTTGGGCTTGACGTAGGTGACGATGTTGTCCATGTCCAAGCCCTCGATGGAGGGGCCCCACGTCGGATCCGGGAAGCGGTTGAAAATCTCGAGGGACTTTAAGCGCAGGTCGAGCATCCACTGCGGCTCGTCCTTTTTGGCGCTGATCTCGCGCACGATGTCGGGCGTGATGCCGGCGTCGAGGCGCTCGAATCCCTCCTCGCCATAGGTGAAGTCGTAGAGGCTGCGGTCGATGTCCGCGACCTCGGTGCGGTTCTTGGTCATTGCGTCGCCCCTTTACGCCTGCTGCTCGGCAGCGGCGGCCTCGGCCTGGGCGCGCTGCTCGGCGGCCTCGCGCTCGAAGGTCTCAAAACCGTTCTTGTCGATCCAGGGGATGAGCGAGGCGTCGTCCTCGCGTACGATGTGACCCTTGACCATAACGTGGACGCGGTCGACATCCAGGTGTTCCAGGATGCGCGTGTTGTGCGTGATGATGAGCATAGATCCGTCGCAGCTCTTGCGGTAGGCGTCCATGCCATGGCTGACGGTGGAAAGGGCGTCGACGTCCAGGCCGGAGTCGGTTTCGTCCAGGATGGCGAGCTTGGGCTGCAGCAACAGGAGCTGGAGCATCTCGACCTTCTTCTTCTCGCCGCCCGAGAAGCCCACGCCCAGCTCGCGGTTGAGATAGGCGGTATCCATGTTGAGCTCGGCCGCGAGTTCCTTGACGCGACGGCGGAATTCCTTGCCCTTCATCTCCAGGCCGGGGCGGCCGGCGATGCTGGCGCGCAAAAAGCTCGACAGCGGCACGCCCGGGATCTCGACCGGGGCCTGGAAACTCAAGAACAGGCCGGCGCGCGAACGCTTGTCGGTGGTGAGCTCGGTGATATCCTGGCCGTCAAAGACGATGCGGCCGTCGTTGACCGTGTAAACGGGGTCGCCCATGACCAGGTGGCCGAGGGTAGACTTGCCAGCGCCGTTGGGACCCATCAACACGTGGGTCTCGCCGGCGGCGACGTTGAGGTTGACGTTGTGGAGGATGGTCTTCTCGTCCACGGAGGCGGTCAGACCTTCGATGGAAAGCAGCGGATTTGCGCTCATGCTGTCCCTCTCTGTATATGG
>CABQLK010000012.1 GCA_902465015.1 uncultured Collinsella sp.
CCGTACGCTTGAACTTGGAAGGGGGAGGCCTCGCGGCCTCCCCCTTTTTTGCGTTATATACATGTTGTGCTTTGGGACCTAGCTTCCCCGTATGCGCTCTTACTGTTTGGCTGTTTTTTGAGTCCATCTAGTTTATTTGAGCGATAATTACTCGCATTGGCGTTAGGGAGGGCTTGATGTTTACCGTATTTGTCTTGGGCAATATTGCTTCGGGTAAGTCGACTGCCTGCCGCTATTTCGAATCTCGTGGCGCTATGCTTATCGATCTGGATGAGCTTGCAAAATCGCTGTATGTGCCGGGCTCTGATATCGTCAATGCTCTCGCGGATGAATTCGGTTGGGACATTTTGGATGAGGAAGGCGGCATTCGCCGCAGTATCCTCGCTTCTCGAGCTTTCGCTTCTCCTGATTCGGTCGCACGGCTCAATGGCATCGTGCATCCCGTTCTGATTGAACAGCTTTCTCTTAGGATTCTCGATCCGGTTTGTTGTACGGTTTCATCTCCCCGTTATCCCTTTGCGGTGGTCGAGGTTTCAGCTCCGACTGGTTTTGAGGATGCATTTGGCTTGGCTGATGAAATTCTGGTCATTAGCGCCCCTTTGTCAGTTCGTCGCGAGCGCGCTATTCAACGTGGCATGGAGCCATCTGATTTCGATGCCCGTTCTGCTTGCCAGCCCGATGAGTCTGCGCTGTGCAATCTCGCTACAACGGTGATTGATAATTCGGCAGCCGATAATTCGCTCTTTGAGCAGCTTGACTCATGGCTTGCATGCCACGGGTTTATAGATACTCCGGATAAGGAGGAGGCCGATGCCTAAGGCACGTTTCTTTACGTGGTATCGCGTGGCGCCACTTGCCGTTGTGTTCGTCTTCGGCCTTATTTCGCTCGTCTACTCGTGTGCTCCTGCCGCTTTCTTTAAGCCGCTGTATCCGATTGACTACGAGGCGTATGTAAAGCAATCCAGTATTTCGCATAATCTGGATCCGTATCTGGTGTGCGCTGTCATTAAGTCGGAATCGAATTGGGATCCCGAGGCCGAGTCGAATCAGGGTGCTCAGGGATTGATGCAGCTGATGCCCGAGACTGCCCAGGACATGATCGCCAAGGGCCTTGTCGACGGAGGGGAGTATTCGGTCGACAATCTTAACGATCCGGCTACGAATATCGAGTTTGGCTGCGCATACCTCTCGTATCTTCTCGCCTATTTCAACGGGTCGACGGATAGTGCCATCGCCGCCTATAACGCCGGTATGGGCAATGTCGACGGATGGGCGCAGCAGAACACGTCACTCCATAATGCGATTACCTTCCCTGAAACTCAGGCTTATCTGATTCGCGTCAATAATGCCTGGGTTCGATATAAGACTCTCTATCCCGATCGGTTCGTATAGGACTAAGCCCACCGCCTGCGTATACTGCAGATGTACGAGTTAGGAGTATCCATGGCGGAATTTGAAGTAGAACGCGTTGGTGGTGAACTTAAGCGCTTTGGCGTTGAGGGCGCTGATGTGCCGTTTAAGGTCGTGTCTCCATACGAGCCCGCTGGTTCCCAGCCTAAGGCCATTGAGTCACTTGTGCGGGGCGTGAGGGACGGAGACCGCTATCAGGTTTTGCTGGGCGTGACTGGTTCGGGCAAGACCTTCACGATGGCAAAGACTATTGAGGCCCTGGGAAAGCCGACGCTGGTCATGGCCCCCAATAAAACGCTCGCTGCTCAGCTTGCGAGCGAGCTCAAAGAGTTCTTTCCCAACAACGCTGTGGTCTACTTCGTCTCGTACTACGACTACTATCAGCCCGAGGCGTATGTGCCGCAAAGCGATACATATATCGAGAAAGACTCCTCGATTAACGAAGAGGTCGAGATGCTGCGCCATCAGGCGACCGCGTCACTGCTCTCTCGACGTGATGTGATCGTTGTCGCATCGGTCTCGTGTATCTATGGCATTGGCTCTCCTGAGGACTATGCGGGTCTGGCTCCAAACGTCGACAAGAAGGTGCCGCTCGAGCGCGATGACTTTATCCATGCACTTATCGACATTCAATATGATCGCAATGACTATGACCTGGCACGTGGCACGTTCCGCGTGCGCGGCGATGTTGTTGACGTGTATCCGCCTTATGCCGAGCATCCGTTGCGGTTTGAGTTCTTTGGCGACGAGGTCGAGCTGATTGCCGAGATCGATGAGGTCACCGGTGAGATGCTTCGTGAGTACGAGGCCATTCCCGTATGGCCGGCATCGCACTACGTGACCGAGAAGCCGAAGGTCAAGGCGGCTCTGAAATCGATCAGCGAAGAGTGCGAGAAGCGCGTGGCGGAGCTCAAGGCGACCGACAAGTTGCTCGAGGCGCAGCGTCTGCAGCAGCGTACCGATTATGATCTTGAGATGCTCGAGACGATGGGCTTTTGCAACGGCATCGAGAACTACTCGCGTCATCTGGACGGTCGCAAGCCGGGTGAGCCGCCGTTTACCCTAATCGATTACTTTCCCAAGGATATGCTCTGCATCATCGATGAGAGCCATGTGACGGTGCCGCAGATTCGCGGCATGCACGAAGGTGACCGCTCGCGTAAGGTGACGCTGGTGGAACACGGTTTTCGCCTGCCCTCGGCGCTCGATAACCGCCCGCTTCGTTTCGATGAGTTTGAGGCAAGGATCCCCCAGTTTATCTATGTTTCGGCCACGCCGGGCGACTACGAGCTGCGGGTGAGCCAAAACGACGTGGAGCAGATTATTCGTCCGACCGGCCTGCTCGACCCCAAGATTGACGTGCGTCCAGTTCGCGGTCAGATTGACGATCTTGAGGACGAGATTCGCGAGCGCGTTGCCCGCAAGGAGCGCGTGCTGGTGACCACGTTGACCAAACGCATGGCCGAGGACCTGACCGACCATCTACTTGATGCGGGCATTAAGGTCAATTACATGCACTCTGATACGGCGACAATGGACCGTGTCGAGATCCTGCGAACGCTGCGCGAGGGCAAGATCGATGTTCTCGTTGGCATCAACCTGCTTCGCGAGGGCTTGGATCTTCCCGAGGTCTCACTGGTGGCAATTCTCGATGCCGATAAGGAAGGCTTCTTGCGCAACCGCCGTTCGCTGATTCAGACGATTGGCCGTGCGGCCCGTAACGCCGATGGCGAAGTCATCATGTATGCAGACGTTGTGACCGATTCGATGAAAGAGGCCATCGAGGAGACGCAGCGCCGTCGCGAGATTCAGATGGCATATAACGAAGAACATGGCATTGTGCCCAAGACAGTGCGCAAGGCCATCAACGACATCTCAAGTTTTATTGCCGAGGCCGAAAAAACCGTGGGTTCCAAGGGGCGCTCGAAGGGCGACTCTCTTGGCCATGGCGCATTCTATACGCCCGATGAGTCGGGCGAGGGCGGCGTGCCGGAAACGGTGGCGCCCGAGCAGACACTTGCGGAGCAGTTGGAAGAACTGCCGCATGACGAGCTTGTGCGGATTGTCGAATCCATGGAAGAGGATATGCGTAACGCTTCTGCCGCCATGGACTTTGAGGAGGCGGCGCGCCTGCGCGATGCCGTCGTTCAGATTCGGGCGATGCTCGAGGGCGCGTCTGAGGACGAGACGATCGAGCGCTTACGTTCACAGGCCCGCAAGGGTTCCACTTTCGCATCGGGCAGAAAACGCCAGGGCGCACGGTTTAAGAAATAGCGAACAGGCCCCGAGTTCCCTGTGGAGCTCGGGGCCTGTGTCTTTTGCACACTGGAATTCGTGCGTTAGAGGTCTGCAATCAGGGCTTCGGCACAACGGATGCCGTCGGTGGCCGCGCTCATGATGCCGCCGGCATATCCAGCTCCCTCACCACAAGGGTAGAGGCCCGGGGTCGACACGGCGTGGCACGTTCGGTCTCGGGTGACAGTGACCGGTGAGCTCGAACGAGTCTCCACGCCGGTAAGAACGGCATCGGGGCGGTCGTAGCCTCGTAGCTTTTTTCCGAGTAGGGGAAGTCCCAGGCGGAGCGACTCGACGATATGCTGCGGTAGGGCTTCGTCAATTGCCGTCCAGGTCACACCGAGCGGATAGGTGGGCTTTACCTTTCCGGGCGCCTTGCTGGCGCGTCCTGCGAGGAAATCTCCGACGAGTTGTGCCGGTGCGTTCCAGTTGGAACCGCCCAGGCGATAGGCGGCCGCCTCGCAGGCACGCTGGAGCTCGATGCCGGCGAGCGGGTCATCGTTGGGAAGGTCCTCAGGCGTGACGTTAACGAGCAGGGCGGCATTTGCGTTGCGTCCGTCGCGGGCATTGAGACTGGCCCCGTTGACGCACAGATGGCACGGTTCTGAAGAGGCGGCAACAACCTGTCCGCCGGGGCACATGCAAAACGAGAACACGCTGCGGCCGTTGGGAAGATGGGCAACAAGTTTGTAGGGGGCCGCCCCGAGCGCTGGATGTCCCGCCGAGGCTCCATATTGGGCTCTGTCGATGTCGCGTTGCGGATGCTCGATGCGAACGCCCATGGCAAAGGTCTTTTGTGCGAGGGCCACGTTGTGGTCCTTAAGGAGCTCAAAAATATCGCGAGCAGAATGCCCGCAGGCGAGGATGAGGTGCCTTGTCTCGATTGGCTCGTAAGTGGCGTCTTGGGACGATTGGACATCAATACCGGTGATGGCGCCAGACGCGTCGGTGCGAATGTCGACGAGCTTCGTTCGATAACGGACGACACCTCCGAGCTGCTCGATGCGCTGGGATATAGCGGTGACAACCTTGGGAAGGATGTCGGAGCCAATGTGCGGCTTGGCATCCCACAGAATATCGCGGGGCGCACCCGCCTCGACGAAGGTTTCGAGGATAAGGCGATGGACGGGATTTTTTGTTCCCGTATTGAGCTTGCCGTCCGAGAAGGTCCCTGCGCCGCCCAGACCAAACTGAATATTGCTCTCGGGGTCGAGGATGCGCTCCTTTAGAAAGAGGTCGATCGCCTGCGAGCGGCGAAATGCCGGGTCGCCGCGCTCGATAAGCAAGGGCTTAAGACCTGCTTCGGCGAGCGTGAGCGCAGCGAAAAGGCCGGCGCATCCGGCGCCGACAACGACGGGGCGTTCTTGAGGCGCGTCGGAGACGGGGGAGGGGAATGAAGGCCCATCGTCTTCTATCGCGCGTACGCGCGAGCGGTCACGCTCGGTAACGCTGTCGACCGCTTCTCGCTCGAGGTGGGGACTAGTCAGCTCAACACGAAAGCTCAGGATAAAATGGACGTCTCGTTTTTTGCGAGCGTCGATTGACTTGCGGTGGAGCTCGATGGACTTGATCTCGGAGTCCTTGCAACGTAAGACGCGCTTGGCGACTCGCTTGCCAACAATGAGGCAGGCATTTTCATCGCCGGCTTCATCGAGCGACGCGTTGACTTGGGTGATTTCGATCATCGAGGTCTCCTTAGAGGCAAGAAAGAGGCCGTCCGGTATCCCAGACGGCCCGAATGCGTTTTTGATTATAGACTGCGCGGCTACAAGCTGCTTGCAGCGCGAATGCCCGAGAGCCAGGCCCACGCAAGGTTAAAGCCTCCGCAATCGGCGTCGATGTCGAGTGCTTCGCCGCAGACGTAAAGCGGGGCGTCGACAACGCAGCGCGCGCGTAGACTGGGTGTTGAGATGCTCTCGACAGATACGCCACCACGCGTGACCTGCGCCGAGCGCTCCTCGGCTGTTCCCTCGACGAGCAACTTAAAGTGCTTGAGGATCGAGACCAGGTGGATGACATCGTTGGAGCCTGGATGGCACTGCTCGAACGCCGTGCAGACGACGCGGGAGAGTTGCGGGGCGAGCATGCCGTCGAGCCAACGGGGATCGCGGGGCGAAAAGCCGCCGAGCAGCTCAACGCGTCGGTTGAGCATATCGAGCAGCTTGTCTTTGGAGAGGTCGGGGAAAACGTCGAGCAGGATCGTATCGCCGCGCTGGATACGACGGGAGAGGTTGAAGACAGCGACGCCCGAGATGCCGAAGGCTCGAAACAGGACTTCACCGTCTTCGTGCCAGAGCTCATTATGATTGCGGGCGAGCGTCAAGCGGGCGCGGACGCGCAGGCCATCCAACGTCTTGAGTGCCGTCCGATCGCCGACGACCGTTGCCGATACGGGGCAGAGGATGGGGCGCAGCGAAGTGAGGGGGAGGCGAAACGTATCGGCGATTCCGGTGGGGTTGCCACCCGTGGCGATAATTACGGCATGTGCCTCCAAGGCCTCGTTCTTGCGAGGGACATCGGCGAGCGCTTTCCGAAGCGAGCGGAGCTCCGATTTTCGGTCGTCGTGCTTTTTTGCCTTGAGTGCCCGCGCTGGACGGTCTATTTGGAGTGTCCAGCCTTCGGAAGCTTTGTGCGCCGAGGCAACGTTGGCTCCGCAGATTAAGGTGATACCTAGGCGATCGCAAACGTTGAGAAGCGCGTCGCGCACCGATTCTGCGCGAAGGGAGCGCGGGTACAGCCGGCCTTCCTCAGAGGTTGTCATGATGCCCAGCGAGGAGAAGAAACCCATAAGCTCTTGTTCGGGTTGGGGGCCCATGACGGATTCGACGAATGCGGGGTGGTTATACCGCTGAGGATCAATCGATTCGTTGGAGAGGTTGCAGCGGCCGTTACCGGTCGCAAGGAGCTTAAGGCCGCAGGCGACATCGCGCTCAACGATGCAGACGCTTTTGCCAGCACGTGCGGTCGTAATGGCGGCGGCGAGGCCTGAAGCCCCGCCGCCGATTACCAGGACGTCATAGAAGGCGCTCGTGTTCACTTAGGCCTCGTCGGTCTCGTGCGGGGTAATAGCCTCGACGGCAGAGACTGCCTTGGGCAACATGCCATCGGGCAGCGCGGTCTCGACCTCGCCCTTATCGCAAGCCTCGGCGAGCGACGGATTGATGGGAAGCGTGCCCAAGATGTCGAGGTTATAGCGCTCTGCGACCTCGGGGAGCTTGCTCTTGCCAAAGACCTCGATCTTCTTGCCGCAGTCGGGGCACTCAATATAGCTCATGTTCTCGACAATGCCCAGAATGGGGACGTTCATCTTCTCGGCCATGTTGACCGCCTTGGCGACGATCATCGAGACCAGATCCTGCGGGCTCGTGACGATGACGATGCCGTCGACGGGCAGCGACTGGAAGACGGTGAGCGCGACGTCGCCTGTTCCCGGAGGCATGTCGACCAGCAGGTAGTCGATGGGGCCCCACGAGGTCTCGCTCCAGAACTGCCTAATGGCGCCTGCGATGACCGGACCGCGCCAAAGGACGGGGTCGGTCTCGTTTTGGAGCAGAAGGTTGGAGCTCATGACCTTGACGCCGTGCTCGGAGATTTCGGGCAGCATAAGGTTGCCAAGGGCATGGACGTGGCGTCCGCTCATACCGAACATCTTGGGGATAGAGGGACCGGTGATGTCGGCATCGAGGACGCCGACCTTGTGGCCGTGACGGGCAAGCTCGGTGGCGATGGCACCGGTGACAAACGACTTGCCGACACCGCCCTTGCCGGAAAGCACGGCGATGACGCGTTTGACCTCGGACAGCGTGTTCTCCTCAAATTGCGACGGCGACGTTTGTCCGCCGGCGGCCTGTGCGTGCTCGCAACCCATGTATGACTCCTTTGTATATGTTGGGGCCGGGGCCCCGTGATGTGACACGAGCGTCATTGTACCCTCGTTTGCGAGCGGGAGTCATTTGCGATGCATTTGGGCCGAGCGTGCTTGCAATACGATGGGTCCAAGCGAATGGGCGGGCTTACTGAACTTTGCTGGCGAACTCGAGGTATTGCATGCGCTGCAGCTTGTCGATCGTCGAGGCGTATGGGCTGTCTTCAGATTCCAAGTCGTAGCGCAGCCCGTCGGCACCAAGGTAGCCGGCGACATTGATGGTGGGCACATCTGACCTTGTTGCAAGCAGAGCTTTTTGATAGTCGGTGAGCGGGGCGCCGATCTTATTAAGGGTAATGGCTGCAATCTCGTTTGCCCCGACGGTGTCGTAGACGTTGAGCTCGGTATTGCCGGCGATTTCATAGTTAGCCCAGACGAAATAGGTCGACTGATAGATACGGAAAGCGTGGCTTGCCGTATCTTCCTGAGGGTACAGCTCGTCGTTGAGGGTCGTTGCGGCGCTCGGCTGATGGTCGCCAAAAAAGACAAGGACAACCGGTCTGCCGATATTGCGGAGCTCGTTGATAAAGTACTCGAGGTCCCGGTCGGATGCGTTGATGCAGGTAAGATAGGTGTTGAGTGCACTATTGGCGCCCTCGCTGGCCCCCTCGACCCAATAGTTTGTCAGCTCTTCGGCGGGAACGGTGCCATAGTCGTAGCCGCCGTGATTTTGCATCGTGACGTCAAAGATGAACTGCGGCGCTTCGTCGGTTCTAAGCAGGTCGAGTATCTTGTCGTAGGTGGCGTAGTCGCATACGCCGGCATGGTAACAGGGCGCACCTTCGAAATCGCCGATTGAAAGAAAGTCTCCAAAGCCCAGCTGCTGATAGATCTTATCTCGATGGTAGTTGACGGGGTTTTGCGGGTGCATAGCGGTAGCGGTATACCCAAGCTCTTTAAGGTCCTTTGCCAGGCTGTTGACGTCATTCATCTGATACAGCTGATAGGGGATCTTGCCTAATCCGACAAAGGCCGTTGTCGCTCCGGTCAAAAATTCGAATTCGGAGTTTGCCGTTCCGCCACCGGTGACCGAAGCGAGCATGGTGCCGCGAACAAGTGTGTCGGGAAGCGAGTTGTAGAATGCGGGGCCGGTGTACCCGGCCGCCTGGAGCTGCTCAAAGCACGAAAGGTCGCTAAAACTCTCGTTCATGACGGCAACAATTGTCGGCTTGATTTCATTGAACTGGGCAACGGCAGCCGCGCGCTGCTCGCTCGAGCCATACGTGCTGTCGTAGGCGGCGGCGAGCTCCTGCTCGATGCTCTGCGCCTCATCGGGCGTATAGCCTTCGGGCTTCTCAATGGGCAACTCGTTGACCATTTCGGTGAACGAAGTGATAAAACCCTGAGACGTATATGTGGTGATGGGCTGCCAACGGTCAAATCCAAAATCCAGCGCCTGCTCCAAGTCGATGCTGGAAAAGCCTGAGAGCCCCACAACGGTCACTAGCAGAAAAGCGCAGAGGTTAGCGGCGATTGCGGGGAAGACATGGGTGGGCGTACGGAGCTTTCGCGGTCGGATAAGCGAAAGAAGCCCCAGGGAAATCTCCAGCAGGGCGAGAGAGGTTACGATTCCGGCGGTAAAGGTAAACTCGTATCCCTCGCTCACTTCCATTGCGGTGCCAAGGGCCAAGATATCGCTTGGCAGGATGGCTTCGCCTTTAAACGTTATGACGAAGTGCTCGGCAATGCCAAGGATGCAACAGGCGACGGGCACGAGGGCCATGACGCCTCCATGACGCTGTCCCAGCAAATAAAGGGAGAGCAGAACCGTCGCGAGCAGCCCGACGGAAAACCCGAATGAGTTGGCGGGAATGCGATAGAACGTTTCGTTACAGGCAATTTCGAGCGAAACGAACGAGAGCGCTGAAACAGCGGCGATGACAAGGATGTCACGGCAAATACAGGCAACCGTTCCCGTCGCAAGATCGGTTTGGTCGATAAGTCCCGAAACCAAGGGCTCGACAAGAAGTATGACGGCGGTAGCACCGAGCGCCGAATAAGAAAGGACCCATAGGGAATTGTCCTCATTTACGAGCAATTGATTCGTAATCCATGCAGCTACCATGCCGAGCGGGATGAGGAGCGTCGCGCACCAAAAGACGCGGGCAATGGGCGGCTTTTCATTGTGTTTGATTGAAAAATACACGCGCACGACGACGGTGGCCACGATAAGGACGGCGATGAATATGGGCAGATTGGCCATGTCGCTCGAAGTGATTTCAAGGGGGATATCTTCGGTCATGGACGTTCCTCTGTTACAGCAAATTAAGTTCAGTAGTAGATTACTGTAACCTTTCCACGGCATTTCGAGAAACAAAGCACCCGATACGCAAAGCTAAAGGTCTGCGAATCTTGTATTACGAACATCTGTGCGCGTCGAGTGCGCTAAACTCATCGACAGTATGATTCGATGCAATAGGAGGCAAGGAGCTTCCATGTCTGATTCTTCTATCGTTATTCGCGGCGCTCGTGAGCACAACCTCCGTGATATCGATGTTTCCATTCCGCGTGACCAACTCGTGGTCATTACCGGTCTTTCTGGCTCGGGCAAGAGTTCGCTGGCATTTGACACTATCTATGCCGAGGGCCAGCGTCGATACGTCGAGAGTCTTTCGAGCTATGCGCGCCAGTTCTTGGGCCAGATGGACAAACCCGACTTGGATTCAATCGACGGCCTTTCGCCGGCGGTGTCGATCGACCAAAAGACGACGTCTAAAAACCCTCGCTCGACGGTTGGCACCGTAACCGAGATTTATGACTATCTGCGCCTGCTGTTCGCCCGTGTGGGCACCCCGCACTGTCCCGAATGCGGCCGCGTCATTGAGCGCCAGACGACCGACCAGGTTGCCGACAAAGTCTTGGCGGCGGGGGAGGGTCGCCGCGCGTTTGTGCTGGCACCGGTGGTGCGCGGGCGAAAAGGCGAGTACACCAAACTGTTTGAGGACCTTCGCGCCGAGGGCTTTAGCCGCGTGCGTGTCGACGGCGAAGTGCGCTCGCTCGATGATCCGATCGATCTGGACAAGAAGTTCAAACACGATATCGAGGTCGTAGTCGACCGCATCGTGATCCGTGAGAATTCTCTGGGCCGTATCGCCGAGTCTGTTGAACAGGCGACTGCCTTGGCGCACGGTAATGTGAACGTATACATGCTGCCCGATCGCGATGCTCCCGAGGGGACCGAGGGCGAGCTACTGGAGTATTCGTTGGCTCTGGCATGCCCGGAGCACGGGCACTCCATCGACGACCTACAACCCCGCGACTTTTCGTTCAACGCTCCCTATGGCGCATGTCCTGAGTGCGACGGCCTGGGCTTTAAGAAAACCGTTGATGCCGAGGCGCTGATTGAGGATCCCTCGAAGTCCATTGCCGACGGAGTCTTTGGTAGCCTGTTTGGCAATTCGAACTACTATCCGCAGATTTTTGCTGCGGTCTGCAAACACTTTAAGGTGAGCGCCGATACGCCGTGGGGGGACTTGCCCCCTCGCGTGCGTCGTGCGTTTTTGGATGGCATGGGCGACACGAAGATTTCGGTCGACTATCAAAAGCTCGATGGGCGTCGCAGCCAGTGGGATACCAAGTTTTCGGGCGTTCGCAACATCCTGTACGAACGCTATACCGAGACGACGAACGAGAACACCAAGGCGCGCCTGGAGAAGTACATTCGCGAGGAGCCGTGCTCGAGCTGTCACGGTTCTCGCCTGCGTCCCGAGATGCTTGCCGTCACCGTGGGCGGCAAGTCCATTTACGAGGTTTGTTGCCTGTCGTGCCGTGAATCGCTCGAGTTTTTTGAGGGCCTGGAACTCACCGAGCGCCAACAGTTTATCGGCGGCCGTATCGTCAAGGAAATCCTGGAGCGCTTGCGTTTTCTGGTCGATGTTGGACTCGACTATCTGACGCTCGATCGTGCCTCGGCGACGCTTTCCGGTGGCGAGGCGCAGCGTATTCGACTGGCAACGCAGATCGGCGCGGGTCTCATGGGCGTGCTCTATATTCTGGACGAGCCCTCGATCGGTCTTCATCAGCGTGACAACGAGCGCCTGATTAAGACGCTCGAGCGCCTGCGCGATATCGGCAATACCGTTATCGTTGTCGAACACGACGAGGATACAATCCGTGCCGCCGACTACGTGATCGACATGGGGCCCGGCGCCGGTGTCAACGGCGGGCACGTAGTCGCGGCGGGAACGCCTGCCGATATCATGGCGTGTCCTGAGTCGATGACGGGCGCTTACCTGACCGGCAAACGAATGATTCGGGTGCCTGATGAACGGCGCAAGCCCGGTCGCGGCTGCCTTAAAATTACGGGCGCTCGAGCCAACAACCTCAAAAACGTTACTGCCAAGATCGAGTTTGGTACGCTTACGGTTGTTACCGGCGTGTCGGGATCGGGCAAGAGCTCCCTGGTTACCGACACCATTGCGCCTGCCCTTACGAATGCCATTCACCGCTCGACGCGCCCTGTGGGTCCGTATAAGAAAATCGAGGGCATTGAGTGTATCGATAAGGTTATCGATATCGACCAGTCGCCGATTGGCCGTACGCCGCGTTCCAACCCTGCTACCTATATCGGCCTGTGGGATGATCTTCGCGCACTGTTTGCGAGTACGCCGGAGTCGAAGGCGCGCGGCTACTCGCCGGGTCGTTTCTCCTTTAATGTGAGTGGCGGGCGCTGTGAGGCGTGCAAGGGCGACGGGCAGATCAAGATCGAGATGCACTTCCTTCCCGATATCTACGTTCCCTGCGAAGTTTGCGGCGGTAAACGCTACAACCGCGAGACACTCGAGGTCACCTACCGTGGCAAGACCATCTCGGACGTGCTAGACATGAGCGTCACCGAGGCGCTGGCCTTCTTTGGGAATATCCCGCAGATTAAGCGAAAGCTCCAGACGCTGTACGATGTAGGCTTGGGCTACGTGAGCCTGGGCCAGCCCGCCACGACGCTCTCGGGCGGCGAGGCGCAGCGTGTGAAGCTCGCCAAGGAGCTTCATCGACGCCAGACGGGCAAGACGTTCTATATTTTGGACGAGCCGACGACCGGTCTTCATTTTGAGGACGTCCGCCAGCTGCTCGATGTGCTGCAGCGCTTGGTCGATGCGGGCAACACGGTGCTGGTGATTGAGCACAACCTTGATGTCATCAAGGTTGCCGACCGCCTGATCGATATGGGTCCCGAGGGCGGTAACGGCGGCGGAACCGTCGTGGTTTCGGGCACACCGGAGCAGGTTGCGGACTGTCCGCAGAGTTATACGGGCAAGTTTTTGGCGCCGTTGCTCAGGCGCGACCGGGAGCGTCAGGCTCAACTTGATGTTCAATAAATAGGCGATTCAGTTTATGGGCGCCATCGACTCCTTGTGATTCGATGGCGCTTGCTGTGCCGAAGTGACGTATGCAGCCGAATTGGACATATACTTAATCCTTGCGTCCAAATGCGAGGGAAAGGATATGTCATGGCAAAGGCTGTAAAGACGCCAAAAACCAATGCGATGCGCGAGCTGGAAAGCGCCGGCATTTCCTATGTTCTACATACGTACGAAGACGATGGCGATGAGTCGGTGGGCCTGGGGGTCGCGATTTCGGAGCAGCTTGGCGAGGAGCCCGGTCAAGGATTTAAGACTTTGGTCTGTGTGACACCGTCCAACGACTATGTCGTGTGCTGCATCCCTGTTGCCGACGAGCTCGATTTAAAGTCCGCCGCGCGTGCCGCGGGGGAGAAGTCCTTGGCCATGATGCATGTGAAGGATTTGCTTGCGGCGACTGGCTACGTTCGCGGCGGCTGCAGCCCGGTCGGTATGAAAAAACGCTACCGGACGCTCATTGATGAGACGTGTGTCCTTTGGGATACCATTTTTATTTCGGGAGGCAAGCGTGGTTATCAGCTCGAGCTTGCACCCGATGATTTAATAGCATTTTGCGGGGCGACGGTTGCCGCGATTACGAGAGAGGACTGAGCGATGCCGCAGGAAGAATTGAAGCGCGGAGCTCATTTTGCAAAAGAATCTGCGCCTCAGACACCCTCATCCGAAGCTTCTTCGTCGCGAGATGACACTGACGACATGGGCTCGTCGGACTACTCCACGGTTGGTCGTTCCGCCGGGCTTATGACCATCCTGACTATCGTGTCTCGCGTCACCGGTTTTATCCGCACGTGGGCAATGGCGGCCGCTATCGGCATGTCGCTGCTCTCGTCCTCCTATCAGGTCGCCAACAACCTGCCCAATATGCTCTACGAACTCGTGATGGGTGGCATGCTCGTGACGGCGTTTTTGCCCGTGTACATGGGCGTGAGGCGTGAGCAGGGTCGCGAGGCCTCGAACGAGTACGTGGGCAACCTGCTCGGCATTCTGCTTTTGGTGCTGGGTGGCATTTCGTTGCTGGGGACCGTGTTCGCCCCGGGCTTTATCTGGACGCAATCGTTCCTTTCGGGTGACGGCGGCAGCATGGATACCGCTGCGTTCATGTTCCGTTTCTTTGCCATCCAGATTCTGTTCTATGGTTTGGGCTCGGTGTTTTCGGGCGTTCTCAACGCACACCGCGACTACTTCTGGTCGACGTTTGCCCCGGTCCTCAACAATGTGATCGTCATTGCGAGCTTTATGGGTTTTGCGCCCGTGTCCGCACAGTTTGGCGAACGTGCCGGCATCATCTTGATTGCGGCCGGTACGACCCTCGGTGTCTTTGTTCAGATGGCATGTCAGATCCCCGCGCTTGGCAAGCACGGCGTGCATCCCCATATCCATATCGACTTTAAGGACCCCGCGCTGCGTCAGACGATTGCGCTCGGTATCCCGACGCTGCTCGCCACGGTGTGCATGTTTGTCTCGACTTCTATCACCAACGCTGCCGCGCTGGTGGTCCAGCCCGAGACTGGCCCTTCCGTCATCGCCTATGCGCGCCTGTGGTACACGCTGCCCTACGCGCTGATTGCCGCCTCGCTTTCGACGGCGCTCTATACCGAGCTCTCTCACGACGCACAGGAGAAGGATTACGACAGCGTTCGCACGGGCATTTCGCGTGGCGTCGCCCAGATGCTGTTCTTCCTGATTCCGTTCGCGCTGTACCTGATTGTCTTCGCGCGTCCGCTCAACATGATTTACTGTGCCGGCAAGTTTGATGAGTCCGGCGTGGCGCTGGTGTCCGAATTCCTTGTCTACCTGGCGTTCTCGCTGCCGCTCTACGGCGTGGTCGTGTTGATGCAGAAGAGCTTCTCTGCCCTGCTCGATATGAAGCCTTATAGCCGCTATTGCCTGTATTCCGCCATCGGCCAGGCCGGCTCGGTTCTGCTGTTTGGCGTTGTGCTGGGCTTCGGTATGCCGGCAATCGCGCTTTCGTATGTCGTCGACTACGTGATCTTGGTCGGCTGTTCGCTGTGGTGGCTGCGTCGTCGCCTGCGTGGTCTTCAGGTCAAATCTATCCTGCATGGCGGCTTCTTTGGCCTTTTGCTCGGTGGCCTGGGTGCTGCCGCAGGCACCGGCGTCATGGGGGCGCTTGAACACTTTGTCGGGGCACTTGGCGGCTCGATTCTGATTACTCTTGGCTACGTTTGCGTTGCGGGTGTCGTCTCGCTTGCTGTTACCTTTGGCCTTGCCGTCGTCCTTAAGATGCCCGAGGTCTCGGCGTTGCTTCGTCGCAAGTAGGTGCGCGTGGCCGGTCACGACAACATTCCAACGCTTGCCGAACAGGTTTCGCGCGTTCCTACACAGCCCGGATGCTACCTTTGGAAGGATGCCAAGGGCGATGTCATCTACGTGGGCAAGGCGAAAAACCTGCGTGCCCGCATGCGTCAATACGTGACACTGCAGGATGAGCGTCAAAAGATCCCGCTGATGATGCAGCTGGTGGCGAGCTTTGACTATATCGTGGTGGAGACCGAGCACGAGGCGTTGGTGCTCGAGCGCAATTTGATTGGTCAGTACCATCCGTACTTTAACGTCGACCTCAAGGATGACAAGAGCTACCCCTTTATCGCCATTACAAAGGGCGACCTGTATCCCGCTATCAAATATACGCGTGAGCGCCATAAGCCGGGAACGCGTTATTTTGGTCCCTATACTGACAGCCGCGCGGCGCGTGAGACCATTGACACGCTGCGCAAGGTGATTCCGATCTGCTCGGCTTCTTGTGCGGAGTGGCGTCGTTGTCGTCGTATCGTCGAGTCCCACAAGGGCGAGGAAGACATCGTCAATATGATTTGCGCGCAAAACGGGCGTCCCTGCTTTGACTACCATGTCGGGCGCGGCCCGGGTGCGTGTGTCGGCGCGATTTCCCCGGCAGACTATGCCAAGAACGTCAAGCGTGTCGAGCGCTTTTTGTCGGGCCATCGCAAGGATGTCGTCGATGAGCTGACCTCCGAGATGACGGATGCCGCCGAGGCGCTCGACTTTGAGCGCGCGGCACGCGTCAAACGTCGTTTGGAGGTCATCAGGGGTCTGGACGATCGTCAGCAAGTCGTTTTTCCCTCCAGTGTCGATATCGATGTCATCGGTTTCTATCGCGAGGAGACCATCTCCGCCGCTTGCGTCTTCGTCGTTCGCGAGGGCCGTACAGTTCGCACCTGCGAGTTCATTCTCGACAAGGGTCTTGATGTTGACGAGGAAGAGCTCCAGTCGGGCTTTCTTAAGCGCTATTACGACGAGACGGCTGATATCCCAGCTGAGGTCAACCTTTCCGTCGAGCTTGAGGATGCGGAGGCGCTGGGGGAGTGGCTTGCGGGCAAGCGTGAGCGTTCCTGCCATCTCCATAGGCCGCAGCGTGGCGAAAAGCACCGTCTGCTCGATATGGCATCCAAAAATGCGCGCCATGCCCTCATGCGCTACATGATGCGAACGGGGTACGCTGACGACCGCACCAATCAAGCGCTCCTGGAGCTCGAAAGTGCGTTGGCGCTGCCATCGCCGCCGTTGCGTATCGAGTGCTTCGATATCTCTACACTGCATGGCACCTTTACGGTCGCCTCGATGGTGGTGTTTACCAACGGGCGCGCCGACAAGAGCCAGTACCGTCGTTTTAAAATTCAGGCCGAATTGGACGAGGCAAACGACTTCGTGTCGATGTCCGAGGTTTTGGGACGACGCTATGCTCCCAAGCGCATGGCCGACGAGCGCTTTGGCTCGCGCCCCGATTTGCTCGTTGTCGATGGCGGTAAGCCGCAATTGACCGCTGCGATCAAGCAACTTGAGGCTCTTGGGCTCGATATACCAGTTTGTGGCTTGGCGAAGGCCGACGAGGAAGTTTTTGTGCCTTGGGACGAGACTCCTGTCGTGCTGCCGACCGGGTCTGCTTCGCTCTATCTAATTAAACAGGTACGCGATGAGTCCCACCGATTTGCCATCACGTTCCACCGTGAGTTGCGCGATAAAGCCATGACGGTTTCGGTACTCGATGACGTTCCGGGCGTGGGACCCACCAGAAAACGTGCCCTTATGCGCCATTTTGGCTCGATGAAGCGTTTGCGCGCGGCGAGCGAGCAAGAGATCGCGGAAGTTCGCGGCATACCTGCCGATGTTGCCAAGGCGGTCCACGAGGCGCTCGTTGCATGGAATGCCGAGCGCGCCGAGGCGGCGGCTGGCCATTCCGATAGCTAAACACGAGCCTAAACAACTGATATACATGATTGCGCGATTTTCAACCATTTATTTCGCCATGATTGCCTGCTGGTTTCGGGTTTTATTAACGCTAAAACGTTTGACTAACCCAAGCGAAAACCCTGCTATCCTGCGGGTTGACGAAGACTGATATCTCACCTCGCCGATACATACTGTCTGGCGAATCATTTGTCAATGAATTCGGTGAACGGTAGTAAATACCGTTCAAGCGTATGTATGTATCGGTCGCCGAGCGCGGCACCTCAGTTGGGTTCGTCGGTAGGTAAGGTATATATCGTCCGCAAGTTGCGCGGGGGCACGTCTAGGTGCTCCCGAGTAAGATTCTCTATTGATAGGAGAAGACATGGCCATCATCAACAAGGGTATGTCCAGGCGTTCGTTCCTCGGCCTCACCGGCAGCGTCGCTGCTGTCGCCGGCCTTGGTCTCACTGGCTGCGGTGGCAGCTCTAGCGACGAGGGTTCCGCTTCCGGCTCCACCGATTCCGCCAACCGTGGCGGCGGCGTGATCACCGCTGGTTCCGCTTACGCTCCGTCCAGCTTCGATCCCGCCAGCACTGGCTCCGCTGTGGGCCTGGGTGCTAACTGGCACGTCGTCGAGGGCCTCTACGGCATCGATTACCACGACTACAGCACCTTCAACGAGCTCGCCACCGACGATCCCAAGTCTGTGGACGACACCACTTTCGAGGTCACCATCCGCAAGGGCGCCAAGTTCTCCGATGGCACCGAGGTCACCGCTGACGATGTCGTTGCCTCCTACACCGCTTGCGCCGCTTCCGCTACCTATGCTCCGTTCTTCCAGCCCTTCGAGTCCATCGAGGCCAAGGACGCCAGCACCGTGACGGTCAAGACTAAGGTCCCCAACTTCTCCCTGCTCAAGGATCGTCTGGCCATCGTCCGCGTTACCCCGGCCACCCAGACCGAGGAGGATCGCGCCAAGCAGCCGATCGGTTCCGGCCCCTGGATGTACGACTCTATCTCCGATACCGAGATCACCTTGGTTCCCAACCCCGAGTACAACGGTGAGTATGCTGCCGAGGATAAGAAGATCCAGTACAGCATCCTGACCGACCCCACCGCTCGCGTTACCGCTCAGCAGGAGGGCTCCACGCTCGTTATGGAGCTCGTTACCGCTGACGCCGTCGACCAGCTCGAGAGCGCCGGCTGCAAGATCGATAACGTTCAGGGTTTCGGCACCCGCTTCATCATGTTCAACGTCGCCAAGGAGCCTTGGAACAACGTCAAGGTCCGTCAGGCTGTCATGTATGCGCTCGACACCGAGAAGATGGTCAGCAACACCTTCGCCGGCCTTGCCACCGCTGCCAGCTGCTACCTGCCCAAGAGCTTCACCAACTATCATGAGGCTTCCACGGTGTACAAGACCGACGCCAAGAAGGCTAAGAAGCTCATCGAGGAGTCTGGCATCACCCCGGGTGCCATCACCCTGCGCACCACCGACAACGAGCAGATTAAGGGCATGGCCGCCCAGGTCAAGAACGACCTCGACGCTCTCGGCTTCGATGTGACCATCCAGACCGATACCTCGCCGGCTACCTACGCTGCCATCGACGGCGGCGAGGCCTACGATATCCTCCTTGCCCCTGGCGATCCTTCCTGCTTCGGCGCCGACCCCGACCTGCTGCTCAACTGGTGGTACGGCGACAACGTCTGGATGCAGACCCGTTGCCCGTGGAAGGAGTCCGCTGAGTGGCAGAAGCTCCATGGTCTCATGGACGAGGCTCTTGCCGCCGAGGGCGACGAGCAGCAGAAGAAGTGGAACGAGTGCTTCGACATCATTGCCGACAACGCCGTTCTGTACCCCGTTGTCCACGTCAAGACCGTCTCCGCTTCCTGGGACGATCCGTCCACTGCGCCCAACGGCGAGGCTCTCGATGGCTTCAAGGGCATCGGCACGACGAGCATGTCCTTCAGGGGCGTTGCGACCGTCAAGGCGTAAGACTCGCTTGAGTCTGTATGCAGGATGTCGGTCGTTGGGACCGTATCCTCATAGTTGAAACAAAGACCCGGGCGGCAACGATGTCGCTCGGGTCTTGTAATGAGTATCCGTACTCATATACCAGTTGGTCCTACCGACAAAAGAAAGGGGAGAGAACGTGAACAACTTGCTACGTTTGATTGGAAGGCGTCTTGTGGCGCTGCCGATCATGGCATTGGGCGTCACCGTCCTGGTGTTCTTCCTTATGTCGTTCTCCAAGACCGACCCCGCCTACACGGCGTTGGGTGACGGTGCCTCGCCCGAGGCGGTTGCCGAGTACCATGAGAAGTATGGTCTGGACGACCCCTGGCCCGTGCGCTACGTGCGCTATATGGGCGATCTGATCCATGGCGACATGGGCACCTATGGTGCTGCTCGCAACTCCGTTGCCAAGCGCATCTCCACGGCCCTGCCCGTCACGATGCAGCTGACCTTTATCGGTCTTGCTATCGGTGCGGTCGTTTCGTTTTTGCTCGGCGTCATCGCGGCACTGTATCGCGACAAATGGCCGGACCAAGTGATCCGCGTCTTTTCCATCGCCGGCTTGGCAACCCCGTCGTTCTGGCTTGCCGTTCTGTTGATCCTGCTGTTCTCTTCCTACCTTAAGGTGCTCCCGGCATCTGGTGCTCTGCCTCACTTCACCACGAATCCGGTTGGCTATCTGGGACGTATGATCATGCCCGCTATCGCCTTGGCATTTCCGCTGACGGGCCAGATGACTCGTATCGTGCGTACCGCCATGGTCGAGGAGCTCGACAAGGACTATGTCCGTATGGCTCGTGGCGCCGGCGTTCCCGAGAAGGTCGTCGTCGGCATCAACGTTCTTCGCAATGCGCTGATCACCCCGGTCACCACCCTCGGTCTTAAGATCGGTTACCTCATGGGCGGCGCCGTCGTCATCGAGGTTATCTTCAACCTCCCCGGCATGGGCACCGCGATTCTGCAGGGCGTTCAGGGCAACGAGGCGAACCTGGTTCAGGGCGTCGTTATCGTCGTTGCTCTTGCCTTCATCATCATCAACATCGTGGTTGACATGCTCTACCTGCTCATCAACCCGCGCATCAGGACGGTGTAGATTATGGTAAAGATTCGAGAGAAGCAAACCGAGCAGCTCGAGAAGGCTGCCTCCAAGGGGCTCAAGCTCGGTGGCTGGAAGAAGATGACGCTGTCTTCTAAGATTGCCGCCGTCGTGCTGGTGCTGGTCGCCCTGACTGCGATTCTGGCGCCCCTTCTTGCCCCCTATAGCCCGGTCGAGATCTTTACGGCTCGCCAGGCTCCCGGCAACGGATTTATCTTCGGTACCGACGATAAGGGTCGCGACATTCTGTCGCGTATGCTCTACGGTGGTCGTTACTCGCTGATTATCGGCTTTGGCGCCACTGCCATGGCTCTGGTCTGCGGCTCGGTCGTGGGCGCCCTTGCAGCGGTTTCGCGCAAGGCTGTCTCCGAGACGATCATGCGTATCCTGGACATCATCATGTCCATCCCGGGCATCGCCCTCGCTGCCGTCTTCGTCTCCATCCTGGGCAACTCCGTGCCGTCGATCATCTTCGCCATCGGCTTTATGTACACTCCGCAGATTGCCCGTATCGTGCGCGCCAACATCGTGTCCGAGTACGGCGAGGACTATGTTCGCGCGGTCATCGTTTCCGGCGCCAAGGCTCCGTGGATTTTGATCAAGCATGTTCTGCGTAACTGCATTGCCCCGATCATGGTCTTCACCGTTACGCTGGTCGCCGACGCCATCATCTTCGAGGCCTCGCTGACCTTCATCGGCGCTGGTATCCAGGAGCCCACCGCTACCTGGGGCAACATCCTCGCCGACGCCCGCGGCGGCGTGCTCGCCGGTCGTTGGTGGCAGGCGCTGTTCCCGGGCCTGGCCATCATGATCACCTGCCTGGCGCTCAACATCCTCTCCGAGGGCATTACCGACGCCATGGCCGCTGCTCCCTCCGCCGCCCTGGATCCTACCGATTCCTCCAAGCGTCGCGAGGCCGATCTGCTGGTCTCCGACCCCGTTCGCGCCTACAAGGAGCAGGCCCAGTCCCTCTCCGCTCGCCTTGGCGCCCTGCGCGATGTCGAGCTCAAGCGTGACGATCGCCATGTGCCCGACGAGTCTGTCGAACCGATTCTCTCGGTCCGTGACTTCTGCATTCAGTTTGAGCATCACGGTGATATCAACGTCGTCGACCATGTCAACTTTGACGTCCGTCCTGGTCAGACCATGGGCCTGGTGGGCGAGTCCGGTTGCGGTAAGTCCATCACCACGCTGGCCATCATGGGCCTGACCGATGAGGACGAGCACCTTTCCGGCGAGGTCCTCTGGGAGGGCCGCGACCTGCTCAAGATGAGCAAGAAGGAGTGGTTCGGCCTGCGCGGTACCGATATCGCTATGGTCTACCAGGACGCCCTGTCCTCGCTTAACCCCTCCATGCTCATTTCCGCCCAGATGAAGCAGCTCACCAAGCGTGGCGGCACCCGTAGCGCCGAGGAGCTCCTGGAGCTCGTGGGCCTCGATCCCAAGCGCACGCTCGAGAGCTATCCGCACGAGCTTTCCGGCGGCCAGCGTCAGCGCGTCCTGATCGCTATGGCCCTTACCCGCGACCCCAAGCTGGTCATCTGCGACGAGCCCACGACCGCTCTGGACGTTACCGTCCAGAAGCAGGTCATCAAGCTGCTCAACGATCTTCAGGCCAAGCTCGGCTTTGCCATGATCTTCGTTTCGCATGACCTGGCTCTGGTCGCCGAGGTTGCCCATAACATCACGGTTATGTACGCCGGTCAGGTTATCGAGCAGGCACCCACCAAGGAGCTGCTCACCAACCCGATTCACGAGTACACCCGCGGTCTTCTGGGTTCCGTTCTGTCCATCGAGAGCGGTTCGGGCCGCCTGCACCAGGTGCCCGGCGCCGTTCCGAGCCCGCGCGATTTCCCCAAGGGCGATCGCTTCGCGCCCCGCTCGAGCCATCCGCGCATTGGCCTGGACACCCGTCCGGTCTTCAAGCGTGTGCCCGGCACCGAGCACTTCTATTCCGAGCTCCCCGACGAGGTGCTCAAGGCAAATGGTTTGACCCCTCACGCGGAGGTGATGTAGATGAGCGAGACCGCAGTCAACGGCGTCGAGCCGATCATCTTCCTTGATGACGTCCACGTCACCTTTAGGACCCGTACCGGCTCGATTCTGCACCCCAACCTGGTTCACGCCGTCCAGGGTGTAACGATTAAGCTCATGCCCGGTCAGACGATCGGCATCGTCGGCGAGTCCGGTTGCGGTAAGTCCACCACCGCCAACGTCATGTGCGGCCTGCAGGCCCCCACGAGCGGCAAGGTCTACTTTAAGGGCAAGGACGTTACCAAGCGTACCGCCGAGGACCGTCGTCACATGGGTCGCGTCATCTCGGTCGTGTTCCAGAACCCGGCCACGGCGCTCAACCCGCGCATGGTCGTTCGCGAGCAGCTGCTCGACCCCATGCGCGTCCACAATCTGGGAACCGAGGCAGAGCAGGAGAAGCGCGTCAAGGAGCTCTTGGAGCTCACCGGTCTGCCCAGCTCCGCTGCCGAGGTTCTTCCCGGCCAGCTTTCGGGCGGCCAGCGCCAGCGCGTCGCAATTGCCCGTGCCCTGTCGCTGAACCCCGATGCCATCATCGCCGACGAGCCCACCTCGGCTCTGGACGTTTCGGTCCGCGCGCAGATTCTGAACCTGCTGACCGACCTTAAAAAGGAGCTCGGCCTGGCCATGGTGTTCATTAGCCATGACATCCAGACGGTCCGCTATATCTCTGACGACATCATCGTTATGAATGGCGGCAAGATCGTCGAGCAGGGCGAGGCCAAGCAGGTCTTCCAGCATCCTCAGGACCCCTACACCAAGATGCTGCTCGGCGCTGCGCCGTCGCTGCTTCATCCCAAGCTCGGCGAGTAGCCTCGCTTTCCCTCCCGTGCGCCCGGTTCACTTACCGGGCGCACCTCCGTTGCGATTTCGAAAGGCTGGGTTCACGAGCCATGCCAAGTGCTCAGGAGCTACAACAGCAATTTGGTGAATATCGAGGCGCTATGCCCCGTCCATCGGATTTCGATCTCTTTTGGAAGGACCGCATGGCCGAGGCCGACGCCGTCGAGCTCGACTATGCGATTGAGGCGGCTTCGGTTGCGGATTCCGCGACCTGTCGGTTTTTCGACCTCTGGTACACCGGCATGTGTGGTGCACGCATGCATGCCAAGTATCTCAAGCCGGTTTCGGACGAGCCCGTGCCGCTGGTGCTACAGTTCCACGGCTATCCGGGTGCAAGCCGCAGCTGGTTTGAGCAGGCGTCGTTTGCGGGCATGGGCATGGCACTCATCGCTCTCGATTGTCCTGGCCAGGGTGGCCCCTCCGAGGATATTGGTGGATTTGAAGGCACGACGGTTGCTGGGCATATCGTCGCCGGTATCGACGGCGACCCGGCCAACCTCTACTATGTCCGCTTGCACCAAGATATTCGCATTCTGTGCCGCATCGTTCGCGAGCTCGAGGGCATCGATCTTTCCCGCGTATTTGTGAACGGCGCGTCGCAGGGCGGCGGTCTGGGCATTGCTACCTGTGCGCTTAACAGCGAGCTTATCAATCGCGCCGCCATCCTCTATCCCTTCCTGTCAGATTTCCGCCTGGTCTGGGATTTGGATGCCGACGACATTGCCTACGAGGGCCTGCGCTATTGGTCTCGCTGGTTTGACGAAGACTCGACTCGTATTGACGAAGCCTATACCAAGCTGGCGTACTTCGATTCCAAGAACTTTGCCCCTATGGTCAAATGCCCCGTGCTGTTTGGCACCGGCACAGCCGATATCGTCTGTCCGCCAGCGACGCAGTTTGCGGTCTATAACAACCTGACCTGCGAAAAGCGTCATGAGTTCTTTGAAGGCTTTGGCCACGAGGAGATTCAGGATTTTGACGATCTGATCATTCCGTTTTTCTGCAAGGGAGGGGAGGCTCATGTCTAAGTGCGAGAGCAATGTTGACGAGCTGATTGTCCCCGGACACGTGGGAATTCCTGGAACGGTTTCGTCAGGGCTCGCAGAATATCGGGACTGGCGCGGTGATGTCCAAGCAGATGTTTCTGATTTAGAGACATGCGCTTCGAATCTTGAGATTCAAGGCCTGGCCATAACGGCGATTGACTTTGTTAACCCCTGCGCCCGTTACTCGGAGGTCTCCTTTGAGCTCGGTGACGATGCGATTCACGCTCGTTTGATCGAGCCTGTCGGTCGTGCCCGAGTATCTGAGCGCGTGCCGCTGTGCCTGATGTTCCACGACATCGATCGGCCTGTGCGCGGCTGGCATCACATGACGAGATTTGCCGCCATGGGGTATGCCGTTCTCGCGCTGGATGACGATGTTGCTGGTGCGGACGACCTGCAGCGGGGGATTTCTTCGCCCGCTTTTGTCGAGCGCGTCCGTTGGGGTTGCGCGCTGGCGAAGGTGGCGCGCAATCTTGATGGCATGGACCCCGACCGCATCTTTGCATGGGGCGAGGGTCTTGGCGGCGGAGTCGCGCTGGCGGTTTCTGCTCTGGACGAGCGGGGCCTCGCCTGCACGGCGGTTGCCAATCCGCTTCCTGGCGGCCTCGAGGCGCTGTCGTCTCGGGTGCGCGGATCGGTGCTCATGGGCACATCGCTTATGGATACCGCGAGCGATCCCAAGGATCAGTTTGCCGTATTCAACGGTCTTGAGTGTGACCGGAGGCATATCATCTATGCCAAATACGCTCACGAGCGCATCAATGCGTTCGAAAACGAAGTCGTCGACTTTTTTAACCAAACGTTCTATCCGTGTTCTTTGGCCTAGGCGGCCTGGACACTGCCAACAAGAGTGGGTGGCACAGGGCCGCCCGCCAGACAACTAAGGAGATTCTTGTGGCAACTCAGAAATTCACCGGCGTTATCCCTCCCGTCGTTGTTCCCGATACCGAAGATCACCAGCTCGATGTTGTCTCCTTTGAGCGCAGCATCAACCGCATGATCGACGCCGGCGTCGATGGACTGTTCTTCCTGGGATCCTCGGGCGAGGTCGTCTTCTCCACCGACGAGCGCCGTCGCCAGATTATCGCCGAGGCCGTCCGTATCGTCGACCACCGCGTGCCTGTTCTGGTCGGCATCATCGATACCGAGACCGAGCGCATGATCGAGCACGGCAAGGTCGCTCAGGAGCTGGGCGCCGATGCGCTTGTCGCCACCTGCCCGTTCTATGCCCTGCAGGGCATGACCGAGGTCGAGGAGCATTTCCGCATCCTGCACGAGGAACTCGACTTGCCCATCTTTGCCTATGACATTCCCGTCTGCGTTCACACCAAACTCCCCTGGAAGCTCCTTGCCAAGCTCGGCGCCGAGGGCGTCCTTGCTGGCGTCAAGGATTCCTCCGGTGATGACATCTCGTTCCGCTACCTCGTTCAGGAGAACGAGAAGAACGGCCATCCGATGAGCATTCTCACCGGTCACGAGGTTGTTGTCGACGGCGCCTACCTCGGTGGCGCCGACGGTTCCGTCCCGGGTCTCGCCAACGTTGAGCCCGAGGGCTACGTGCGTCAGTGGAAGGCCGCTCAGGCTGGTGACTGGGCTACCGTCAAGGCCGAGCAGGATCGCCTCAATGAGATTTCGCACATCTGGGATGTCACCTCGGGCGTCCAGGGCTATGCCGGTGGCGTCGGCGCCTTCAAGACCGCTATGAACCTCATGGGCATCTTCGACAGCCCGACCATGCCGCGCCCGGTGAAGGCCATGACCGGCGAGAACGTCGAGGCGATTAAGAAGGTCCTCCAGGACAACGGCCTCCTGTAAAGCTTCCCCGGGCACCCGATCTTGGGGCTCAAGCGGTCGAGCGTGACCCATTAGGTCAACGCCCGACCGCTTTCACCCCAACCTCGGGCACCCGGGAAACCTTTACCAAGCTGCGGCGATTACACCGCCTTCATTTCCTGTAGTTGTTTTTATCTCCGAAGGAGAGCGACATGGAGAACAAGTACGTCTGCTCTGTCGATATCGGCGGAACTAAGATCGCGACCGCCATCATGGAGTACCCGGCTGACGGCAGCGTGCCCCATCCCGTTTTTGAGGCCGAGGTTCCTACCGAGGCCCAGGAGGGCGGCGAGGCCGTCTTCCAGCGTATCGAGGCGTCCATCAAGGCTGCTCTCGAGGCGAATCCCGATGTTGAGGTCCTTGGCGTCGGTATCGGTGCCGCCGGCGTTGTCGATCCCAAGACGGGTGCCATTGCGTATGCCAACGAGATCATGCCCGGCTGGTCCGGCGTTCAGTTGGGGCCGCGTCTGCGCGAGGACCTCGGTCTTCCCGTTTCCGTTGTAGGCGACGTGCAGGCTCATGCTCTGGGCGAGGCCCACTGGGGCGTCGGCAAGGGCAAGTTCTCCGTCTTGTGTCTTGGCATCGGTACGGGCATCGGCGGCGCATATGTCGAGAACGGCCGCGTGATGCAGGGCTTCCATGGTGCTGCCGGCCATATGGGCCACATCGAGTGCTCGGCTGCCGCCGGCATTCCCTGCGCCTGCGGGCGTTCCGGCCATCTGGAGTCGGTTGCTTCGGGCACTTCCATTGGTCGAATGTACGATGAGCGTTTTGGCCGCGTCGACCCCAGCCGTCCTTCGGTCGGTCGCGATGTGAACGACCTGTGCCGTGCGGGCGACGCAAAGGCGACCGAGGTCATCCATGACGCCGGCTTTGCGCTGGGTGCCAGCTTGGGCTCGCTCGCTAACATCCTGGACCCTGAGGTCATCGTGCTTTCGGGCGGCGTGATTCACCAAGGTCCCGATTGGCGTTCACAGACTTGGAAGGATTCGGTGCACGAGGGCTATGCCAGCCAGGCGCTCGATCCGCTTCAGGACACGCCGATCCTCATCGGTTCTCTGGAGGGCGATGCTCCGCTCATCGGTGCCGCTGAGCATCTTCTTGCCTCGTTGAAGTAAACGTATCTTCTGTAGGAGCCTCCCGAGACAACACGCCTCGGGAGGCTGTTCTGAGAAAGGTTGCAGCCTTATGACCGTCGATCCTTTGATTCAATCCCTGAAGGGTAAGCTCGTCGTGAGCGTTCAGGCGTATATGGGCGAGCCGCTTCGTACGCCCGAGACCATGGCTCAAATGTCTCGTGCTTGCGAGCTCGGCGGCGCCGCCGCCATTCGCTGCCAGGGCCTTGCCGACATTGCCGCCATTAAGGGTCGCTGTGAGGTTCCTGTTATCGGCCTGTGGAAGGATGGGCACGAGGGCGTTTACATCACGCCGACGCTGCGTCACGCTCGCGCCTGCGTTGCTGCGGGTGCCGATATCGTGGCGATCGACGCCACCGATCGTCCGCGTCCCGACGGCAAGTCGGTCGAGGATACCTTCCGCCCGCTGCACGAGGAGGGTGTGCTCCTGATGGCGGATTGTGCCACCATCGAGGACATTCGCCGTGCTGTTGATATGGGCTTCGACCTGGTATCCACCACGCTTTCTCACGGTGTCGCTGCCATCGACTGCACCATGGCCGATGGCCCCGATCTGCCGCTCCTGCGTCAGGCGACCGAGGAATTCCCCGGTCTTCCCATCATCTGCGAGGGCCGCGTGCACACGCCCGAGGAGGCTCGCGCCGCGATCGATGCTGGCGCCTGGGCCGTTGTCGTCGGCACCGCCATCACGCACCCCACGAGTATTACGAGTTGGTTCAAGGCTGCGCTTGAGGCGTAAGACAGGCCTCGTATCCGCTCGGGGCGGTATACTCAATATAGGCAATTGACCGCGCGGGATCCGGGTTGCTGGGTCCCGCGCTTGTTTTCGGGAGGCAGCACATGCAAAAGGGAGATGCCATGGATGCGGCGGAGCGCTCGGAGCGCATCCCCGATATCGTCATCATCACCGGAATGTCCGGATCGGGCCGCACGCAGGCCATGCACGTGTTCGAGGACATGGGCTATTTTTGCATCGATAACCTGCCTCCGCGTCTCATCGCCCAGCTTGCCGAGCTCGTCGGCATCAATACGGGCGTGGGCAGGCATCTCGCCGTCACCTGCGATTTGCGTAGCCAGGGACTGTTTGACGAGTTGCTCGATGCGGTCGCCGCGCTCGAAGAGCGCGAGATGAGCTGCGACATCGTGTTCCTGGAGGCTTCTGACGAGGTGCTGATTCGTCGCTACAGCGAAAATCGCCGCCGTCATCCCATTGCCAAGCCGGGGGAGACTACGGCCGATGCCATTCAGCGCGAGCGCCTTCAGCTTCAGGGCGTGCGCGACCGAGCCGATATGATTATCGACACGAGCCGTCTGCGCACCTCTGCGCTGCGCAACAAGCTACGTATGGCATTTTCCGAGCTGTCCGACCAGCAGCTCATGGACGTCCACGTGTTCTCGTTTGGCTTTAAGCACGGCATGCCCGTCGAGGCGGACATTATGATCGACGTCCGCTTCCTGCCCAATCCGTTCTACGATCCCGAGATGCGCACGATGACCGGTCTCGATAAAAAGGTCTCCGATTTTGTTCTGGATCATCCCAAGACGCAGGAGTTTTGGAAGGCTTGGACACAGCTGCTCGATACGGTGATGCCGGGCTATATCGCGGAGGGTAAGCCGCAGCTTTCTATCGCCATCGGCTGCACGGGCGGCCAGCACCGCAGCGTTGCCATTGCCGAGGCCACGGCCCGTTACCTGGAAGGCGCTCAGTATCATGTGAGCATCTCCCACCGCGACCTGTCGCGCGCCAACACGAAGGCATAGGCCTGCATGTCGTTTACCGCTGAGGTGCGCGACGAGCTTGCGCGCTGCGAACCCGAATGTGAATACTGCGACTTGTCGACGCTTGCCGCTCTCACGCGCGTGAGCGGTACGCTCTCGCTTACCGGCTCTGGGCGGTATCGTTTGACGGTTGCGACTGAGACGGGAGCCGTCGCGCGCACGATGATCACGCTGACGCATCGTATCCTTAAGCTCAAAACGGAGTTCACCGTCCGTAAATCTGTATTGCATAAGGTTCGAAACTACCTCATCACCTTGCCTGATCAGCCCGATTTGGATAAGGCTCTGGTGCTGCTGGGTATCCTCGACCGGAGGGAAGGGCTCGTCGCTGGTGTTCCCCGGCACATCGTTGCCCGTCCCTGCTGCAGACTTGCCTACATCCGCGGCGCGCTCATCGCGGGCGGGTTCGTGGCCGATCCACGCGGCGACTTTCATTTGGAGATCGCGGTGCAGGGCGAGCAATATGCCAAGGGGCTTTGCGACCTGTTGGAGCAGATTGGGGTCCACGCGCGTGTTAATGCACGGCGGGGGTCTTATGCCGTGTACATTAAGAGCGCCGAGGAAATCGAGCATCTTTTAAAGCTGATTGGTGCCAAGCGCAGCGTTGCCGAGATTGAGGAGGCGCGCGCGGTCAAGTTGGTTAAGAACGACGTAAACCGTCGCGTGAATGCCGAACTGGCCAACCAGACCAGAAGTGCGGGTGCCGCCCAGCATCAGCTTGCGTTGATCGATGAGCTCGAACAGCGGGGTTTGCGCGACACGCTTCCGGACGCCTTGGCAGTCTTTTGCGACCTGCGCGAGCGCTATCCCGATCTGTCACTGCGTGATTTGGGGGAGATGGCTGACCCTCCCTTGTCGAAGTCAGCCCTCTACCATCGTGTTTTACGGCTTTAGTATTTAAAACGTTTTAACGTAAATTTGATTTTCAATTTCGAGCATTCTCGTGAAATTCAAGTCAAAAAAAAGGTATATTAGGCGAGTGGTTAGTTTGTGGGCCTCAACGGCGGGCGCTGTAGCTCGCGGGGGCCTTACGAAAGGAGACACAATGGCAGTAAAGGTTGCTATTAACGGCTTCGGTCGCATCGGTCGTCTGGCTTTCCGTCAGATGTTCGGTCATGAAGGCTCCGAGATCGTCGCTATCAACGACCTCACCTCTCCCGATATGCTCGCTTACCTGCTGAAGTACGACTCCACGCAGGGCAACTACGCTCGCGATCACGAGGTCGTTGCTGGCGAGGATTCCATCACCGTTGACGGCAAGGAGATCAAGATCTACAAGGAGGCCGACGCTAACAACCTGCCTTGGGGCGACCTTGACGTCGACGTCGTTCTCGAGTGCACCGGCTTCTACACCAGCAAGGCTAAGGCTCAGGCCCACATCAACGCTGGCGCCAAGAAGGTCGTCATCTCCGCTCCGGCCGGCAGCGATCTGCCCACCATCGTGTACAACGTCAACCATGAGACGCTGACCGCTGAGGACAACATCATCTCCGCTGCTTCCTGCACCACCAACTGCCTCGCCCCGATGGCCAAGGGTCTGAACGACTTCGCTCCCATCGTGTCCGGCATCATGACCACCATCCACGCCTTCACCGGCGACCAGATGCCGCTCGACGGCCCGCAGCGCAAGGGCAACTTCCGTCGCTCCCGCGCCTGCTCCGAGAACATCGTCCCGAACACTACGGGCGCTGCCAAGGCCATCGGCCTGGTTCTCCCCGAGCTCAACGGCAAGCTCATCGGTGCCGCCCAGCGCGTCCCGACGCCGACCGGCTCGCTGACCAACCTCTACGCCGTCGTTGACAAGAAGGTCACCGTCGACGAGGTCAACGCTGCCATGAAGGCCTACGCCGAGACCATCCCCGAGACCTTCGCCTACAACGAGGACCAGATCGTCTCCCGCGACATCGTCGGCGAGACCCACGGCTCCATCTTCGACGCCACTCAGACCATGTGCTCTGACCTCGGCAACGGCCAGACCCTCGTTCAGGTCACCTCTTGGTACGACAACGAGAACTCCTACACCTCTCAGATGGTCCGCACCATCAAGTACTTCGAGAAGTTCGTTGCTTAATTTAGCTTTTAGCGAATAGCTCGTTGAGCGTCTAAAGAAGGGCGCGGCCTTATAGGGCTTACACCCTAGGGTCGCGCCCTTTTTATAAGAAATCGTCTGCCGTAATGGGAGGCAGACACGTACGAAAGGTAGAAGCAAACATGGCCTTTACCAAGAAGACCGTCCGCGACATCGATGTCGACGGAAAGCGCGTTCTCGTCCGCGTTGACTTTAACGTGCCTATCAAGGATGGCGTCGTTGGCGACACCACCCGTATCAAGGCTGCCCTGCCCACCATCAACTACCTCGTTGAGCACAACGCTCGCGTCATCCTCATGAGCCACCTCGGCCGTCCCGAGGGCACCGGCTTCCAGCCCGAGCTGTCCCTCGAGCCCGTCGCCAAGAAGCTCGCTGAGCTCTCTGGTCTCGACGTTGCCTTTGTCGCTGACACCTACGGCGAGAAGGCTGCCGAGGCTGTCGCTGCCGTCGAGCCGGGTAAGGTCCTCGTTCTCGAGAACGTCCGTTTTGACAAGCGTGAGAAGAAGAACGATCCCGAGATCGCCAAGAAGCTCGCTTCCTATGGTGACGTCTTCGTTCTCGATGCCTTCGGCACCGCTCACCGCGCCCAGGGTTCCGTCGTGGGCCCCGCCGCTTACCTGCCTGCCGTCGCCGGCTTCTTGCTCGAGAAGGAGGTCGACACGCTGACCGGCATCTTCGCCGAGCCCGAGCGCCCCTTCGTCGCCATCGTCGGCGGTTCCAAGGTTTCCTCCAAGATCGGCGTTCTCGATCACCTCATCGACTCCGCTGACACCCTGATCATCGGTGGCGGCATGGCCTACACCTTCTTCCTGGCTCAGGGCCTGTCCGTTGGTCAGTCCCTCAAGGAAGAGGACTGGGTCGAGCGCGCCGGCGAGATGCTCAAGAAGGCCGAGGAGAAGGGTGTCAAGATCCTGCTCCCCATCGACAACCGTGTTGCCGATCACTTTGGCGAGGACGCTGTCCCCGAGGTTGTTGCTTCCGACGCTATCCCCGACGATCGTGAGGGTATGGACATCGGTCCCAAGACCGAGGAGCTCTATGCCGAGGCTGTCAAGGGCGCCAAGACCGTGTTCTGGAACGGCCCCATGGGCGTCTTCGAGTTTGACAACTTTGCTCACGGCACCCAGGCTATCGCCGAGGCTCTCGCCGAGGCTGACTGCACCTCGATCATCGGCGGTGGTGACTCTGTCGCAGCTGTCAACAAGTTCAACCTGGCCGACAAGATGAGCTGGATCTCCACCGGTGGTGGCGCTTCCATGGAGCTCGTCGAGGGTAAGGCCCTGCCCGGAGTGGAGGCGCTTCTCGATGCCTAATCGCACCCTTCTTATCGCTGGTAACTGGAAGATGAACAACGACGTCGCCGAGGCCGCCAAGCTCGCCGACGAGCTGGCTCAGGCTCTGCCCGAGGTTCCGGCTGGCGTCGAGGTGCTCGTCTGCCCTCCGACCATCGACATCACCACGGTTCATGACCGCATTCAGGCTGCCCCCATCGCCCTCGGTGCACAGAACGTGTACTGGGAGGCCAAGGGTGCCTTCACCGGTGAGTCTTCTTGCGACATGCTCAAGTCCGCTGGCTGCACCTACTGCATTATCGGTCACTCCGAGCGTCGCGATTACTTCCACGAGACCGACGAGGACCAGAACAAGAAGGCTAAGGCTCTCGTTGCCGCCGGTCTTGTTCCCGTCTTCTGCTGCGGCGAGTCCCTCGAGGTCCGCGAGGCTGGCACCTATGTCGAGCACGTCGTGAACCAGGTCAAGGCTGGCCTTGCTGGCCTTGAGATCACCTGCCCCAAGCAGGTCGTCGTCGCCTACGAGCCCATCTGGGCCATCGGCACCGGCAAGACCGCTACCGCCGAGGACGCTCAGGAGGTCTGCGGCGCTATCCGTGAGACCCTCAAGGAGATGTTCGGCGAGGAGCTCGCCAACGGCATCCGCGTTCTCTACGGCGGTTCCGCCAAGCCCGGCAACATTGCCGAGCTCGTCGCCAAGCCCGACGTTGACGGCGCCCTCGTGGGCGGCGCTTCGCTCAAGGCTGCCGACTTTGCCTCTATGGTCGTCAAGGCAGGCGAGTAGGACATATGGCACAGCGTCATCTTCCTGCACTCCTGATCATCATGGATGGTTGCGGCCTTGCTCCGGCCGATGGCGAGAACGCCGTCGCCGCTGCCAAGACGCCCTTCCTTGATAGCCTGTACGAGAAGTACCCCCACACCACGCTCGGCGCTTCGGGCGAGGACGTGGGTCTTCCCGATGGCCAGATGGGTAACTCCGAGGTGGGTCACCTCAACATCGGTGCCGGACGCATCGTGTTCCAGGAGCTTTCGCGCATCAACAATGCCATCAAGGACGGTTCCATCGCCAAGAACGAGGTTTTTGTCAAGGCTATGGACGACGTCAAGGCTGACGGTAAGACTCTCCACCTCATGGGCCTTATGAGCCCTGGCGGTGTTCATTCTCACATGAACCACGTCGAGGCTCTGGTCAAGATGGCTGCCGAGCACGGTGTCAAGACCGTTCGCGTCCACGCCTTCATGGATGGCCGCGACGTCGACCCGCAGTCCGGTGCTGGCTACATGAGCGAGTTCTGCGCCTTCCTGGCCAAGATTTCCGAGGAGACCGGTTGCGACGCTCGCGTTGCCACCGTCTCGGGTCGTTATTGGGCGATGGACCGCGACAACCGTTGGGAGCGCATCCAGCGCGCCTACGACGTCATGGTCAACGCGTCCGATGCTGATACCGACCCCGTTGCCGGTATCAAGGCCTACTACGAGAAGGACCCGCGCGGCGACGAGTTCGTCGAGCCCTTCGCTGCCCACAACGAGGGCATTCACGAGGGCGACGCGGCCATCTTCTTCAACTTCCGTCCCGACCGCGCTCGTCAGATGACCCGCGTGTTCACGGACAAGGAGTTCGACGGCTTTGAGCGTGAGCAGATCAAGCTTTCGCACTTTGTGACGATGACCGAGTACGATCCGACGTTTGACGTCGAGGTCGCCTTCCCCAAGACGTTCCCCGAGAACGTCCTGGCCGACGTTATCGCCGCCAATGGCCTGAAGCAGCTGCACACTGCCGAGACCGAGAAGTACGCCCACGTGACGTTCTTCCTCAACGGTGGCATCGAGGAGCCCAAGGAGGGCGAGGAGCGCGTGCTCGTCGCTTCCCCCAAGGTCGCTACCTACGATCTGCAGCCCGAGATGAGCGCTCCCGAGGTTACCGAGAAGCTCGTCGCCGCCATCAACGAGGATCGCGCTGATTTCTACATCGTGAACTTCGCGAACTGCGACATGGTTGGTCACACCGGTGTCTTCGACGCTGCCGTTAAGGCCGTCGAGGCTGTTGACGATGCCCTGTCCAAGGTTGTCCCGGCGATTCTCGCCAAGGGCGGCTTTGCGCTGATTACCGCCGACCACGGCAACGCCGATCACATGTTTGACGTTGCTTCCGACGGTTCCAAGCATCCGTTTACGGCTCACACCACCAACCGCGTGCCGTTCATCATCGTTGATGAGAAGGCACAGCTCACCGGTATCGAGGACGGCCGTCTTTCCGATATCGCTCCGACCATGCTCACCATGGCTGGTATTGAGCCTTCCGCCGAGATGACGGGCCGCGTGCTCGCCACCGAGGCCTAATAGAAAACAAATACCGTTTTCTAGTAAGGGGGTTGTCCACAACCGGACAACCCCCTTTTTGGTATTTCTGCCATTTCCACCCCGTCCTTGAGTGGCAGGTAGGGGAGAGCGGGGGATTGTGGTACAGTACTGGAGTTTGAACTGTTCTATTAAGGAGCTTATCTATGGGTCCGTTCCAGATTCTTCTGTTTGTCGTTTGGGCTGTCTCTGCCGTGGCGCTGACGATTCTCGTCCTGATGCATTCCGGTAAGGGCACCGGCGTTTCGGATATGATCGCTAGCTCGCTGTATAACTCCAGCTCTGCCACGGGCGTCATGGAGCAGAACCTCGATCGCCTGACGGTAATTATGGCCGTTGTTTTTGCCGTGTGCGTCGTCCTGTGCATGTTCTTCTTCCCGCAGGGCATCGTCGGCTACTAAGCATCGGCGTATATACGTTTGCAATGGGTCTCGCAGGTGCGGGACCCTTTTTGTTTACATATTTGTAACAGAGTCAAAATATCCCCACATACTTCGCCCAACTAAAGAAATTCTCGACCGTTAACCGGAATTAGCCCCAAATCGTGCATAAAATGCGCTACTGTATTGCGAAACGTTGGTCCGTTGTGCATAACCAGCCATAGCAGCGGGCGGCGTTTTGATGGTTCGGATCGGATTGTCTCGACATATGTCCGACTGAACATTTCTTTGTCCTATCTCATAAGGAGGATGGCATGGCTGATTCTATGTTCCACCAGCCCGTTATGGGTCGTCGCGCCTTTGTTGGCGGCACCCTCGCTGCGAGCTCCATGGCTTTTCTTGCCGCATGCGGCAAGAAGGGCGGCGACGCTTCCGGTTCTGAGTCCGGTTCGACGCTGAACTTCTACATCAACAACCCGGTCTGCATCGACCCCTACAATGTCCAGGAGGACCAGGGCACTCAGGTCGAGTACCAGCTCTTTGACGCTCTGACCTCTTATGACGCCGAGAAGGGCGAGATCGTTCCGCTGGCTTGCGAGTCCTTTGAGGCCAACGACGACGCCACCGAGTTTACCTTCAAGATCAAGAAGGCCAAGTTCCACAACGGTGACGACGTTACCTCCAAGTCCTTCAAGCTCGGTTGGGAGCGTCTGGTCAACACCAAGTCGGCCATCGCTACCGAGTACGGCCCTTCCGAGGTCTCCTATCACCTTTCCATGGTCGAGGGCTATGACGACCTGCTTGCCGGTAACGCTACCGAGCTCAGCGGTGTTACTTGCCCCGACGATGAGACCCTCGTCGTCAAGCTGTCTTCCGCTTACGCCGACTTCCCCTTCGTCGCCTCTCACCCGGCTCTGGCCCCGGTTCCCGAGTGCGCCGAGTCCGATGTCAAGAGCTTCTACCTTGCACCGGTCGGTAACGGCCCGTTCATGATGGACGGCAAGTGGGAGGATGGTCAGGAGATCAACCTCAAGAAGTTCGACGATTACTATGGCGACAAGGCCAAGATCGATGGCATCCACTTCCAGGTCATCAAGGACATGGAGACCGCTTACAAGGAGTTCCAGGCCGGTAACCTCGATGTCTGCGACGTTCCCGTTGCTCAGATCGACGCTGCCAAGAAGGATCGCGGTGTGTCCAAGGACGGCTACACCATGGGTGACGGCGAGCGCATGCTGCTCGGCGCCGAGCCTTCCACCTACTACCTGACCTGCAACAACACGGCCGAGCCGTTCAACAACGCCGACCTGCGCAGGGGTATCTCCCTGGCCATCAACCGTGAGGCCATCTGCAAGACCATCTTCAAGGGTACCCGTACCCCTGCCGACGGCATTGTTCCTCCGGGCATCGATGGCTACAAGGAGGGCGCATGGGAGTTCTGCGCCTACGACGTCGACAAGGCTAACGAGTACCTCGACAAGGTTGCTCCCGCTGGCGCTAACGGCGATCGTGGCATTAACGTGACTCTGTCCTACAACCAGGACGGTGGCCACAAGGAGATTATGGAGTCCATCATCGGCGACCTCGCCAAGGTTGGCGTTACCGCTGTCTCCGATACCCCCGAGTGGTCTGCCCTGCTCGAGCAGTATCAGAACTTTAACTATCAGTTCGGTCGTCTGGGTTGGATTGCTGACTACCCGATCATGGACAACTTCCTGTATCCGCTGTTCCACTCCGACTCCCTCGGTGGCGACAACCGCTCTGGTTACAACAACCCCGAGTTCGACGCCAAGGTCGATGAGGCCCGTACCACGGTTGACGACGAAGAGCGCGTCGCTAAGATGCAGGAGGCCGATGCAATGGTCGCTGCCGACTGCCCGGTCATCCCGGTGATGTTCTACACGCACACCATCGCCGGCTCCGATCGCATCAAGCACCTCTATGTCGATCCGCAGAAGCACGCCGATCTGGGTACCGCTGAGCTCGCCTAAGAGTTTGCAGCTTCCGTGAGGGTCAAGTATTTACGTAGACCTCATGGGAAACATACAGTTCTCCCTAACCTGGGGTAAACTGGCTGATGGTAATTTTGGGATGCCGGTCTGGCGATCGGCATCCCATTTAGGTTAATCCCTAGATAGGGGAGTGGTATGGGTAAGTACATCGTTAAACGTGTGCTTCAGTTCATCCCGGTGTTTTTGGGCGTTACGCTGATTTTGTTCGCCCTCCAGAATATCGTGCCGGGAGATCCGATCAAGCTGATCGGTGGAGACAAGGCTCTGTCCCCCGAGGTGGAGCTTCAGCTTCGCGTCCGCTATCACCTGGTCCAGTCGGACGAGGACGGCAACGCGATCCTTGACGAGAACGGCGACCCCGTTCAAACGTCGCTCGTGGACCGTTACTTGTATTACATGAACGGCCTGCTTCATGGCGATCTGGGCAATTCGTATCAGCGCAAGCTGCCGGTTACGGAAATCTTTGCCCAGAAGTATCCGTATACGGTCAAACTTGCCGCGTGCGCCATCGTGCTCGAGGCAATCATGGGTATCGGTGCGGGTATCATTTCGGCGGTAAAGCGTTATTCCTTCTGGGATATTTTGGTAACGCTCACCACGTCGATCCTCGTTGCCGTCCCGGCCTTCTGGCTCGGTATGTTGCTGCAACTGTTCTTTGGCGTCATTCTCAAGGACGCCACGGGCGGTGCATTCTCCATGCCGATCTCGGGTGCCGGCGGTGCCAGCTCTCAGTATCAGGATTGGATGCACTATGTGCTTCCGACCATTACGCTGGCTTCGGTTTCGACCGCTTATGCTGCCCGCATTATGCGCTCGCAGCTGCTTGACGTCATGAACCAGGATTACATCCGTACGGCAAAAGCCAAGGGTCTCTCCAATCGCGCGATCATCATCAAGCATGCGCTTAAGAATGCACTTATCCCCGTCGTTACCTATATTGGTGTCGACTTTGGCGGCATGCTTTCGGGCGCCATCCTGACCGAGACGGTCTTTAACTGGCCCGGTATCGGCTATGAGGTCTATCGCGCCATTAGCATGCGTGACTGGCCCATCGTTATGGGCGGCGTTACGCTCATCGTCGTCGTCGTCATGGTGATCAACCTGCTCGTCGACATTAGCTATGCATTCCTCGACCCGCGCATCCGCCTTGGCGGTCCGTCGGATAAGGCCTAAGGGAGGTACGTCTCATGCAGGAAACTGATTCTCAGTCTCAGGAGCAGGCTACCGCCACCAAGGCCGCATCTGCTCCCGCCAAGTCCCGCACGCTGTGGGGCGACGCTTTTAAGCGTCTTCGTAAGAACAAGCTCGCCGTTATCGGTGTCTGCTGGATCATCATCGTCGTTGTGGTTGCCCTGACCGCAGATCTGTGGGCTAAGCCCTGGCTCGGTTCGCCGACGGCTTCCGACTCGACCACCATGGCCCAGACGTCGCTGATGGCTCCGTGTGCAGAGCACCCGTTTGGCACCGACGCCCTTGGTCGTGACATTCTCGTTCGCGTTATCTACGGTGCACGTGTTTCGCTTTCCGTCGGTATTATGGCCACTGCGATCTCCACGGTGATTGGTCTGGTCATGGGTGCCCTAGCCGGTTTCTACGGCGGCATCTGGGATACGATCATCATGCGCTGCGCGGATATCTTCCTGGCATTCCCGTACGTGCTTTTCGTTGTCGCCATGATCGCCGTTATCGGCCGTGGTCTTCAGAACGTCTTTTTTGCCATCGGCATTCTTGGCTGGCCTTCGATTGCGCGCGTCTTCCGCTCTGCAATCTTGACGGTCAAGGAAAACGATTATGTTGACGCTGCGCGCGCGATGGGTGCATCTGATGCTCGTATCGTCGTGCGTCACATCTTCCCGAACTCCGTCGCCTCCATTGTGGTCTACGCGACCATGAACATTGGTGGCGCCATTCTGACCGAGTCCGCTCTGTCCTTCCTCGGCATGGGCGTTATTCCGCCTACGCCTTCGTGGGGCTCCATGATTCAGGACGGTCAGCAGTATCTTCTGACTGCTCCCTGGATGATGATCATGCCCGGTCTGGCAATTCTCTCGACGGTGCTCGCCTTCACCCTGCTGGGTGACGGTCTGCGCGACGCCCTCGACGTCAAGATGAAGGACGCATAAGGATGAAGAAGAACAAGAACTATGTGGACCTGAAGGACCAGCCGGTTCCCGAGGGCCAGCATCTGCTCGAGGTCGATGACCTTAAGATGTATTTCCACACCGAGGATGGCGTTGTTCGCGCTGTCGACGGTGTCTCCTACACGCTCGATCGCGGCGAGACCCTGGGCGTCGTCGGTGAGTCCGGCTCCGGTAAGTCCGTGACCGCCATGACCATCATGGGTCTTATCTCGATGCCTCCGGGAAAGATCGAGGGCGGCGACGTTCGCTATCGCGGTCGTTCTATCCTCGAGATGACCGAGGAAGAGATGCAGCACATTCGCGGTAACGACATCGCGATGATCTTCCAGGATCCTATGACCTCCTTGAACCCGGTCTATAAGATCGGCAAGCAGGTGGGCGAGGGTCTTCGTCTGCACCGCGGCTACTCCAAGCAGGAGGCGCTCAAGCGTGCCACCGAGCTTTTGGACCTCGTTGGTATTCCCGAGCCCGAGAAGCGCGTCAATGAGTATCCGCACCAGTTCTCTGGCGGTATGCGTCAGCGCGTCATGATTGCCATGGCTCTTGCCTGCGATCCCGATATTTTGATTGCTGACGAGCCCACGACTGCCCTGGACGTTACCATTCAGGCTCAGATTATTGAGCTTATGCAGGAAATGCAGGAGAAGAACGGCAACGCCATCATCATGATCACCCATGACCTGGGCGTTGTCGCTGATATGGCCGACAAGATCATGGTTATGTACGCCGGCCGTCCCGTCGAGTTCGGTACTGCTGAGGAAATCTTCTACGAGAGCCGCCACCCCTACACCTGGGGCCTTATCCGCTCCATCCCGGAGCAGGCCATCGATGAGAAGAAGCCGCTTACGCCGATTCATGGCAACCCGCCTTCGCTCATGAACCTGCCCGAGGGCTGCGTGTTCTCTCCTCGCTGCCCCTATGCGACGGATAAGTGCCGCAAGCAGCGCCCCGAGCGTTTTGTTACCGAGTCTGGTCACTATTCTGCGTGCCACTACGCTGGCGACCCCGAGTTCCTCAAGAACGCTCCTGTGACGTCCCGTACGCGCAAGGATTCCAAGAAGGGAGGCGAGGCGTAATGGCAGATACCAACGAGCGTACTCCGCTGCTGAAGGTCGAGCACCTCTCTAAGGAGTTCCCCGCTGAGTCCGGCATGTTCGCCAAGCGCTTCTCCAAGCGTGTCGTCTCTGCTGTAAATGACATCTCTTTTGAGATTTATCCTGGCGAGACCTTCGGTCTGGTTGGCGAGTCTGGTTGCGGTAAGTCCACCACGGGCCGTACTATCATGCGCCTGACCAAGCCGACCGCCGGTAAGGTGTTCTTCCAGGGTAAAGATGTTGCCGAGATGAGCAAGCATGAGATCAAGGACATGCGTCGCGAGATGCAGTTTATCTTCCAAGATCCTTATGCTTCGCTCAACCCTCGTATGACCATCGGTGAGATCGTCTCCGAGCCCATGACCATTCACGGCGTGGGCACCAAGGAGGAACGCATTGAGCGCGTCCGCGAGCTTCTCGACGTTGTCGGACTGAACCCCGAGCACATCAACCGTTATCCCCATGAGTTCTCCGGCGGTCAGCGTCAGCGTGTCGGCATCGCCCGCGCGTTCGCTTTGAAGCCCAAGCTGATCATCTGCGACGAGCCGGTTTCCGCTTTGGATGTGTCCATTCAGGCCCAGGTTCTGAACCTGCTCAAGGAACTCCAGGACAAGTTCGGTACCGCGTATCTGTTTATCGCTCACGACCTGTCCGTCGTGCAGCACATTTCCGATCGCGTTGCCGTTATGTATCTGGGTAAGATGGTTGAGGTTTCGGACTGGAAGACGCTCTATAGCGAGCCTCACCATCCGTACACGCAGTCGCTGCTGTCTGCCGTGCCGGTTCCCGATCCGGATATCCAGAAGACCCGTAAGCGCATCATCCTCGCCGGCGATCCGCCGTCACCGTTGGATCCGCCGACCGGTTGCCGTTTTCACACTCGCTGCCCGATCGCGCAGGGTATCTGCTCTGAGAAGCTTCCCGAGTTTAAGGAAGTCGCACCGGGTCACTGCTGCGCCTGCCACTTTGCGGAGCCGTTCCCGATCAAGGAATCGCACATCGACCTGTAGTCGGTTGTTCTCGTCCGGGCCCGCCCTGAAGTTACTTTTCAGAACGTTCTCGGACATGCAAGAAACCCCCGCTGCGCACTTCGTGCGGCGGGGGTTTCTTGCGTTCTGCGGAGTGTTCTGAAAAAGTAACTTCAGGGCGGGACCTGCGGTAACTCGGCAGGGGGAGTGCGATTCCTTGATCGCTTACTTAATCTGATGAGAAATTGAGTGAGGCCGGAGCTTTGGCTCCGGCCTCCTTATATAAGGGCTCGGCTTAGCCGAGCCACCAAATTTGCATCAGCCCCCAGAACATGTTTGAGAACTGTGCCTGAAGTATGTATTTGCAGGCCCCGAATCGGTGTTGCCTCCCGGCGCATTCCGCAGGGGGAGCGATATTTTGCAGCACGAAGTGCGCAACAAAATATCGCTCATGCCCGAGGACGCGCCGGGAGGCAACACCGATTCGGGGCCGAACATATAGATCTACCAGCGCATTTACAAATTCGTAAACTTTTTTGAAAAAAGTGCTTGCACAGTTCTCGAATCATAGGTTATTATCTTCCTCGTTGAACGCGCGGGTCCAACAAAACGAACCGTGAATCAACAACATAGCATGTCGGAGTGGCGGAATTGGCAGACGCGCTAGCTTGAGGTGCTAGTGACCGCTTTTTGGTCATGCGGGTTCAAGTCCCGCCTCCGACACCATCGCATTTGAGAAGCCTCTTCGGAGGCTTTTTTGTTACCGATAGACGGTGGGGTCCACGATGGAAACGCTTGAACGCAACGAGTGGGCAGACGTTGCCCAACTAGTCGAGATCACGAGCGATGCTGTCATCATCTGCGAGCTCGACGGAACCATTCTGCATGTGAATAATCGCTTACTTGGTTTGATGTGCGAGGAACGCGCCGACGTCATCGGTGGAGATGTTAAAGATGTCCTGTACTCGTCCGCTTTTGAACGTGCGACGGAACATCGTCTGCCATTTGAAACTGATGGCTCCGAGAACGAACTGATGCTCAAGCTGAGTGACGGCTCCTTTATCCCCGTCTTGGTTCGTGCGGGCTCCGTAACGCCTCCACGCATCTTTGGGCGCCGCGCGCCACGTGTCCTGGTGGCGCTCCATAGCATCGAAGAACAGTATTCGCACGACCGTCAGCTCAAGCGTGCGCTTTCGGAGCTTAGAGTGGCGAACAAGCGCCTCTCTGGCACGCTCTCGGTCATTATGAGTACCGTGGGCTCCGATGAGCTGCCCAGCCTACTTGATACCGTTTTGAACCAGCTTGTAGGAACGCTCGATGCTTCGGGTGCTGCTATCTATTTTTCTGAGAGCGGCGGTTTTAAACTTCGCGGTGTTTCCAAGGAGCTGTACGACAGCTACCTGCCTGAGTTTTTGCCGTATGGCGCTGGCATTCCGACGTATGTTCTTCGTGAGTCGCGTGCCTGTCGCTTGTCGATTCAACAGGACCTTGAGGGTGATAAGGCCGCCTCCGGTATGTTTATGGACCTGGACAATCGTTCTAAGCACCTGTTGCGTATGCAGGATATGCCTCCGTACCGCAGCGAGATCTGTCTTCCCGTTTTTTACGGTACGCAGATCCTTGGCGTGCTGGAAGTTGGTTGGAAACGCCCTCAGGCACCGCTCGCCTATGACGTTAATGTGCTCGAGGTCATTTGCGATTACCTGTCTATCCAGCTGGTCGGCATGGCATCGAGCCTTCGCTCCCGTCGCACGGCCGAGCTTGGCCGCTCGCTCAATGTCTTGCGTGATGAGTTGTTTACCTTTCTAGACGATTCTGCCGCGGCTACCCAGGCGGTATCGTCCGAGATCTGCAATATGCTTAACTGTCATTTTTGCCCTGTTGAGTATGACGCCAGTCTGGATTCCTACGTTATAGATTTTGAAGGTGGCAGTCGCGTTGCTTTGCCGGACGATCCCGAGAAGCTTTTCTTTTCCACGACGGCGCCAGCGGCACGTCTGGGGGCTGGCCCTGATGGCTTTGAGGCATCTGTTTTGGGCGGCACGAGTTCCGAGGACCTTAAACACGTCCGTATAACTCGCGTTGACGAATCGATGCCTATGGGAGGCTGGCTTAGGGCGCATGGTCTGCCTTGTCAAGGTCTCTACGTCGACTCCGGCATCGAGGCGGGGCGCCCGCGCTCTGAGGGTGATGGCAAGCACAGTAACGACGCGATTGTTCCTGCTTCTGTTGCGAAGAGCCCGACGACGCGCGCGCTGCTGCTTCGTGATGGTAGCCAAGAGCCGATTGATGACCTTGAATATGACTACTTGGTGCACTTGGCGCATGACTTTGAACTGATCTACGAAGGCGAATCTCAAAAGCGCGAGGAGCGCCATATCGCTCAGACCCTCCAGATCGGCATGAGAAATTCCCTGGGGGATGTTCCGGGTATCGCAACCGATTCGGTGTACCTGTCGGCCACGAACTCGGCGTTGGTCGGCGGTGATTTCTATACGCTCGTCCGACTTCCCGACGACTGCGCCGTCATGATTCTGGGTGATGTGTCTGGCAAAGGCATTGAGGCCGCATCGATGTCCGCGCTCGTCAAGACGGCCCTGACGGCATATGCCTGGGAGGGCGCTGGCCCGGCCCGCATGGCACGCTCCCTTAACAGCATGCTCATGGGCTTTTCGAGGGTCGAGACGTTCGTGACGGCCTTTATCGCCAAGATTGACCTTAAAGCCGGACGCGCAACGTATTGTTCGGCGGGCCATCCTCCGACCATGGTCATCAGGCCAGAGTCGATGCCGCTGGGCGGCGGCGTGGCCCGTGGGGGAGAGGTCGAACTGCTTGGATGCCAATCGGGCGTAATCGGCGCATTCGAAGGCATGGTTTACGAGACGGGCGTGTTTACGTTCGCTCCTGGCGACATGCTCTTCATGTATACGGATGGAACGATTGAGGCCCGCGACCGCACCGGAGCGTTCTTTGGCGAGCAGCGCCTTCGTGACCTTCTGCTCTCTGTCTCGGGTGAGGGCGTATCGGGAATCTGCGGCAAGGTCTTGGGCGAGCTCGACCGATTTACCGAATCGGCGCTGGACGATGACATTGCATTGGTGTCCCTTGAGTTTTTGCGGGGCCGGTCCTAAACAGCGACGCTGGGCGCGTCGAATCCGCACGGTTGCGGAAACGCATGCATCGAACAAGCTCTTTTGGGGAACCATGGTCGTATGAATGAGTGGAATGACATAGCGGTTTTGACGCCACCAGGCGATATCGACATCGCCACGGTGCCTGCGCTGCGTCGGCGGTTGGATGCTTTGATTGGCCGCGGCGTGCGTCGTGTCGTCATCAACTGTCAGGCTGTTAGCTTTATCGATTCGACGGGCTTGGCATTCCTGCTTACGCGCGCTCGTGAGCTCATGAGGCGAGAAGGCCTGCTTTCGCTCGTCAATGCATCAGGTGAAGTTGTTCGCTTTTTGGAGATTGCTCGTCTTGTCGATATCCTTCATGTCGCGGGGCCGGCACGGGAGTCTATTCCCGCCATTCCGGTGGGGGAGCTGCCTCGCTGGAGTAAGAGCGTCGAGGTCCGTCAGGGTATCGAGAATCTTCCATACTACCGACATCGCATCGCCGAACTCCTTGAATCGCTCCCGTTGCGCCGTGACGAGCGCTACGATGTCGCATTGGCGTCGGGGGAGGCGCTGGGTAATGCCTATGACCATGCGGGCGGTATCGGGTGCGTCCTGACGGTTCAGGCCTATGGCGATCGCGTTGTGGTTGAGGTGCTTGATCGAGGTGCCGGCTATTCTATCGATGAAACGAGCGAGCCGGTCGCATCCGAGGAGCGCGGCCGTGGCATCAAGCTTATGCGTATGCTCGTCGATAACGTGGAGGTTGCTCGTCGTACGGACGGCGCCGGCACGCGCGTACAGATGGTGAAGCTGTTTAGCGGAGCGCTGGAATCGTGTGCCTAGCCAATCGCTTTAGCGCGTTTAGCTACTAAGAACATGCGGCAGACAAGTTTTTTGAAAAAAGTACTTGCGTCTTTTGGACAACTCGCGTAAATTAATAACCCGCAAGCGGACATGGCTCAGTTGGTAGAGCACAACCTTGCCAAGGTTGGGGTCGCGGGTTCGAGCCCCGTTGTCCGCTCCATT
>CABQLK010000013.1 GCA_902465015.1 uncultured Collinsella sp.
CATTTTGAAATTTGTTCGAAATACATCTGATGTATTTCGAAAACAGTCGTATTTAAGCTGCAAACGCTAAATCTGAGCCGCTCGGCTCAGATTTAGCGGCCAATACCGCATCCGTGGTGCGCTAAAATAGCTCAGATGAATTTTGTAATGAAAGGTATAGCTATGGCCCGCGCCGAATCGGGACTCCCCGAGCAAATATCGGAGAAAATCATTCAATTGATTCTGGATGAACACCTTGAGCAAGGAGATCGCCTGCCTAAGGAAACCGTGCTGGTCGAGCGCTTGGGCGCCGGCAGGAGCACTGTGCGCGAGGCCATGAAGTTGCTGCAGTCGCGCAATATAGTGCGCATTAAGCAGGGTTCGGGCACCTATGTGGCGTCAAACCCCGGCGTTGCCGACGACCCGCTGGGCTTTACCTTTATCGACGACAAGCAGCGTCTGGCGCACGACCTACTCGAGGTGCGCTTTATGATCGAGCCGCAGATGGCACGCATGGCAGCCGAGCACGCAACCAACGACCAGGTCGTCTGTATCAAAGAGCTCTGCGACGAATCCGAGCGCCTGGCCGAGGCCGGTGAGGATTACTCCGCCGCCGACACCGCGTTCCACAATGCCATTGCCGAGAGCTCCGGAAACCTCGTCGTTCCCCGCCTAATGGGCGTGCTCAAGGCGTCTGTCCCCCTGTTTATTGACGTGACCGGCAAAAAGCTGGTTGAGGAGACCATCCGCACCCACCGTGGCGTGGCCGACGCCATCGCCGCGCGCAATCCCACCGCAGCGCACGATGCGATGTATTTGCATCTGGTGTACAACCGCAACATGATCGCAGAGGGCACGCAGGAACAGAGCGAATAAACGTCCGCGCGGCAAGGGCGAGATTACCGTTTACCTTTTAAAAGTGAACGTTCACCTGATTTTAGGAGAATCTGATTTTTAAATCCTCCTCTTCTCCTATACTGACCTTGTATGAAAAGCAAGACTTATATAGATGAACGTTTCTTTTGAAAGGATCGCTATGTCTGATCTTATGGACAGCTTCCGTCTGGATGGCAAGGTCGCGCTGGTGACCGGTGCCACCTACGGTATTGGCATGGCCATTGCCGAGGCGCTCGGCGAAGCCGGCGCCAAGATTGCCTTTAACGCCCGTCACGCCGACAAGGTCGCCGAGGCCGAGAAGCACTACCGCGAGCTGGGCTTTGATGCTCACGGCTATGTTGCCGACGTCACCGACGAGGCCGTCGTCGCCGAGCTCATCGCCAAGATCGAGGCCGATTTTGGCACCACGCCCGACATCCTGGTCAACAATGCAGGCGTCATCCAGCGCACGCCGATGCTCGACATGAGCGCCGAGGACTTCCGCCGTGTCGTCGATATCGACCTCAACGCCCCGTTTATCGTGTCCAAGGCCTGCCTGCCGGGCATGATCGCCAAGGGCCACGGCAAGATCATCAACATCTGCTCCATGATGAGCGAGCTGGGCCGCGAGACCATCGCCGGCTATGCCGCCGCCAAGGGCGGACTCAAGATGCTCACCAAGAACATCTGCTCCGAGTTTGGCGAGGCCAACATCCAGTGCAACGGCATTGGGCCCGGCTACATCGCCACGCCGCAGACCGCACCGCTGCGCGAGACGCAGCCCGACGGCAGCCGCCACCCGTTTGACCAGTTCATCATCGCCAAGACGCCGGCCGCCCGTTGGGGCACGCCCGAGGACCTGAAGGGCCCCGCCGTGTTCCTGGCTTCCGACGCATCGAACTTTGTCAACGGGCACATTCTGTACGTGGACGGCGGCATCCTCGCCTACATCGGCAAACAGCCCCAGTAGGCTGCCCACATCCGCTTTATCACAGTCGTTCATTTATGAGTTGCGGTGATATAGGGATTGATTTTGGCCTCTATCAGGCAAAACAATCCGTATTTCACCGCAAGTTAGAAATAGGAAAGGTAATTCAGCATGAAGATCGCTCTGATCAACGAGAATTCTCAGAACTCCAAGAACCCCATGATCGAGGCTGCCCTTAAGAAGGTTGTCGAGCCCATGGGCCACACCGTCTTTAACTATGGCATGTATGCCGACGCCGACTCCAAGCCCCTCACCTACGTGCAGAACGGCATCCTTGCCGCCGTGCTGCTGAACTCCGGTGCCGCCGACTACGTCGTGACCGGCTGCGGCACCGGCGAGGGTGCCATGCTCGCCTGCAACTCCTTCCCCGGCGTGCTGTGCGGCCATGTTGCCGACCCGCTCGATGCCTACACCTTTGCCCAGGTCAACGATGGCAACGCCGTCGCCATGCCCTTCGCGCTCAAGAACGGCTGGGGCCAGGAGCTCAACCTCGAGTACACCTTCGAGAAGCTCTTTGGCTTTGGTTCGGGCAACGGCTACCCCGCCGAGCGTGTTGAGCCCGAGCAGCGTAACAAGAAGATCCTCGACGGCGTGCGCGCTGTGACCATGCGTCCGCTCGTCGACGTCCTGGGCGAGATCGATCAGGACCTGGTGAAGGGCGCACTTGCCGGCGAGCACTTCCAGGAGTACTTCTTTGCCAACGCCACCGACGAGGCCATCATCGCCAAGGTCAAGGAGATCTTGGGTCTGTAATATGGCCCACGGGGCGCACCGACCCCCAACAAACCGCCAAGCAAAAGGCGCCGCGACAATCCATGTGTCGCGGCGCCTTTTTTGATTGGCTATCGCTTGAGCCACTGCAAGGCGGCCGCTCCCCTATTTGCCAAAAGCTTACATCTCGCAGGCGACCTTGTAGCCATCGCCGATGGCATCGCGGATGTTGCCGCACTTCTGGGCATCGCCCAGCACGTGGAAAGCAACGCCAGCAGCAGCCAGGTCGTCGGCCAGCTTGGTATTGGGACGATAGCCCATGGCAAGCACCAGCGTATCGGCACCGGTGATAGTGTGGGCCTCGCCGTCCTTCTCGTAACTGATGGTGTCCTCGGTAATCTCGGTCACCTTGGCCTCAGTCAACACGTGGACACCCTTGGAGAGCATGCGCGTGATGAGTACCGCACGACCGGCACCGCCCTCGTTGGCGGCGAGCGTCTTGGTCATCTCGATGACGGTGACGTCGCGATTGGCCGGCGACAGGTCGTTGACCAGCGGGGCCAGGTAATCTGCCGTCTCGCAGCCGACGGTGCCGCCGCCCACGATGACGATCTTCTTACCCGGGAAAGCCTTGCCGCCCAGCAGGTCGTCGGCCGTCATAACCTGCTTAAAGCCCTGCATGAAGGCCGGAGCGATGGGCTCGGCGCCATAGGCCAGGACGACCTCGTAGCCCGCGTAGTCACGCTGAATGTCCTCGGCCGAAAGCTCGGTACCAAAGACGCACTTCACGCCCGCCTCGGCCAGGCGACGATACTGGTACTTGATCACGCGGGTGAGCTCCTGCTTTGCCGGCGGAACGGCTGCGATGCGCATCTCGCCGCCCGGCTCGTCCTGCTTATCCACGAGCACCACGTTGTGGCCGCGCTTGGCGGCAATGTAGGCTGCTTCCATGCCCGCGGGACCGGCGCCCACAACCAGTACGTTCTTGGCCTCGGCGGCAGGCTCGTAGCCGGCCTCGTCGCGCTCAACATCGGGGTTGACAGTGCAGGAGATGCGCTTGCCAAACATAATGCCGTTCAGGCAGCGCAGGCAACCGATGCAGGGACGGATATCATCGGCGTTGCCGGCAGCGGCCTTATTGCAAAACTCGGCATCGCACAGATTGGCGCGGCCCATCATGCAGATGTCGGCAGCGCCGTCCTCGATCAGCTCCTCGGCGATCCAAGCCTCGTTAATGCGGCCGACCGTGGCAACGGGAATGTTGACGTGCTTTTTGATCTCGCGCGAGCAGGCGGCATGCGAGGCCTGCTGGGTGCCGGCGGCGGGAATGGCGGAGCCGCGCTTGATGGTAGTGCCGCCCGACACGTGGATCATGTCGACGCCAGCCTTCTCCAGGCGACGCGAGACGTAGATCATGTCGTTGAGGGTCAGACCGCCGTCGGTGTACTCGTCGCCCGAGATACGGACGTCGATGATAAAGTCTTTACCGCAGCGCTCGCGAATCTCGGCGATGACCTCGAGCAAGAAGCGCATGCGGGCGTCGAGCGAGCCGCCGTACTCGTCGGTGCGCTTGTTGTAGAGCGGGGTCAAAAAACCGCCGAGCATGCCGTGGGCGTGTGCCGCATGGACCTCGACGCCGTCGACACCGGCCTTCTGCATACGCACGGCCGCGTCGCCAAACTGATGCGTAAGCTCGTGAATCTCATCGACCGTGATGGGGCGCGGCGCTTCGCGGGCATAGGACGGGCCCACAAAGGACGGAGCGATCAGGCGCGGGGTGCCCGGAATGTTAAAGGCCATGTAGGCGGGGTGGAAGAGCTGCGGCATGATCTTGCAGCCATACTCGTGGACGGCCGCGGCGAGCTTTTCCCAGCCGGGGATAAACGTGTCGTCGTAGCAGCACATATCACCCGGCAGATAGGTATAGGTAGGCTCGACCGTCACGACCTCGGTGATGATGAGGCCCACGCCGCCCTTGGCACGGGCACGGTAATGATCGACCAAATCGTCGGTCACATAGCCATGATCGGCCAGGTTGGTGGACACCGGCGGCATAAAGACACGGTTCTTGACCTCGGTCGTACCGACCTTGATCGGGCTAAAAAGCATCGGATAGGCAGAGGACTCCATACAGGGTTCCTTTCGTTTGAGCCGCTCGGCGGCAGTTGCTGACACACCTATCGTATCAGTTCCCGCCGCATTCGCATTCGCTCGCACTCCCCACCTTCAATCCCGACCCTCACAAAAAAGTTGCGGTGGAATACGGAGTAGGTGAGGCTTTTAACAGCCAAAACAGTCCGTATTTCACCGCAACTGATGGGCGGGGTGGAATTGAGGGCTCAGATAGTCAGTCATGCCCTCATCCGCCGCTCCCTCACCTACAGCGCGCCGTCCAGCATAAGGTTCACCTTGAGCACGTTGACCGTGGGCTCGCCGAACACGCCGAGGAAACGACCCTTGGTGCACGCGGCGATGATGTCGCGCACCTCGTCCTCACTTTTGTCCGTGGCTTTGGCAAGGCGCGGGACCTGGTACTCGGCGGCATCCGGAGAGATCTCCGGGTCGAGGCCGGACCCCGAACACGTCACCAGGTCGACGGGCACAGCGTCCATATCGGCATCGGGATTGGCGGCGCGGATCTTCTTCACGCGCGCATCTATCAGCTGCCGATACTCCTCACTCGCCGGGGACAGGTTGGACGGGGCACCATACGCCATAAGCTCGCCGTCTTCGCCTTCGACAATTGACACGTTCTGGATACGACCCCACATGTGGGCTTCGTCATCGAAGTTCTGGCCGATGAGCTCGGAACCCACAACCTTGCCGTCGACCGTAATAAGCGATCCGTTCGCCTGATACGGGAACGCAACCTGGGCAATGCCGGTCACGACAAGCGTATAGCCCAGGCCGCAGACAACGGTAAACAGCGCGAACACGCCCAGTGCGCGCGATGCAACACCTTTGAACATACAAACCTCCACTTACATAATGCCGCAGAACGCGAGCAGCATGTCGATGAGCTTGATAAATGCGAACGGGGCAACGATGCCGCCCAGACCCCATACGAGCAGGTTGTGGGTCAGCAGCTGTCCGGACGGTACCTCGCGGTACTTAACGCCCTTCAGCGCGGCCGGGATCAGCGCGACGATAACGAGCGCGTTATAGATGATGGCCGAAAGAACCGCGGACAGCGGGCTTGCCAGACCGAGGATGTTGAGTGCGCCAAGGCCCGGGTAGATCGGCGAGAACAGGGCCGGGATGATAGCGAAGTACTTCGCCATGTCGTTGGCGACCGAGAAGGTCGTAAGCGAACCGCGGGTCATGAGCAGCTGCTTGCCGATACGCACGACCTCGATGAGCTTGGTGGGGCTGGAGTCGAGGTCGACCATGTTGCCGGCCTCCTTGGCAGCCTGGGTGCCCGTGTTCATGGCCACGGCGACATCCGCCTGCGCCAGCGCCGGCGCGTCGTTGGTGCCGTCGCCGGTCATGGCGACCAGGTGGCCCTCACGCTGGAACTCGCGGATCTTCTCGAGCTTGCCCTCAGGGGTGGCCTCGGCCAGGAAGTCGTCAACGCCGGCCTCGGCGGCGATTGCCGCGGCGGTGAGTGGGTTGTCGCCCGTCACCATGATGGTCTTGATGCCCATCTTGCGCAGGTCGGCGAACTTCTCCTTAACGCCGGACTTGATGATGTCCTTGAGGTACACAACGCCCAGCACGCGGCAGTTCTTGGTCACGACCAGCGGGGTGCCGCCGGCCTTGGCGATGCGCTCGACGGCCTCGTCGCACTCCTGGGAGAACACGCCGCCGGCTGCCTCCACATAGGTGCGCACGGAATCGGCAGCGCCCTTGCGGATCTCATTGCCCTCGTAGTTCACACCGGACATGCGGGTCGCCGCGGTGAAGGGGATGAACTCCATACCCTTATCCTCGAGTGTGCGGCCGCGCAGACCGAACTGCTCCTTGGCGAGCACGACGATGGAACGGCCTTCGGGGGTCTCGTCGGCCAGCGAGGAAAGCTGGGCGGCATCGGCCAGCTCCGCGGGATCGATGCCGTCGACCGGGATGAACTCGGCGGCTTGGCGGTTACCCAGGGTGATGGTGCCGGTCTTGTCGAGCATGAGGATGTCGACGTCGCCGGCGACCTCGATGGCGCGGCCGGACATGGCCAGCACGTTGGCCTCGTTCAGACGGCTCATGCCGGCGATGCCGATGGCGGAAAGAAGGGCGCCGATGGTAGTAGGAGCCAGGCACACGAGCAGCGCCACGAGCGTGGTCACGGCCGTGGGGTTGTCCATGTCGTTAAGACCGACCGAGAAGCAGGAGTAACAATACAGGGCCAGCGTGACCAGGATAAAGACGATGGAGAGGGCCACCAGGAAGATCTCCAGAGCGATCTCGTTAGGGGTCTTCTTGCGCGCGGCACCCTCGACCATCGCGATCATCTTGTCCAGGAAGCTCTGGCCGGGCTCACTGGAGATCTTGACGATGATCCAGTCGGACAGCACCGTGGTACCGCCGGTAACGGCAGAGCGGTCGCCGCCGGCCTCGCGGACCACGGGGGCGGACTCGCCGGTGATGGCGGACTCGTCAACGGAAGCAGCGCCCTCGATGACGTCGCCGTCGCCGGGAATCTGCTCGCCGGCGCGTACGATCACCAGGTCGCCGCGCGTGAGCTCGGTGCCGGGAACGACGGTGAAGTGCTCCTTGTCCTCAACGGACTCGATGCGATGGGCCTCGACATCCTTCTTGGCCGCACGCAGGGAATCGGCCTGGGCTTTACCGCGGCCCTCGGCAAGCGCCTCGGCGAAGTTCGAGAACAGGTCGGTAAGCCACAGGATGACCGCGATGGCGACCACATAGTAGGTGGGCACACCCGCGTCCTGCACACCGAAAATGGAAGCGACGGCCAGGACGGAGGTCATGACGGCGGAAAGCCACACCAGGAACATGACCGGGTTTTGAATCTGGACGCGAGGATCCAGCTTGGCAAACGAGTCGCGGACCGCGCGGCCCATCATGTCTTTTTGCATAGTCATAAATCTGCGCCCTCCTTTACGCAATCATCTGGAAGAACTCGGCAACGGGGCCAAGCGCCAGGGCCGGGAAGAAGCTCAGGGCACCGATCAGCAGAACGATGAACACGAGCAGGAATACGAACATGCCGTTAGTGGTAGACAGGGTACCGGCGCTCTCGGCGACCTTGCCCTTCTTGGCCAGCGAGCCGGCGATAGCCAGCGTACCGATGATAGGCATGAAGCGGGCGAACAGCATCTCGAGGCCGAGCATGACGTTGATCCAGGGAATGTTGCAGTTCATGCCTGCAAACGCCGAGCCGTTGTTGCCGCCGCATGAGGTGAAGGCATACAGCGCCTCGGAGAAGCCGTGCGCGCCACCATTGTTGAGCTGGTCGGCAAGACCGGGCACCATGCAGGCGATGGCCGAGCACACCAGAATGGCAAACGGAGTTGCCAAGCACAGGACAACTGCCCAGCGCATCTCGCCCGGCTCGATCTTCTTGCCCAGGAACTCAGGCGTGCGTCCGACCATGAGGCCGGCGATGAACACTGTGAGGATGGCGAAGCCGATCATGCCGTACAGGCCGCAGCCCACGCCGCCGAAGACGACCTCGCCCAGAGCAATCTGGAGCATCTGGACAAAACCGCCCAGCGGGGTGTAGGAGTCGTGCATGGAGTTAACCGAGCCGTTGGAAGCAGCCGTCGTGAAAGCGGACCAGGTAGAAGAGGAGGCGATACCGAAACGGCTCTCCTTGCCCTCCATGTTGCCGCCGGCCTGGCCGTCGGTCATCTCGATATTGACCGCTCCGCCATCGGCCAGCTGCGGGGTGCCCGCATGCTCGTTGACGGCGATGATGCCGGTGAAGATCACCAGCAGGATGAACATGGCGGCAAAGATGGCCTTGCCCTGCTTGGTGTTCTTGACGCCGATACCGAAGGCGAAGCAACAGGCGGCCGGGATCAGCAGCAGGCTGGTCATCTCGATGATGTTGGTGAAGGCACTGGGGTTCTCATACGGATGGGCGGAGTTCACGCCGAAGAAGCCGCCGCCGTTGGTGCCGGACTGCTTGATGGCGACCTGAGGAGCCGCGGGACCCTGGGGCAGGAACTGCTCGGTGACCACGCGCGCGCCCTCGGCAACCTTGCCGTCGACCTTGACCGTGTCGCCCTCGATCTGGGCGCCGTCGATGACGCTCCAGCCGCCGTCTGCATTAGGCTGAACAGCGACGGGTTCTACGAGCTCAGCCTTCTGAGCCGGCTGGAAGTTGGAGATGACGCCACCGGCAGCCAGGCAGATGCCGAACACGAGGTTCAGCGGGATGAGCACATACAGGACGGTGCGGGTGAGGTCGACCCAGAAGGAACCCAGACCCTGCTCCTTGACCTGACGGAAGCCGCGGATCAGCGCGAACATGACCGCGATACCGGTGCCAGCGGACAAGAAGTTTTGCACGGTGAGACCCATGAACTGCACAAGGTAGGACAGGGTGGTCTCACCGGAGTAGGACTGCCAGTTGGTGTTGGTTATGAAGGAAGCAGCCGTATTGAACGACAGGTCCCATGACACACCCAGCAGGTGCTGGGGATTGCCTGGCAAGAAGGACTGAAGCGCCTGGAGTGCCACAAGAGTCACGAGGCCGATCCCCGAAAAGACCAGCACGCTCGCCAGATAGCGCCTACACCCCATCTGTTCTGCCGCGTCGATGCGAAGCAGACGATAGACGCCACGCTCCACAGGAGCAATCACAGGCGACAGGAACGTATGCTCACCATCCATGATATGGGCCATGAACCGACCGAGCGGAACGGCCAGGACGACGAGTACGGCAAAGTACAAGATGTACTGAATCGCAGCGTCCATAGTTTACGAATCACTCCTCATCAGAATGTAGATGTAATAGATAAGAAGTCCAATGCAGACGACTCCGATGATGGGAATGAGGATGTCCATTTACCGCCCCTTTCACACGCGGTCCGATGTCTCGGACGCCTGCCCTCGCAAGCGTCTGGGGACAGTAAACGCTTCTAGGGATTAAAGAGGCGTGAGGGCCGGGGCTCACGTCCTTAAGATGCCGTAAAGATGCAGGTAGAAAGCACTATTGCAGCTGCAGTGCGCCTATACTCGACCTCGCGAGCATACAGCGGTGTCTTCACCGCGTATGTACGCATGGACAACGCTTCAGAAAGGCTACGCTATGCAGCGCGACGCATCGGACACTCGCGTCAATCCAGACCTCATCCTCAAGGCAATTGAGAAAGACGGGGTCGCCGATGACACTCGAACCAGCCGGGGACACCTCAAAATTTTCTTTGGCTACGCTGCTGGCACAGGCAAAACCTATGCGATGCTTCAAGCCGCCCACGCCGCCAAGCGGCGAGGTGTCGACGTCGTCGCGGGATACATCGAGCCGCACGAACGTCCGGCAACTGCCCATCTTGCACAAGGGCTTGAGAACGTGCCCTGTAAACTCATCGAGCACAACGGCATTGCGCTCAGCGAGTTCGATCTAGATGCGGCTATCGAACGCGCCCCTCAGCTCATCCTTGTCGACGAGCTCGCCCATACGAATGCGCCGGGGTCTCGCCACGACAAACGCTATCAAGACGTCGAGGAACTTCTACATGCGGGCATCGACGTCTATACGACCGTGAACGTTCAGCATATCGAGAGCCTAAACGACATGGTTGCATCCATCACCGGCGTTGTCGTGAGCGAACGAATCCCCGACCGTATCTTCGATGATGCCGACCAGGTCGAGCTCGTCGACATAGAGCCCGAAGACCTACTTGAGCGCCTTCGCGCCGGCCTCGTCTACCGTCCCGCACAAGCCGACCGAGCGCAACAGCATTTTTTTACCGTCGAGAACCTCACCGCACTCCGAGAAATCGCGCTGCGCCGCTGCGCCGATCGCACCGGTCACCTCACAGACGCCGCACGCGTGCTGGGAAACCGTGACTACTACACCAGGGAGCGTATCTTAGTCTGTGTCTCCCCGGCGCCGACCAATCCCCGCATCGTCCGTGCCGCCGCACGCATGGCGAAAGCGTTTCGCAGCGAGCTCGTCGCCCTGTTCGTAGAGAGCCCGCGCACGCAAGCCATGAGCGATGATGAGCGCGCCAAGCTTGCAGCCAATATCGCCCTAGCCGAGCAGCTCGGAGCACATATGGAAACCGTCTATGGCGACGACATCGCGTTTCAGATCTCCGAGTTCGCGCGCCTGTCGGGTATTTCGAAGATCGTCATGGGGCGCACGGGCGAGCGCAGCAGCGTCCGTCAGGCCCTCTTCGGCCGCAAATCTCTCGTAGAACAGCTCATAACATTCGCCCCGAACCTCGACATTTACATCATTCCAGAACAGTCGACTCCGCCCTCCCGACCCAAAGGACGCCGCCATGCGCTCGCCCTGCAGCCGCCCAGCAGCCGAAACGTGCTTCGCACGCTGGCCCTCTCTCTTGCCGCCACGGCGATCGGCACGGCTTTCCGCCATCTGGGATTTGCCGATTCCAGCATCATATCCCTCTATATCTTCACGGCCCTGCTGACCGCCGTCACCACGACGGGGCGTATCTGCACGATCGTATCGAGCGTGCTCTCTGTAGTACTTTACAACTTCTGCTTCGTCACGCCTCTGTTTTCGCTCGCCAGCTACGACCGAAGCTATCTGGTCACGTTCGGCATCATGTTCGCCACCGCTATGGTCGCCGGCGAGTTAACTGCGCGCATCGCCGACAACGCCCGTACATCCGCCGAGAACGCATTCAAAACGCGCGTACTCCTCGAAACGAACCAGCTCTTGCAGCAAGCCCATAGCGCGGAGGAGTGCGCCCGCGTCGCCATGAACCAACTCGTCAAACTGCTAAAACTCGACGTGGTCTTCTACCCCGCCGAACACGGCACGCTCGGCAAGGCGCTCTATGAGTCCGCTGGCACCGAAAACCGATCCGCGTCGCTGCTCACCGACTACGAGCGCGCCGTTGCAACCTGGACCTACACCAACAACAAGCGCGCGGGCGCAAGCACGCGGACCCTGCCTGAGGCGCGCTGTCTCTACCTCGCGGTTCGCACCGGCGACAACGTATTCGGTGTCATCGGCATCGCCCTGGAGGGGCGCGAGATCGAAGCCTTCGAGCATTCGATCGTCCTATCTATCGTAGGTGAATGCGCCTTGGCGCTCGAAAGCGACCGGGCGGCGCAAGAGCGCGAAGAGGCTGCGGTCTTGGCGAAAAACGAGCAGCTGCGCGCCAACCTTTTGCGCTCCATCGGCCACGATTTGAGGACACCCCTCACGGCTATATCCGGATCTGCGGCAATCCTTCGGAAGAGCGACGAGAAGCTCAGCCTCGAACAACGCTGCGATCTTGCCGATGCCATCTACGACGACTCCCTCTGGCTTATCGATACCGTGGAAAACCTCCTCGCCATCACACGCGTCGAGGACGGCACCATTCGCCTCAACTTAACATCCGAGCTCATCGACGAGGTCATCGAGGCCGCCCTCAGCCATGTCGCCCAAGCATCGCATGGACGTGCCGTCACCATCGAGCACACTGACGACATCCTGCTGGTACGCATCGACGTCCATCTCATCATGCAGGTGCTTACGAATCTCATCATGAACGCCTTCAAATACACGCCCGAGGACTCGACTGTCACCATCAGCGCACGTCGCGAGGGTGAGTTCATCGTGGTGGACGTCGCAGACGATGGGCCGGGTGTAGCAGACTGCGACAAGCCTCATATCTTTGAGCGCTTCTTCACCTCAAGCAATACGCGGCCCGTGGATTCGCGTCGAAGCATCGGCCTTGGGCTGTCGCTCTGCCGCTCCATCGTGGAGGCGCATGGCGGCGTCATCGAAGTTCGCGACAACCACCCCCATGGGGCCGTCTTCCGTTTTACCCTGCCTGCCGAGGAGATCGAGATTCATGAATAATGCCGCTAAGCCACGCGTCCTCTTGGTCGAAGATGACCTGACCGTTCAAAACCTCGTTTCGACCGCACTTGACCTTCACGGCTATGTCGTGAGCAAGGTTTGCAACGGCCAGGCCGCCATCATGGATGCGGTGTCGCACGGCCCCAGCCTCATTATGCTCGACCTCGGCCTTCCCGACATTGACGGTATCGAGGTCATCACGAAGATCCGAAGCTGGTCGGCAGTCCCCATTATCGTCATTTCGGCGCGCACCGAAGATTCCGACAAGATTGCAGCACTTGACGCAGGGGCAGACGACTACCTCACCAAGCCCTTTTCTGTGGATGAGTTGCTCGCGCGCGTCCGTGCGAATTTGAGGCGCTCCTCGATGGCGTCGAGCGAGTCGACAGAAGCGAGCACGTTCGACAACGGTCCGCTGCATATCGACTACGCCGCGGGATACGCTACGAAAGACGGACGCGAGCTCTCGCTCACCCCAACCGAGTACAAATTGCTCGTCCTTCTGGCGAAAAACGTCGACAAGGTGCTCACCCACACCTTCATCACCCGCGAGATATGGGGCACGAGCTGGGACAGCGATCTGGCGAGCCTGCGCGTGTTCATGCGCACCCTGCGCAAGAAGATCGAGGCAGACCCCTCTCACCCCAAGATGATTCAGACGCACATGGGTGTCGGGTACCGCATGCAGCGTCTCTAGCCCACCTCACAAAAAAAGTTGCGGTGGAATACGGAGTAGATAAGGCTTTTGACAGCCAAAACAGTCCGTATTTCACCGCAACTGATGGATGGGATGGGATGGGCTAGAGACCCAGGTAGCTGGTCATGCCTTCGACGGCGAGCTTGGCGCCGGCTACGGCATGGACGACCGTGAGCGGGCCGTTGACCACGTCGCCGGCGGCAAAGACGCCGGGCACCGTCGTCATGCCCCGCTCGTCGACCGACAGCAGGCCGCGATGGTCGGTCTCCAGGCCACCTGTCGTAAGCACGAGCTTGTCCTTGGGCACCTGTGAGGCCGCGATGACCACCGTGTCGGCGGGTGCATGGTCGAGCTCTTCCTCGTAGCCCACCACGTTATCGTCCTCATCGAAGATAGCCGTCTCGAAGACCGGACCGTTATCGTCGATGGCGCAGATGGCTTTGCCGCACACGATTTCGGCGCCATCGAGCTCGGTCAGCTCGACCTCGTCGTCGATAGCCGAGATATGGCGCGAGCGGGCATACACGGTAACCTTGCGCGCGCCCGAGCGCAGCGCCGTGCGGGCAACATCCATGGCCACGTTGCCGGCGCCGATAACTGCCACGTTCTGCCCAATCGCCACACTCGTGGGATCGACCAGATAATCGATGCCAAACAGCACGTTGCCGCGCGACTCGCCGGGAATACCCAGCTTGCGGGCGCGCCAGGTGCCGGTACCCACAAAGACCGCATCGTAGCCGTCGCGTAGCAGGTCGTCGATATGCAGCGCGCCGCCAATAGTGGTCGACGGGCGCACGCGAACGCCCAGTGAGCACATCACATGGCGGTATTTTTGCACCAGCGAGCGCGGCAGGCGGAACTCGGGGATGCCGTACTCCAGTACGCCGCCGATCTCGGGGCGCTGTTCAAACACCGTGACGGCACAGCCCAGCTGGGCCATCTTAATGGCCACGGTAATGCCGGCAGGACCGGAACCGACCACGGCAACCTGCTTGCCGCACGACGGCGCGGGCTTCCACTCCTTGCGGTCCAAATATGCAGTCGAGATATAGTTCTCGATACTCGAAAAATGCACCGGTGTGCCCTTGCGGCCCTGGATGCACGCGCCCTCGCACTGGCCCGAATGGTTGCAGATCATGGAGCAGACCGCGCTCATGGGATTGTTCTGGAACAGCAGCTCGCCCGCCTCTTCCAGATGACGCTGTTTGAACAGGTCAATGACCTGCGGGATAGGTGTCTGAACCGGGCAGCCTTTAAGCTGGCAGAACGCCCTTTTGCAACCTAGGCAACGATTCGCCTCTTCGACAATGTGGATAGCCACGCAACTCCCCTTTTTGATGTAATCCAATGAGACGACGATAAAGACCCTTCACCGTCGCCCCCAGTCAGGCAAGCTCAATTTGCCGCCACGGCAAAAGCCAATGCTATATCTCGCGATGCGATGCCCCGCAGCGAGCGGACATGCGCTCGAGTGTCGTCAGGCAGCCAGCCGCCGTCGCCGGCACGCTGTTCTCGACCACGCAGGGAATCCCAGGGCGGGCGGCAGCCGCCCAGGCCACCACGGGCTCAAAGTCATAGCAGCCCGTCTCGCCCACGCCGTGGCACACCAGGCGCGAGCCCGTGCCGTCGCACCAACCGGCCTCGTCCTCGTTGCCGACGACTTCAAAATCCTTGGCATGCAGAACGCGGATCTTGCTGCCGCATAAGTAGAGCATACGCGCGGTGATTTCTTGTGCCTCGCCAACGACGCTGGGATGCAGCAGCGACACCGGGTCGTAGATCACGCCGAGCACCGGGCTCGAAACGCGCTCCAGCACCTCACGGCAGCGATCTGGCGTGTTGACCGTCTCGTTCCAGCCGGGCTCAATCAGTATTTGCCCACCCACGGCCTCGGCGCACTCGCAGACACGTGCGAGTCCGTCCATAAACGCATCGAGCGCCTCGTCGGTCATACGGTCGTCAGCAACGCAGTTCTGCGCATTGGGACGACCGGTCTCGGTACCAACCGGGCAGCCGCCGAGCATCTGGGCAAAGTTGAGGCACGCCTCGTACTCGGCAAAGGTATCCATGAGCTGTTGTCGATCGGGTGTCGCCAGATTCTTATAGCAGCCGAGTACGGCGACCGAAACACCCGCCTCGTCGAGCACCGCACACAAATGGTCGGCGAGCTCGCGGGTCAGACCGCTTCGATCGATCCCCATCGATGCGTAGAGCACCTTGCTCGGCAGCTGAATGCACGAAAAGCCCAGCTCCCCTGCCATGCGAATACGTTCCTCGACGGTCCCTTGCGGAAGGTCGTGCAAACGCACGCCCGGGGTAATGGCCCCCACGCTATTCACATCCCTTACAGGCGTTGATGCCCGGGGTGTATCCGCCAAACGGGTCATCGATCGAACACACGCCCGAGGGAGCGAGCGGGTCGCGCTTGCCGGCTAGCTTGTCGTGATGCATGGTCTCGATATAGGCGAGCACCAGCGGTGCCACACCCTTCGCGTCGTTTTTGACGATAGGCTCGCTCATGTAGTAGCCAAACGTGCCCTCGCGGTGCGCGGTGTTACCAAGGCCCGCGACCAGGCAGATGTTATCAAGCGCCAGCTGACCATCGTGCTCGGACAGGCAGGTCTCGCAGATACCATCGAAGGCGCGGCGGCCATGCTGGTAGTAGCGCTCGCCCAGCACACCCAAACGCACGCCCTTCATGATGGCGTTGGCAAAGATGGCGCTGCCCGACTCCTCCAGGTAGTTAGGCGCAATATTGGGCAGGTTGATGACCTGGTGCCACATGCCGGTCTTCTCGTCCTGGTACGGTAGCATGGCATCGATCAGGTCATGGAACATTTTGCGGATCTCGTCCTTCTCGGCCGACATCGAGGGCGGCATGAGCTCCCAGGTATCGATGAGCGCCATGGCAAACCAGCCCTCGGCACGCAGCCAGAAGTTGGCGGAAAGACCCGTAACGGGATCGCACCAGAACTGCTTGCGGCTCGCGTCGTACGCGTGGTAGTACAGACCGTTGAGCGGGTTGCGCATCAGATCGTGCACGACCTGGAACATATGGAAGCTATCCGAGCAGGCGCGGCGGTTGTGGAAGCTCAGCTCGTACTGCATGTAGAACGGCTGCGCCATGTACATACCGTCGAGCCAGATCTGATTGGGATAAACGGCCTTGTGCCAGAACACGCCCTCTTTGGTGCGCGGCTGGGTCTCGAGCTGACGGTAGATGGTATCCATGGCGGCACGGTACTTAGGCTTGCCCACCAAATCGTAGAGCTTATAGAGGGTCTTGCCCGCGTTGACGTTGTCGAGGTTGTACTCCTCGGGCTTGTAGTGCTTGATGGTACCGTCGTCCTGGACAAAGAAGTCGATATAGTCGTCGGCAAAGGTCAGGTAGCGCTGCTCACCCGTGATCTCGTACAGCTCGATGAGTGCCTTGATCATGCAGCCATCGATGTAGTTCCAGGTGTTTTCCTTGCCGGCACGGAGCTTTTCGATGTTCCAGGCCGGCGCCTGCGGCGTAGAGGTCTCGATCAACTGCTCGATATAGCGGTCCAGAATCTGATTGCAGCCCATTGCTGTCCCCTCTGACGTTATTGATGGGTGAACGTTAACCTAGTGTAACGCGAACGGGGATTATAAGGTGAACGTTAACCCTATAATCCCCGTAAACGGCAGACTTTTAACGGCAAACGGCGGTAAGTCCCGCGGCGATGCGATGCGCCAGGCGCTCATAGCCGGCAGGGCTGTAATGCAGACCGTCCGGCATGTAGAGCGCGCGGTGCTCCGGCAAAAACGGACTGATGCCGCTTTGCGCATACAGGTCGATCACCGGCACGGAGTAGCGGTCGCAGACCTCCAGCATCGCCTTTACGTAGGCGACCTGCGTCAGGCCCAGATGGTTGGCCTCGTTGCTTGCCGGGATATCCTTCTCGTGCTTGCCGCTCGTCTTGCACGGCGTCATAAACACGAGCCTTGCCTGGGACGAGCGCGCCGTGATGGTTCGAATCAGATAGTCGACCGCACCATAGAACTCATGCACATCGGTGCTGCCCAACTCGCCGAGCGGCACATTGCGGCTAAAATCGTTGACGCCGCCAAAGACAATGTAGATATCCGCCGCATCATCGATGCCGTCTAGGCGCTCGACAAACGAATCGGTGCGGTCGGCCTTGACGGCAATGCGCGAACCCTTGATGCCAAAGTTCTCAACAGTCGCACCGTCCAACAGCGCGCCCAGGTGCGTGGTCCAGGAAATGTCGTTGCCGCCTGCGCCGCATCCATTGTCGCCCCACGTGGTCGAATCACCAAAGCAGCAGATGGTCGACTCGCTCAAGGTCTTCATCGGTTTCATATTTATACTCCTTCCCGCCCACACGGCGGTCTTTGGCCTCATCAGTCATTACCGTTTGCCCGCAACAACGCCCACGATCTAGGAACGGGCCCCGGCAGCATGCCCGTCAAGCCATTCGATATCCTCGGCAAGGTACGCAACGCCCAGATGGTGTCCGCCCGGGCAAACCTCGTGCAACAGGTCGTCGGCATGTCCCACGAGGCCATAGGCGTCCCGAACGATGGAGAGCTGCTCATCAACATTCGCAAGTCCGCGGGCGCCGTTGAGATGATCACCCTCGCAACTCTGCACCAGCAGCGGGCGTGGCGCAATGAGCGACGCGATATCGCCCATATCGAGCAGGTGCCACAGTCCCGGCACATAGTTGCAGCTGCAGTTGCCGTTGAGGTGCAGCAGCGAATCGTCGACACCGTACAGATAGCCCGAGACAAACGCCTTGCGCACGCGTGGGTCGAGCGCCGCCAGGTACAACGTCATGTATCCGCCGCCCGAAAAGCCAAAGCAGCCCAGGTCGTCCATGGCAATGTCGCCGCGCGCCTCCAGGTAATCGATCAGACGTATGTTGTCCCAGGCGTTGAGACCTGCAACCGTAAGGCCCAGCGGCTCCGCCATGCGCGCCTGGTTTAGGCAGGTCCCGCGCAGATAACTGTTCTCGTCGTCGCCCTGCCCCTTCCAGTCGCGGCGATAGCCCCAGCCACGTGCATCGGGGCAGACGGTCACATAGCCCATGCGCGCCAGACGCAAGCCGTAGTCGTAGTTAAACTTGCGTACGGCATCGTCGACCGCCGGCACGCCCGTTACGCCCGCAACACTTGCGGCGCCGGCGCCCTGGTGGCCATGCGGGCAGATATAGCAGCGCTTGCAGCCGTGCGCATCGAGCTTGGGCGCCTGCGGCTCCAGTAGGTAGAACGGCATCCAAACGTCGCGCTCCACCTGCAACATCGCATGGGTGCGCACGATACCGCCAGCAATCTGCACTCGATCGAGCTCGCGCACCTCGATTGGCGCGCGATCCATAATCGATAAGCCCAGCAGGTCAAACAGCCGATCCCTCGTCGCAATTTGCCATGCCTCAAAGTCACCGGGCGTCGCGCCCTTAAACGCGGCGGAACGCCCCTCGCGCTTAAGACGGTCGCGAAGCGCCGGTTCGTCTTCGTAATAGATGTCGATATGCACTGTGCGGCCGCTATCGGAAAGACTGGCGGTCTCCACCGCATCACCATCGCCGCCCTCGGGGTCCCAGCCGTCCGCACCGGCAAGCACCTGCTCGCGAGCGTACCGGGCAGCGGCCGTCGCATCGAGTTCGCGCGTCCACGGCGCCCAGCCAGCAGCATCACCCGCCGGGCCATGTAGGCTTGTGCCAGCGTAGCGCGTCCTCTCGTGCGCCGCCGGCTTATTCCAGTCCCACCAACCTTCGCGCTTGATGTGTTGCCCCAGCCAGCAATCGATCAGCACGGTTTGCGCCCACTCGCGCCAAGGACGGCCCAGGTAGACCGAATCCGGCGCCACGTCATCCGGAGCTGTAAACGAACAGCCGTGGAACACGAAGCCGTACGGCTCTCCCTCGGGCGTCGATGCCGCCGTCACGTAACCGTTCACGTCCATATCGCGGTTGAGTGAGCGAATCTCACACCCCTCAAAATAGGCACGCGCGCCGCCAAAGATAAAGTCGACATCGCCCTCAATCCGGCAGCGTCGGAAATACTGACGGCCCACCCGGCGCGGCGCAAACTGCTTGGGCCCCATAAACCCGCCCGGTTTAACTTCGCGCGGGGGCAACGGGCCCAAAAACAGCGTGTCCTGGCGTCCCGTAATACAACAGGCGTCGACCACCAAACGGTCGCCGTCGGCGTACAGGGCAATCGCCTGTCCCACCTCGCGACCATCCCCGGCGTCGTTGACGATCGTGAGGTTCTCGAGCCGCACGTCGTCGGCATCGACTAAAACGGTATAGGTCCTAAACGTGCCGAGCGTACCGTCGACACCCGAGCCGTCCTCCGAGGGCATCTTGGCACCCAGGCTGCCCACGATGCACACGCTGTCAGCCGTCTCGCCCGCCAACGTCACATGCGGCCGATGGATCTCGACCCGCTCGCGGTACTCACCCGGATCAATATGGATCGTCACCGCCTGCTCGGCGTCCGGATAGAGTTGATCGGTTGCCGCCAAGGCATCAGAAATCGTTGGATACGCTCCTGACGCAGCCCTCGAAACACGCAGCTCATTGATACTTTCGTTCATCGTCCATCACGCTCCCAGGCGGCAAACTGCTCAGGCCAGCCCTGAACCTGTGGCTGAATATGCTCGGCGCTACCCTTAAATGCCGTTTGGGCCGTGGCGAGCGATGCTCCGTGCTTTCCATGCGGAAAAATATGTAAGCTAAAGCCAATCCCGTGATCGGCAAGCGCCTGCGCAAGCAAAAGGCTATTTTGGACTGGCACCGATGCATCCTCGGCGGTATGCCATAAGAACGTACGGGGAAAACCTTCGCCCACCATGTTCTCGATCGACAACTTTTGAGCCAAAACGTCATCGGCACCCGTTAGGTGTTCAAACGAGCCACGATGGGCATAGGCCCCCGAGCTTACGACCGGATAGCCCAAGCAAAGTGCGTCAGGCCGAATCGACTCAGGCGATGTCGCGATCGACTCTGCAAGCCAAGGTTTGTCCCAAAGCGCCCCGAGCAAGCCAACCAGGTGTCCACCCGCCGAAAAACCCATGACCGTAATCCGGTCAGGATCGACACAGAACTCCGTCGCATGACTTCGCACGGTATCGACCGCCCGCGCGAGTTCTTGCAATGCCAGCGGATAGACAGCCGGAGCAACCGAGTAGTTCAGCACAAACGCTTGGTAGCCCATCGCCAACAAACGGAGCGCTACCGGCTCGCCTTCGCGCGGCGAAACGTGATCGTAGCCGCCTCCTGGCACGACCATAACTGCAGGCAGCGGTTTTAAAGCATAAGCATCTTCGGTCGGAGCAAAAACATAAGACGCAATCGTGGCAGACGAGCCATCGACCCCGACAGGAATCGTTTTATTGAGCATGTATTCCCTTTCACCATGATGCGTAGCGCAGCGCACACGGCCGTATCGCACGAGGGCTGCATTGCCGACCTATCCGACAATGCAGCCCTGGTCATCAACCCGGGTTAGGAACGGACGACTTTGCCGACGTTCTGGAGCTGCAGCTCCTCGCCGTCCTGGCCCTCAATAACCACATTTTGCAGGTCGAGGACTTTCACGTTCTGTGCGATGATGCCCTGGCGCACCATCGGCTCCACGCCACAGGCCATGGCCGGCACAAAGGGCTCGGCATCGGCGGCAAAGGTCACATGGACATCCTGGAACGTCAGGCGCGTCACCTTGCTCTCGGGCAGTCCCGTGATATAGGCCGCGGCCGCGTGGCAGTTGGTGGCCTCGATGTCGCGGAACGTCGTGGCGCCAAAGCCGGGCGTACGGTCGTCGACGGGCACCGCGTCGCGGCTCTGGACATAGTCGGTCTTGCCGTCCTTATCGCAGAAGTAGAACGAGTTGACCACGAAGGGCGTGAGCACCTTGTCCATGCGAATGTGCTCGAAGGTGATACCCTCGTTGACGGCGTCCTTGCCGCGGCCGCGGCGGGTCTTGACGCGCAGGCCACGGTCGGTGCGCTCAAAGAGGCACTTGCTCACGGTAAGGTCCTTGATGCCGCCGGCAGCCTCGGATCCCAGCACCACGGCGCCGTGGCCATCGTGCATATAGCAGTGCGAGACGAGCATATCGTGTGTAGCGGGACGAAGCTCGGGCTCGATGCCCAGCTTGCCGCTCTTGATGGCGATGCAGTCGTCGCCCACCGAGAACTGGCAGCCAAGGACGCGGACAAAACCGCAGCTCTCGGGATCGAAGCCATCGGTGTTGTGGGAGTTCTTGGGACCTTCGATTGACAGGCAGAGCGCATCGACGTGCTCGCACAAGACGGGATGGATGTTCCACGCCGGGCTGTTGCGGACGGTGAAGCCCACCAGGCCCACGTTCTGGCACTCGGACAGGAAGATCATGCGCGGGCGGGCGATCTCGCGGCCCTCCTCGGGGCGGAAGATGTTCTTAAAGTCCTTATTCCACCAGTTATCCTCGGCAAAATCGGTCTGGCCGTCGATGGCGCCGCGGCCATAGATGCACACGTCGTGCACGCTCAGACCCGTAAAGGTCGAGCAATAGGTCGAAAAGCTCTCGCCCTCCCAGCGGCCCAGGGGCAGCATATCGGTGCCGGCATACCCGGTGCCCTTGTCACCCGTGACCGTGCCCGGAATGTAGGCAAGCGCCGCGCGGTCGTGACGGGCCAGCAGCACCGCGCCCTCGGCAAGCTCGATGTTGATATTGCTCTTAAGGAAGAGGGACTTGATGCGGTAGTTGCCAGCGGGAATCAGCACGCGCCCGCCCTTGGGGCAGGCCATGATGGCAGCCTGGATGTTGGTGGTGTCGTCGTGCTCGGCATCGCCCTTGGCGCCGCAGTCGCGAACGTTAATGGTAAAAGGCTCTGCCGGCGTAGTGACGCCCACGCTCAGCTCGCGCTCGCCGCAAACAAAGCGAATCAGGTTGCGCTTGCCGGGAACCAGGCCGTCGACATAGGTCTCTACCGTGTTCGTGGTGCCAGTGGGCTCGTCGTTGACAAAGATCTTCCACGTATCGGCGCAGGTAAAGTAGCCGCCGTCGTCGAGCTCGATCACGGCCGCGCGGGCGTTGCGCCAGATAACGTTCGTCTCCATGGATTTCTCCCTCAAAAAGATGCTCTAAAGGCAAATTGTACGCTGTTGAAAAAAGGGCCGCGCCTGCCGGCAGAATTCCGGTGGCACGGCCCTGTGGTTTGGACGATGCATTGGCCTTACTCGGCGGGAATTACGCTGCCGTCCTGGAAGCCAACATTGTTGTGGGCAAAGCAATCCTCGTACTTAAAGCCGGAGAGCTCCTCGCAAAGCGCCTTGACCTCGGGCTTGACGTCTGCCATCTTGCCGCCCTCCTTGACGCGCTTGATCTCGTCGCAGAGGATGTCGCACTGCTCCTTGTCGATCTTGATGCCGCGGGCAAGGACAGCTGCAAGCAGGAAGAAGCCGGCGCAGCCGATGAGCATGTAGCCGCAGATGTACAGAGGCACGGTAGCGGGCTGGGTCACGGCGTCGCTGTTGCCAGCGGTCTGAATGAAGCCGGAGGCAGCAAGGACGATAGCCCATGCGTTGACGGCGACAGCCTGGGCAATCTGCTGGCAGAGCTGCTGTGCGGAGCTGTAGATGCCCTCACGACGACGCAGGGTGATGAGCTCATCGACATCGGGGATGTAGTTGAGCAGGACATCGGGCAGATACTGGAAACCAACGTAGAAGAACTTCCAGATGGCGAAGATGACGGGGTAGGCGATCATGGCGATGGCGACCGTAGAGGTGCCGTTAATCTGACCAAAGGCGAAGTAGTTGTAGGCGATGATGCACGCAGCGCAACCGACGTTTGCCAGGTACCAAGACTTGTGGAAGCCCTTCTTGGCCATGAGGGCGACCCAGATGGCAGTGCAGACGATAGCGACGACCTTGCCGGGCATCTCCATCACGGACTCGTAGGACTTAGGAATCTGCAGGCAGTAGACGATGAAGAAGGACAGGCAGGCAGACCAGCAGGCGGCGGCGAGCTTTGTGGAGACCTGTGCGTACAGAACCTTGCGGAAGGACTTGTTGCGGAAGGTGGAAACGACGTCGATGAAGAACTTCTTGATGCCCTCGCCGACGCTCTCGATCTTCTCCTGAGCGACCTCCTCGGGGGTGTGCTCCCACGTGGACAGGTACACGCAGAGCAGTGAGATTGCCATGACCGAAGCGTTGATCGTAGCAATGATGAAATAGCTGAACGGGTTGGTCTCGCCAAAGGTGCCAAAACCAAAGCCGACGAGCGCTGCCATCAGGAAGCCGGCGGCGTTACCAAAGAGGTGCTTGTAGCCAGTGAGGTACGTACGCTCCTTGAAGTCGTCGGTCATCTCGATGGTAAGCGGCGACAGGTTGGCGGTGCAGAACGTGTACGCGACGTTGTAGATCAGGTACAGCGCAAAGTAGTACGGGAAGCCGAACGGCGTAGCCACAAAGATGAGCGGCTCGGCGATCATCATCGGGATAGCCAGCAAGATCCAGAAACGGCGACGACCAAAGATGCGGCCGATCTTGGTGGCATAGAAGTTATCGGCCACAAAGCCCATCAACGGGCAAAGAATGGCGTTGAGGTAGATGGCAAACGAACTGATCAGCGCAGCCTCGCCTGCGGACAGGCCGCACTCCGTGGACAGGAACAGCACCATGTAGCTGTGCGTAAAGCTCAGGGCACCGGAGTTGAGCATGCCGCCCATACCAAAGCCCAAGCGCGTCCAGAATGTGATCTTGCGCTTTTTACCGATCTTGTTAGTCATCGAGCTCCCTCTCTTTTCTCGATTGTCTTGGAACAAGACATTGGAGTCCATACCGACGTCTGTCTGCATGCCGTTCATGGTGAACGTTTAGCTAGATTATGCGCGATTGCTTATGATAGGTGAACGTTCACTTGCATATTATCCTTGAACGGTCGTTTTTTGCCGTTGAACGGACCTGAAAATGAAAAAATCCCTGCATTTTTGATTATTAAATCGATTCAGCACCACGCAACCACTAGGTGAACGTTCATTGTTCTCTGGAGATGAGAGAGGTGCCGGGCACCCTTCCCCAAAAAAAGCCGTGCACGACAACGCAACGAGAAACGAAAAAACGACCCCGCCGAGAATGTCCTCAGCGGGGTCGTCCAGTCTTTGCACAGCCTGTCCGATCACGCGCTCAACGTGTCATCGCTACAGGCAGACGCCGTCCTTCCAGATGCTGATCTCGTGACAGCCGCGGCGCTCGGCACTTGTAAGCCTACCGCTCGCCGTGTCCAGCACCAGCTGATACAGATCGCCGGCAGCCTCATCGAGCGTACGCTCGCCGGTGGCGACCACGCCGGCGTTAAAGTCCATCCAGTTGGCCTTGTGGTCGCACAGACGCTGGTTGGTGAACACCTTGAGCGTAGGCGCCGGCGCACCAAACGGCGTGCCGCGGCCGGTCGAGAACAGGATCACGTGGCAGCCGGCAGCCGTCAGGGCCGTGGTGGATACCATGTCGTTGCCCGGACCGCACAGCATGTTCAGACCATGCTTGGTAGCCTGGCCGGCGTACGGCAGCACGTCGACGATGGGGGCAGAGCCGCCCTTTTGCACGCAGCCGCAGCTCTTGTCCTCGAGCGTGGTGATGCCGCCATCCTTGTTGCCGGGGCTCGGGTTCTCATAGACGACCTCGCCGTGGCTAATGAAGTAGTCCTTAAAGCCGTTGAGCATGTCGGCCGCCGCGTTAAAGACATCCTGGCTCTCGCAACGATCGAGCAGAATGCTCTCCGCGCCAAACATCTCGGGCACCTCGGTGAGCACCGACGTGCCACCGCGGGCGACGACCATATCGCTCACGCGGCCGATCGTGGGGTTGGCGGTAATGCCCGAAAGACCGTCGGAGCCACCGCACTTAAGGCCGATGACCAGCTCGGAGGCCGGAATGGGCTCACGCTTGGCCTGCTTGGCCAGGTCAGCCAGCTCGGACAGAATCTTGTGGCCCTCGATCTGCTCGTCGGCTACATCCTGGCAGGTGAGAAAACGAACGCGCTCGTGATCGAAGTCACCGAGTTCGTCGAGCACCTGCTGATGCGTGCAGTTCTCGCAACCGAGCGACAAGAACAGCACGCCCGCGGCGTTTGCGTGACGCGACAGTGCCACCAGCAGACGACGGGTCTGGGCGTGGTCGGCGCCGGTCTGCGAGCAGCCAAAGGGATGCGGGAAGTAGTAGACGCCCTCCAGCGAGCCATCGACCAAATCCTGGGCCTGCTCGCACATGGCACGGGCGACTTCGTTGACACAGCCGACCGTGGGGATGATCCACAGCTCGTTGCGCGTCGCGGCACGACCGTCGGCGCGGCGGAACCCCATAAAGGTCTCGGGCTCAACCGACTCAACGACCGGATGCGTGGGGTTGTAAGCGTACTCGACCTCGCCCGAAAGGTTGGTCTTGACGTTATGTGTATGAAGCCACTGACCGGGCTGGACATCGCCCGTCACATGACCGATAGGAAGGCCGTACTTGATGACGTCCTCCCCCGCGGCAATCGGGCGCACGGCCATCTTGTGGCCCTGCGGAATGTCCTCCGCGGCAACGACCTCGCCCACGCCGGGAACCTCGACGGCGATGCCCTTGGCAAGCGGAGACAGCGCGACGATCACGTTGTCGGCCGGATTGATCTGGATAGTGTTCATTGCAAATGGTCCTAACCCTACAGGTTGAGCAGAAGTCGAGGCGCGGGCATGCCGTCCCGCGCCCGCGTCCGCGTCGGAAATTTACGCCTGAGCGTTGGCGAAGGCCTGCTTGGCGCCCTCGGCACGCACGACGGCGAGCGCGCTGACGACAAACTCCTCCAGGCCGGCGATCTGCGTAAGATCCTCGCCCCACATTTGCTCGTTGGTGAGCACATCGTGTACCAACTCGGCGTCGTCGGCCCCGGCGTGGGCAGCGTAGAAATCGAGTACGAAGGCATCGTCCTGAGCGGTGTACTCGGTGCCGTCGGAGCGACGCAGGTGCAGGCCATCGCCCTCGCGGGACACAAGCTCCTGCGTGTAGAAGGCGATGAGCGTAGCGAGGCTCGTCGCCAGGCACTTGGGCAGGTTGCCGGTCTCGGCAACGTAGTCCTTGAGCGTGGGCAGGTCGCGGGCGCGCCACTTAGCCGTGGAGTTGAGGCAAATGGAGAGCAGCGCGTGGTCGATAAACGGGTTGTCGAAGCGGTTCTCGACGGCGGCGGCAAAGGCCTTGCAGTCCTCGACATCCAAGTCGGCGGCAAGCGTCGGGATGACCTCGTCGTAGAGCATGGTGTTCATGAAGCCGCGGACGGTCTCGTCGTGCATGCAATCGCGCACGATGTCAAAGCCAGCAACCCAGGAGCCCGGAACAAAGGCAGTGTGGGTGCCGTTGAGGATGCGGACCTTGCGCTTCTTGTACGGGGTGACATCGGGGGTCACAAAGACGCCCGGCAGGCCGGCCTTCACAAAGGGGAGCTTCTCGGCAAGCGACTCGTCGCCCTGGATGCCCCACATCTGGAAGGGCTCGCGCACGGCCAGGAAGGGATCCTCGTAGCCCAGGCGCTCGGCCACGGCAGCGGCCTCCTTGGGGTCGCGGATGCGGCCGGGGACGATAGTGTCGACGAGCGTGGTGCAGACGGTGCAGTCGTTGGCCATCCACTGCGCAAACTCGTCCTCCCAGCCCCAGTCGCTCACGTACTGGTTCATGATGCGCAGCAGCTCCTCGCCGTTGTGATCGATGAGCTCGCAGGCAAGCACGATGACGCCCGGCTTGCCGGCAGCCCAGCGGGTGTGGAGCACCTGGGCAAGCTTGGCGGGGAAGCTCGCGGGCGGCATGTCGTCGGCCTTGCAGGACGGGTCGTAGGCGATACCGGCCTCGGTGGTGTTGGAGACGATGATCTCCAGGTCGTCGGAGACGGCAACCTCCATCATGGCGCGGTAGTCGTCCTCGCGATACGGATTGAGGCAGCGGCTGCAGGCGCTGATCACGCGGGACTCGTCAACCGTGTTGCCGTTCTCCTTGCCGCGCACCAGCACGGTGTACAGGTCGTCCTGGGCATTGATGCCGTCGGCAAAGCCAAAGGCGCCGCTGATGGGCTGCACCATGACAACTTTGCCGTTCCAGCCGGTTGCCTCGTTGCCCATGTCAAAGAAGCGGTCGACGAAGGCGCGCAGGAAATTGCCCTCGCCAAACTGCAGAACCTTCTCGGGCGCGTCCTTGGGCAGCAGGTAGCCCTTGTAGCCGATCTTCTCGAGCGTCTCGTAGCTGATGTTCTCCATCGATGTCTCTCCTTAGATTGCTGTTAGCGTGCAGGCAAAACGGGGGCGCCGCGTGTGGCAACGGCGCTCCCGAGTTCGGTGTGATTCGATGCGGGTTTAGGCCTCGACGGTGTCCAGGTCAAAGCCAAAGTAGCGGACCGCGTTGTTGTAGCTGATGTCGCGCACGATGGCTCCCAGCAGCTCCATGTCGGCCGGATACTTGCCCTGCTCGACCCACTCGCCGATCACGCCGCACAGCACGCGACGGAAGTACTCGTGACGCGGGTAGGACAGGAAGGAGCGGGAATCGGTAAGCATGCCCACAAAGTTGCCCAGCACGCCCTCGTTAGCCAGAGCCGTGAGCTGCTCGCGCATACCGACCTCGTTGTCGTTGAACCACCAGGCAGAGCCGTTCTGGATCTTGCCTGCGGTCGGAGCCTCCTGGAAGCAGCCCATCACGGTATCGATCATGGTGTTGTCGATGGGGTTCAGGCTGTACAGAATGGTCTTGGGCAGACCCGTGGACTCCTGGATGGAGTTGAGGAAATCGGCCAGCTGGTCGGACGGCGTGTAGTTGGAGATGCAATCGTAGCCGGTGTCGGGACCGAGTTTGGCGAACATAGCGCGGTTGTTGTCACGCTTGCAGCCAAAGTGCAGCTGCATGGCCCAGCCAAGGCGGACATACTCGCCGGCGACGAACTGCATAAAGGCCGTCTTGTACTTGAGGACCTCGTCCTCGGTAAGCGGCTCGGCGGCAAGGCCCTTGGCAAAGATGGCCTCGATCTCGTCGGCAGTAGCCGGAACGTACATAACGTAGTCGAGTGCGTGGTCAGAAGCGCGGCAACCCAGCTCGTGGGCGACATCGTAGCGCTTGGAGATGGCGGCCTTCATGCCCTCGAAGTCGCTGACCTCAACGCCGGCAACCTCGGAAAGGCGCTTGCAGTAGTCGGCGAACTCCTGGCCACGCTCGATACGCAGGGCGGCATCGGGGCGCATGGCGGGAACGACCTGAACGTCAAAACTGTCGTCGGCGGCAATCTTCTTGTGCCACTCAAAGCTGTCGGCGGGGTCGTCGGTAGTGCAGATCATGCGGACGTTGGACTGCTTGATCAGGTTACGGCAGGTAAAGCTGGCCTCAGCGAGCTTGGCGTTGGCAAGGTCCCAGACCTCCTGAGCGGTTTTGCCGTTCAGGACGCCCTCGTAGCCAAAGTAACGCTTGAGCTCCAGGTGGCTCCACTCAAAGACGGGGTTGCCCACACAACGGCCCAGGGTCTCGGCCCACTTCTGGAACTTCTCACGAGCAGGGGCATCGCCGGTAATGAAGCGCTCGTCAACGCCGTTTGCACGCATCAGGCGCCACTTGTAGTGGTCACCGCCCAGCCAAACCTCGGTGATGTTCTCAAAACGCTTGTCGTCCCAGATCTCCTTGGGAGAAATGTGGCAGTGGTAGTCAACGATGGGCATGCCCTCGGCAAAGTTGTGGAACAGCTCCTCGCCGGTCTTGGTGCTCAGCAGGAAATCCTGATCGTCCATGAAGTTTTTCATCAAACAACCCCTTTGTTGGCGGAGAGGGCGCACGATGCGCCCGTTATCCTCTAGGTGAACGTTCACTATACTAATTCATTGCGACTTAATAGGTGAACGTTCACCTAACCACCATGGGGTGAACGGTCGGTTTTGCCCGCTCAACGGTTGTTGGAACCATGACTTGCATGTTTTACGGATCGGCCGACGTCTCCGAGCACCGGCTTTGAGTGCTTTTGCTCAGGTGGGTCATGTCCCGGCATACATTTTTGGGAATATTCGGCATCGGGGCGCGCCGCACACCGTCCTCGATCCCCTATTTGATGCGCATATTGCGCCCGGTCGGTATAAATAAGTGCCGCCGATGGCGATTTACGCCATCGGCGGCACTGAAAACAGTCGTTCTGCCCCTCTTTCGGAGCATACGCATGCTGAATATTCCCGAAAATGTACGCCGCAAGAGGGGGTACCTGACCAAACGGCTAAATTCCCGCAAGCTCGCAGTAGTGGTCGACGTTGCTGGCAAACACCATCTCCACAGCACCCTTCTGCACGGGCTCCGCCGGAGTTTTACCCCACAGCAAATACTCGCCCAAAGTCTTAGCGCCACGGTAGGCCAAGCTCACCGGGTCCTTATAGACAATATTGGTAAAGATGCCACGGCGCAAGGCCAAGGCGCTCTCGGGGAACAGGTCGTTGCCGATTACCATGACCTCGCCGGCCTTGCCGCTTGAAACAAGCGCGTCGGCGACCACCTCGGAACCAACGGCAAAAACGCTACAGATGAGCTCGGGAGCATCCGGCGCACTCAAGCGCTGCTCAAGCTCGCGCTCGAGCTGTTTGACTTGCGCATGGGCGCCGGCAAGGTCCTCAACTTGCCATGGAATATCGTGTTCGCGCAGGTAATTATGAAAGGCGCGGGCGGTCAGATAGTGTGAATCGGTATAGGGATCGCCCGCCAACAGGAGTACGCGGGCGTCAGCCCCAGAAGCGTGGACCAGATTTGCCGCCTGCTCAGCCATAAGGCTGCCTGCCGTCGAATAGTCGGCCAAGCTCGCACCCAAGCGATCGAGGTGTGGGCGGTCGCCGTCGACGAGCTCGATTGTCACGCCTGCCTCGGCAATCTGTCTCAAGAGCTCGGTCGCGCGGTCATCACCCGGAACATAGGCAAGCAGGCCATCAATCTTCTCGCCTACCTGCAGGCGCTCATCAATCTGCTCAAGCGCATCGGCGTAGCCGCCCACGCCAAATTCAATACGTTCAACTGTAATGCCCTGGTCGACCACCTCCTGCTCAAAGCGGTTGCAGCCTTCCCAAAGGTAACGGAAAAAGTACGCTCCCTCGCGTGATGCGCTGGGCAGGCAAAACACCAGGTTGATATCCTTGCGGCGCAGGCTCGAGGCGCTCGTATTGCGATGGTAACCCATGGCCTCGGCCTTAGCATTCACCTTGGAGCGCACGGATTCGCTCACGCCGGCCTTGCCCGTCAGGGCCTTGTGCACGGTATTGATGGAAACGCCAAGCTCGGCGGCTATGTCCTTCATGGTTACGCGAGCGCTCATGGGGTTACTCCGTTATAGATAAGTTGCCAATTACCAGTACAGGTAACGATACCCCAAAATCGCTCTTCAACTCGCCGCGCTCGCCCCCAAATGTGCAAAGCGCCCCGCGAACGGATGCTCGCGAGGCGCCTGGGTGCCTGGACTTTATTTGATACCGCGGCCCAAGTCTTCGGCGATTTTGTCCACGCCCTTAAGCGCAGCGCAGGTCTTTTTGTTGGAGCAATGCCCCGTGCAAACGCCGCCCTGAGCGCAGTCGGCGCAGGTGCCCTTGCGGTGGATGCGCACGCACACGGCAACAAACGCAATGCCGATAACAGCCAGTACAACAATATCGATAGGTGCCATAGCAAGCCTCCTCTAGTTAACCACCACTTACTTTACCCCATTCTCCACCTACCAAAAAGGGACAGGTTTATTTTGGTCGGTTTTATCTGCGGAAACGCCACATCTCCCCCACCAAAAAGCCCGAGTGTCGCTGGGACACCCGGGCTCGTGGAAAGGGGTTAATCCTTATTCGGACTTAAGCGGAAACTGCGGTGGAAGCAGTGTTGGTCTCGTCCTCGTCGGTCCAAGCATGCTTGGGCATGGGACGGAAGATCTGGAAGAGCATCGCAACCAGCAGTACAACGGCGACAATCGTCCAGAAACCAAACTGTCCCAGCACGAACAGGTTGTAGAACTGATTGATGAACAGGCCGATCACCCAAGCGAAGAGGCACTCGTAGCCGATAGCAATCGCGGTCCACTTGCCGGAGTCCATTTGGTTGCGGATGGTACCCATGGCGGCAAAGCACGGAGCGCACAGCAGATTGAAGGCACCGAATGCCACGCAAGCGCCCATGGTCGGGAACATACCGGCAAATGCGGTCCACAGGCTCGGATCGGTCTCGCCGGCATCGGCAACGGACAGCAGCGAGCCGGCGGTTGCGACGACGTTCTCCTTGGCGACGAGGCCCGAGACGGTCAGCGCGGTTGCCTGCCAGGTGCTAAAGCCGAGCGGGGCGAAGATCCAAGCGACCAGGTTGCCCAGCATGGCAAGCACGGAGTAGTCCATGAACTCCTCGGGGATGCCGTCCATCGCAGGCAGGAAGCCAAAGGAGCCGTTGTAGCTACCAAAGTTGGACAGGAACCAAACGACGACGGTGGACGCGAAGATGACCGTGCCGGCCTTCTTGATAAAGGCCCAGCAGCGCTCCCAAACGTGCAGTGCCCAAGAGCGAATCGCCGGGAAGTGGTAGGCAGGAAGCTCCATAACGAACGGCGTCGGGCGACCGGCGAAGAGCTTGGTCTTCTTGAGCATGAGGCCCGAGGCGATGACGGCAAAGACGCCCAGGAAGTAGAAGAGCGGGCTGATCCACGCTGCGGTGGTGGAAGAATCGCCAATGATGGAGCCCATGAGCAGGGCGATGATCGGCAGCTTAGCGCCACAGGGAATAAACGTGGTGGTCATGACCGTCATGCGGCGGTCCTTCTCGTTCTCGATGGTCTTGGTAGCCATGACGCCGGGGACGCCGCAGCCCGAGGACACGAGCATGGGGATAAAGGACTTACCGGACAGGCCAAAGCGGCGGAACACGCGGTCCATGATGAAGGCGACGCGGGCCATGTAGCCGCAGTCCTCCAGGAAGGACAGCATGACGAACAGCAGGAACATCTGCGGCACAAAGCCGAAGATGGCGCCCAGGCCGCCAACGATACCGTCGCAGACCAGCGAATCAACCAGGCCACCGTCCTCGGTGCCGCCCGCCACAAGGGCGTCATGCACCACGGTGGTAATACCCGGAACATAGGGGCCGTACTGTGCCGGGTCGACCGAGTCGGCATTGTCGCCCGCAGCCTCGACGGCCGCGTCGTAGGCGTCGCGGCCCTGACCGAGCACGTACCAACCGTCGGTACCGAAGAGCTGGTCGTTGGTGAAGTCGGTCACCGTGCCGCCCAAGGTAGAAACAGCGATATAGTACACGCAGAACATGATGACCACAAAGATCGGCAAGCCCAGGATACGGTTGGTAACCACGCGGTCGATCTTCTCGGAGGTGCTCATCTTGGCCGGGGCCTTGGTGAGGCACTCGTCGATGATGTGCGCGATGACGCCGTAGCGCTCGCCGGTGATGATGGACTCGGCGTCATCGTCGCAGTCCTGCTCGCACTGGGCGACCAGCTGCTCCACGCGAGCGGCCTTCTCCTTGGTGAGGTTGATGAGCTTGCAGGCGTCCGCGTCGCGCTCGAACAGTTTGACGGCGTAGTAGCGACGCTTGTTAGCAGGAACGCTGGCTGGCAGGTTGTTCTCGATGTGGTCCAGAACGTCCTCGATGGAGGAATCGAACTTGTGCTCCGGCACCTGGCCCTTGGAAGCAGCAGACTTCTTTACCTGCTCGAAGAGCTCCTTGATGCCCTTGTTCTTAAGAGCCGAGATCATCATGACCGGACAACCGAGCTTCTTGGAAAGCTTGTCCGTGTCGATCTTGTCGCCGTTCTTCTCGACCAAGTCGGCCATGTTGAGGGCGACGACCACGGGCAGGCCGGTCTCGATAACCTGAAGCGCCAGGTACAGGTTACGCTCGAGGTTGGTGGCGTCGACCACCTGGACGACAACATCGGGCTCGCCGCTCATGAGGTAATCGCGCGAGCATTGCTCCTCGGGGCTGTAGGGGGAAAGCGAGTAGATGCCAGGGAGGTCCGTGATGGTAACGTTCTTGTCGCTTAGGAGCTTGGCTTCCTTTTTCTCAACCGTGACGCCGGGCCAGTTGCCAACGTAGCCGTTGGCGCCGGTGATCAGGTTGAAAAGCGTGGTCTTGCCGCAGTTGGGGTTACCCGCCAGCGCGACATGGATCTGAGAATCCGCCATTCAATCCTTCTTCCTTGTGTGCCTGCGCTGCTTTCTCCGCGCAGGCTGGATAATGTGCTTCAAAGATGCTGCATTAAGTTAGAAAAACCTAACTTTATCTGCAGAAATATGCGCCGCGAGTCCTTACTGGACCTCGACGACGGCGGCCTCCTCCTTGCGGATGGAAAGCTCGTAGCCGCGCACGTTGATCTCGACCGGATCACCGAGCGGTGCAACCTTCACGACCTTGAACGAAGTGCCCTTGATGAGCCCCAGGTCCATAAGGTGGCGGCGAAGCGCACCCTCACCGTGAAGCTTGACGATGGTGGAGCTCTCGCCCACCTTAACGTCACCCAACGTCTTCATTTACTTGTCCCCCTTTCAGTGCGTACAGAAATACCGTCGACTAACCGACGGTCATGATGTGCATGGCAACCTTGGAATCGATGCCAAAGCGTGCGCCCAGCACGGTGACGATGATATTGGCGCCACTCGAGCTCACCACGTGGATTTCGTTGCCCTCGACAAAGCCGAGGTCCTTGAGGTGGTGCTTCATATCCTCATTGCCCTTTACACGAGACACGCGCACGGTTTCGCCCGCTTTTACCATCGAAAGCGGCATTGCCGGCATCTGCGGTCCGCAAGACATGAGTGGCTCCTAACGTCAGTTCGTCCTTCACATCGACGCAGCAAAAGTTAACCACGCCTATGTTCGCTTTAGTAAACTAACACGTGGTTAACTTTTTGGAAAGGGTCCCCATTCAGATTTCGAAAAGTTTCCTATACGAAACAAAAGGGCGCGGCAAAGGACCATCCTTTACCACGCCCTGTCATGCTTAGAGCGAGAGGTTTCTGATCGACGTAACGCAGGAAGCCTCGTCTACACCCGAAACGCGGAAGATGATGTCCTCGCCGCACTCGCCGTAGAGAGCCATGAGTCCCATGACATCGCGGCCGTCGGTGTGGCGATCACCAATCGAAACCGACACGTCGCTGCGATGCTTGGCAATGATGTCATAGAGCAGCGCAACCGGGCGGGCATGTAATCCCAACGGATCTTTAATCGTCTTCGTAAACTCGACCATGTCCCCTCCCGCGACATCGCACATCGGCCGGCAAAACCCAGCCACGTGGTAGTTATTGTAGCGTTAGATGCTTGTTGAGGGCGGGACGGAAATCGCATCCCATTTCGAGCGTCAATGATGGGACACAGTTTCCGCCAGAAGGCTCAACCGGAAAGTGCGACCCGTTATTTGGCTGGATTCTGGGACGCAGTTTCCGCTGAGCGACCCTGGCGGAAAGTACATCCCATTCTGGACGCAAATTCCGGGACGCAGTTTCCTCGACGTCCGGTCACCCCATGCCCTCACAACCTCGGCGCATAAAAAACGAGGGAAGGCACGCGTCCTTCCCTCGTTACAGGCAATATGTAGCCGCTTCCCTACATCAGACGCAGGCTGACGTCCTTGAGCTGGGCGCCACTAACGGCACTCGGAGCGCCCGACATGAGGTCGGAGCCGCTGGCCGTCTTGGGGAACGCCATGACGTCGCGGATGGAGTCGGAACCGGTGAGCAGCATGCACACGCGGTCCAGGCCCAGAGCGAAACCGCCCATCGGGGGTGCACCAAACTTGAGAGCCTCCATGAGGAAGCCGAACTGAGACTCGGCACGCTCCTCGGTAAAGCCCAGGAGCTTGAGCATGGACATCTGCATCTCGGCGTTGTGGATACGCATACCGCCGCCGCCGGCCTCAAAGCCGTCCATGACAAAGTCGTAGGTGCAAGAACCGGCTGCCAATGGGTCGGCCTCGATCTTGGCGATGTCGGTCTCGGTCGGCAGGGTGAAGGGCTGGTGCTCGGCGGCATAGGCCTTGCGGTCCTCATCCCAGTGGAACAGCGGGAAGTTGACGACCCACAGGAAGTCGTGGCCCTCGCGCTTGATCTCAAGCGCGTTGGCCATGTGGGAACGCATGCCGCCCAGGATCTCGTCAGAGAGCAGGCGCGGACCGGCGGCAAACATCACAAGGTCGCCGGGCTCGACGTCCATGCGCTCGCGCAGAGCCGCCATCTCCTCGTCCGAGAAAAACTTGACGATGGGGCTGTTGATGGAGCCGTCCTCGCGGAAGGCGATCCATGCCAGGCCCTTGGCGCCAAACGTGGAAGCCACGCCGGCGAGCTTATCGATCTTGGCACGTGCCCAGGCACCGGCGCCCTTGGCGTTGATGGCCTTGACGACAGAACCCTCCTCGTTTGCGGCAGTCGCAAAGACCTTGAACTTGGAGTTGGCAAAGATGTCGGTCAGATCGACCAGGTGCATGCCATAGCGGGTATCGGGCTTGTCGGAGCCATAGGTATCCATGGCCTCCCAGTAGTCCATACGACGCAGCGGCGCGGGCATCTTGACACCCATGCGACCGAAGGCATCGGACAGGACCTCTTCGAGCGCGCTCATGACATCGTTCTGGTCCACGAAGGACATCTCGATATCGACCTGGGTGAACTCGGGCTGACGGTCGGCACGCAGGTCCTCGTCGCGGAAGCACTTGGCAACCTGGTAGTAGCGCTCGACGCCACCGACCATGAGCAGCTGCTTCAGGAGCTGCGGGGACTGCGGCAGGGCGTAGAAGTTGCCCGGCTGAATACGGCTGGGAACGATGAAGTCGCGAGCGCCCTCGGGCGTGGACTTGAACAGGGAGGGCGTCTCGACCTCCATGAACTCACGGTTGTGCAGCGCCTCGCGAATGGCAAAGGTAAAGTCGGAGCGCAGCTTGAGGTTGGCCATCATCTCGGGACGGCGGAGGTCCAGATAGCGATAGCGCAGGCGGGTGTCCTCGCTGGTCTCGATGCCGTCCTCGATCTGGAACGGCGGGGTGACAGACGTGTTGAGCACCTCGGCGTGGTCGGTCAGGACCTCGATCTCGCCGGTCGCGAGCTTGGCGTTGGTGGTCTCCTCGCCACGGGAGCGCACGACGCCGTGGATCTTGATGGGCCACTCGGGACGCATGGTCTCGGCAATCTTAAAGGCGTCGCCGTCGGAGTGCTCGGGGTCGAAGGTGAGCTGCGTAATGCCCTCGCGGTCACGAAGGTCGCAGAAGATAAGGCCGCCGTGGTCACGGCGACGGCTCACCCAACCGGTGAGGGTGACCTCTTCGCCCACGTTCTCGCGGCGAAGCTCGCCGCAGGTACGGGTGTGCATGGAATGCTCGTCGATGGGACGGGTCTGGCTCATACCAGTGATCCTCCTTTATGGATCTGTGCCGCCCCGTGTCGTTCCGGGCGGCGTCGTACAGATTTGCCCAGCCTGCGTAAACCGCGCAGCCGGACATGGCGTTCTATCTTATCTCACCCGCGTCGATGTGCCGCGAAAAAGTAGCTCTTGCCCAAAGACTTGACGGAGACGAAACAATTGACGCACCGTGGCCGTCGCCCAGGCGTGCGGCGTGCGACAATGTGCCCCAATACAACTGCACTCGGAAAGGCCCGCCATGACTGCACGCCTCATCGTTATGGATATCGACTCCACGCTCATCAACCAGGAAGTTATCGACCTGTTGGGCGAGGAGGCCGGCGTAGGCGAGCAAGTGGCGCAGATCACTGAGCGCGCCATGCGCGGCGAGCTCGACTTTAAGCAGGCGCTCGAGGAACGCGTGGAGTTGCTTGCCGGCTTGGACGAGAGTGTGTTCGAGCGCACCTTTGAGCGCGTGACGTTTACCCCCGGCGCGCTGGAGCTTGTGCGCTCGGCGCACAGCAAGGGCTGGAAGGTCGGCGTGGTAAGCGGCGGCTTTCACGAGGTCGCCGACAAGATCGTGGCTGCCGCGGGTATCGACTTTTGTCTGGCCAATCGTCTGGAGGTCGTGGACGGCAAGCTCACCGGTAAGTTAGCTGCCGACATTGTGACCAAGGAGTCCAAGCTCATCCAGCTGCTGGACTGGGCAGTTGAGTGCGGTGTCGACATGGCCCATACCGTGGCAATCGGCGACGGCGCCAACGACATCCCCATGATTCAGGCCGCGGGCACGGGCATCGCGTTTTGCGCCAAGCCCAAGACGCGCGAGGCCGCCCCATTTGCCATCGACGAGCGCAACCTGATGCTCGCCATGGACATCATCCTGCGTGACTAGTCGATCCGTCTAACAATTGAATCAGTCTGTCCTATAGTTTCCGAACAATTTTGTCTTAGTGTTCGGAAACATACCCTTTGAGTGCTAGACTTTGCGCCGTCGAAGGGAACATATATGGATAAGCGAGATCTTGAGCAATTACTGAGCGATGTTGCCGGCGGAGCAGTCACCCCGGCAGTCGCCCTCACGCGCATCCAGACGACGCCAACCGCCGATCTGGGCTTTGCGCAGCTCGATCTTTCGCGCGGAGTGCGCCAGGGAGCCGGCGAGGTTGTCTACGGTGCCGGTAAAACCGCCGAGCAAATTGCCGCCATTATCAAAGCATTACTCGATGCCGGCCAGGAGCGCATCCTGGTCACGCGCCTGGACGACGAAAAGGCGGCCCGTACCTCGGAGCTCCTCGGCAACGGCATCGACCTGGGATATGTCCCGGACGCGCAGCTCGCCCTCGTGGGCGGCAAGCCCTCCCCTACCGGCAACGGGCGCATCGTCGTCGCCTGTGCCGGCACGAGCGACCTGCCCGTCGCCGAGGAAGCCGCGTTGACGGCCGAGTTCTATGGCAACGAGGTCGACCGCCTCTACGACGTGGGCGTCGCCGGCCTGCACCGCCTGCTCGCGCATGCCGAGGAACTTGCCCAGGCACAGGTGGTCATCGCCATCGCCGGCATGGAGGGCGCTCTGGCGAGCGTTGTCGGCGGTCTGGTGAGCTGTCCGGTCATCGCCGTTCCCACCAGCGTGGGCTACGGCGCAAGTTTTGGTGGCGTAGCCGCACTGCTCGCCATGCTCAACTCCTGCGCCAGCGGCGTTTCGGTCGTCAATATCGACAACGGCTTCGGTGCCGCCTATCAGGCAAGTCTTATCAATCATCTGAGCGCCGGCGCGTCCTGCGCCCGCTAAGGAGCATTTCATGTCCAACCATCAGCACACGCTTATCATCGACGGCACCTCGGGCATCAGCGGCGACATGACCGTCGCGGCCCTGCTCGACCTGGGCGCCAGCGAGGAGCATCTGCGCGAGCAGCTCGCCACGCTGCCGGTCGATGGCTTTTCGATCGCCGTGACGCGCGTAAACAAGCATGGCATCGACGCCTGCGATTTCGACGTCCAGCTTGCAGAGGAGCTCGAGAACCACGATCACGATATGGCCTGGCTCTACGGCAACGAAGCAGCTGCCGAGCACACGCACGAGCATGAGCACCACCATCATGACCATGGCGAGCACGAGCACTGCCACGAGCATGATCATGAGACCCACGGCCATGGCCACGAGGGCCATCATCACGCCCACCACCATCACCATCGTTCTTTGGCGGACGTCACCGCCATCATCGACGGCTCGCAGCTAAGCGATGGCGCCAAGCGTCGTGCGCTCGCCATCTTTACCGCGCTCGCCGCCGCCGAGGCCAAGGCCCACGGCAAAACGCCCGAGACCGTCATGTTCCACGAGGTAGGCGCCGTCGATTCCATCGTCGACGTCTGCTCTGTTGCCATCTGCCTCGACGACCTGGGTATTGAGGACATCGTGGTCGAGTCGCTCTCCGAGGGCCACGGAACCATCCGTTGTGCCCACGGCCTCATGCCTATTCCCGTCCCCGCTGTCGTCAACCTGTGCCAGGCGGGCAATATCGCCCTCACGCCTGCACCGGTCGCCGGCGAGCTCGTGACGCCCACGGGCGCCGCCATCGTCACCGCGCTGCGCACGTCCGACCAACTGCCCTCACGCTACCGCATCGAAGCCGTCGGCTACGGCGCCGGTAAGCGCCCCTACGAGGGTTGCTCCGGTACGCTCCGCTGCCTGCTCGTTCACGCGGACGCATAGCCATGGATGCCCGCAAAGAAAAAAGCCGCGCTGCCATCGTTGCGGCGTTCTCCGAGCTGCTACGCGAAGAGGACTACGGCAAGATTACCGTCGGCGACATTATCGCTCGCGCCCATGTGGGTCGGGCCACGTTCTACGGCCTCTTCAAGAGCAAAGACGACCTGCTGGCCGAGCTCGTGTGCGATATCTGCACCCATGCCCTCGACGATGACGGTACGCCCCTCGATGACCCACTCGTTCAGGTCGAGCATATCCTCAACAACCTCTGGGATCGTCGTCAGGGCGTACGCGCCCTCGTAGCCGGCGCCGGCTCACGCGTCTTCGCCGACTGCTTACGCAAGACCATCATGTCGCGCGCAGCCGAAACTGTCCCCGTCGGCCCCGCAGGCCCCGCCGGCACCATGGACCGCAGCTTCTTACTACACCACATAGCCTCAAGCTTCGTAGCAACCGTCCAATGGTGGGCCTGGCACAACTTCCAAGCAGATAAGGCCGAAGTAGCCAAAGACTACCTCTCAGCCATAAAACCCCTCTTCAACTAAGTAAACCCCTCATCCCAAAGTTCCGCCCTCATCTCAAAGCCCCGCCCCAACCCAAAGCACAATCCATCCCAAAGTATCGACAACAGCCCAACGCCCCTACCAGCAACAAGCCCCTCCCATCCAAATTCAGATATATATGTTGGGTTGCTTGTACGAAAGCAACAAAGGCCCCGCAGCTGACCGCATGGGGTAACTTCCCAGCGCATTCCGCAGGACGCAAAAAGGCTCGCCGCACGAAGTGCGCAGCGAGCCTTTTTGCATGTCCGAGGACGCGCTGGGAAGTTACCCCATGCGGTCAGCGGACAACTATGTAGCCTCAGACTAGAACATGCCCAAGAAACCGTGCACAAACAGTGCGGCCAGAGCGGCACCGACAAACGGAGCAATGCCAGGAACGAGCAGGCCGTACTTCCAGTTGTTGTCGGCCTTGTTCTTGATCGGCAGCACCTGATAGGCCATGCGAGGACCAAGGTCACGAGCCTGGTTCATGGCAAAGCCGGTGATGCCGCCCATGCCCATGCCGACGGCCCAAACGATCAAACCGACGCAGATGGCGAGCATCAGAACGTTCTCGCCGGCGCGGCTAGCGGCAGCAAGGATGGCGCTGATGAACACAAAGGTGCAGATAGCCTCGCAGAAGAAGTTACGAGCATAGTTCGTGCCCTCGGTGGTGGGGTTGGTCGAGAAGATGTTGCGCTGGGCAATAGGGTCGACGACGCCCTCGGAAGCCTTGAACTCATCGGCATACATAAGCCAAGCGATTACGGCGCCCACAAAGCCGCCGAGCATATCGGCAATCATGAAGGGGATGCAGCTGCTCCACGGCACCAGGCCTACGATGCACTGGGCAAGCACCATGGCGGGGTTCATGCACACGGCGCCGCCAAAGACAAACAGGCAGACCGAGATGCCAAAAGACCAGGTGGTGATGGCAAACATGTGGCCGGAACCCTGATACTTGGTGCCCTTGAGCACGGTATCGCAGTGCACGCCCACGCCAAAGATGATCATGAGGGCAGTTGCGCCGAATTCGCAGAGGAGTTTGGTAAGCATAAAACCTTATCTTTCTTGTCGGTTATAAACGATTCGTTTAGGCCGCGTACTAGTGCTGAGCGACGACAACGCCAAGGCCATCGGGAATGACGGCCACCTTGGCATCGGCACCCTTCATCTCAAAGGCGAGCTTGAGCGCCTCATCGAGGGTGTTGACCGGCGTCATGTGCATATCCTTGATCATCTGGTGATCGCACAGGTCGGTGACCATGATCACAGGGTGATGCGCCAGGATGCGGGCGAAAATCTGGCTCGTCCACTGGTCGGGCAGGGTCTCGTCCTTAGGACGGTCGATGCAAGCGCGCTCAAACTCTGCCGGATCGTTGTCGGCGATGTTGTGATAGAAGCCCTCGCCACCGTGACCGTCGGCACAGCCGGCGACGTCGATGATCACGCCGCCCTCGGGAAGCGTGGCCTCGGCAGAGCACATGCCCTTCACGGCCTGATAGATGTTCTGGTCGAGCGGGTAGCCGCCGTTGGTGGTGATGGCGATCTCGCACTCGACGGGCTCAACGCCGGCAAGGCTCTTCACGAACTCGCAGCCAGCCTCGTGTGCCTTATGGATGTCGCCTGCAAAGGAGCCGATAACCTCGTGCTTGCCGTTGAGCACCACGTTAAGCACAAAGGCAAGGTGAGCCATCTCGGCGGCAGCAAACATGTCCTCGCTTACGTGGTTGTGGCACAGGTTGCCGGCACGCGAGTGGGAATCATTCACAAACTGACCGTTGTGGTTGTACATGATGGTCTTGTAGCTGGCGATGCCAGGCAGGACGGACTTGCGGCTACCAGAGAAACCGGCAAAGAAGTGCGGCTCAATAAAGCCCTCGGCAAGCAGCAGATCGCAATCGGCGGCAATCTTGTTGATGATGCACTCGCCACCGGAAGGCAGGGTGCCGATCTTTTTCATCATGCTGTCGTCAGTCGCGACGTGCATAACGATTTCCTCGTTGGCAACGATCTCCTCGCCGTACTTGTTGACGAGCTCCTCGTGCGTCGAAGGACGATGCATACCCGTAGCAACCAAAATACGCACTCGAGCCTCGGGCGCAGCGGAATGGATGTGATGCAGCAGAATAGGCATCGTCACACGCGAGGGAACGGGGCGCGTATGATCGGAGCTAATGATGACAATATCCTTCTTGCCAGCACAAAGCTCCTCGAGCGACGGCGAGCCATAAGGGTTGGCAAGCGACTCCTCTACCAGCTCTTCCTGCGATTTCGTGGTCTTAAACTCGTTTTGATGACCCTCCATCACACCCGCGAAGTTCTTGTCCTCGAGCTCTAGATGCAACGTCTTGTGATCAAACGGCAGTTCACATTCAAACAATGACGAGCGCCCTCTTCCTTTCAACTGACACACTAGATAAACCGTTGGAAGGATACGCCGCTCACCGAAAAACACCACCGTCCACCGACTCATTAACACAACGTTCATATTTGACCCAAAACAAAACGGCCGCGACCCCAAAGGGGACCGCGGCCGCCTGTCAAAGACACTATAGACAGGATGACTTACGCAGCGCCGAGGCAAACATCTACCCCGAGACGTACGCACGTAAGCCATTTTGCATAAATGCGTTAATTAATTGCATAAAATGACGCATGGATTTCTAGCCGTAACAGGGTAGTACCCTCCGGAGCGTGCATTTTTGCGAGTATTCAGCATCGCGGGATAAGATTTTGGTGCCAAAAGTCTTTCAAAAGGTAGATAGTCCTCATAACTCGACCCATCTGGATAGCATGCGGCGAGAAACCAGCCATATATGAACATCGCCAGGTAGCGCACGCAGTCGTGGTGTAAGAAGCAAGGGAGGGCCATCGCCTAGAATCGTCAGTGCCTAGATATTCGACGAAAGGAAAGACGATGGCCCACAGCGACATTCTATCCCAGCCGGACCGGGGGCTCGGCCTCGACCGGCCCCAGACCGAGGCCCTGCTCGCGCTGTTCTCGCGGTGCGACGACCTGAGGGAGTTCGGCAGGGAGGTGATCCAGTCCGTGGTCAACGCCCTGATGGACTCCCAGGCGCAGGAGGCCTGCGGCGCGCCCCGCGGCTCCAGGTCGCCCGAGCGCGTCAACAGCAGGAACGGCTACCGCGGGAGGTCCCTGTCGACCTCCCTCGGCGACCTCGAGCTGCGGGTCCCCAAGCTGCGCGAGGGGACCTACTTCCCCGAGGGCATACTCGAGCGCTACACGCGCGTCGAGGCATCCATGGTCGCGCTCGTGCGCGAGATGTACGTCGCGGGCGTGAGCACCCGCAAGGTCGGGCTCGTCGCCGAGGAGCTCGGCGTCTCCTCGCTGTCCAGCTCCGAGGTGTCGGCGCTGTGCGCCGGGCTGGACGAGGAGGCCGAGGCGTTCAGGACCCGGCCGATCGAGGGCGAGCACCCCTACGTGTGGCTCGACGCGACCTACATGAAGTGCAGGACCGGCGGGCGCTACGCGAGCGTCGCGCTCGTCACGGCGATCGGCATGTCGTCCTCCGGGCACAAGGAGTTCCTCGGCTGCGCCTGCTTCGACAGCGAGAGCGAGGCCGCCTGGTCCGAGTTCCTCGGCTCCCTCAGGGACAGGGGCCTGCGCGGCGTGAGGCTCTGTGTTCCGTCAAGTAAAAATCGACAAATACGTCTGTCGAATTTCGACACCCTCA